>CAZVYC010000006.1:0-16377 GCA_964631425.1 uncultured Rhodospirillales bacterium
TGATGGCGATCTTCGCGCTTCTTCGCAATAGTTTGTTATAATTCGTCTAGATTGGCAGCCGTATAGAGCACGAAGTCCTGCTGCGCGATAGTGCCAAAGGCAACTGATGGAACGCGGTTTGGTCTCTTTTGCGGAGGGGTGGCTTTGCTATGCAATTTAACTTCCCGCCCCATTTATAGCGGATTACAGAACGGTCAATGGGCAAGAACGGTGTCCAGCAAGCTGTTCACAAAACCTATGTTTCTGTCCGTAGCGATGTTCTGCTCCGGCGCAGGGATGGCCGGTGCTCTTACTGGCACCCCGGAAACCTGTGGCGTCGAACCAGGAACGACCGCCTCGAACTCTCCCTCGGCGCCCTGCGGCGACACAGAGCAAGCGTCACAAAGCCCCGAGGAGCGTGGTCAGCCGCCGACCTTGATGGAAATGCCTGAGGTCAGCGAGGCCAACCAGGGGCTGTATGCACCGCCGAGCGGCCCCGCCAACCCGCGTGTCCATGGGCGCGATTGGGGCGTCTTCAACCGCGACGGTGGATATGCTGCCGGCTTCGGACCTGTCGGCCGTTACGGCGCGACGCGCTGGGCAGAGGATTGGAGCTTCCTGCGAGATCCCAAGCTGCGGCGCGCAGATGACGATCCGTTCGACATCCTGAAATACATCCCGCTGAACGACAGCGGGTCCGTCTATCTTTCCCTCAGCGGCGAGGAGCGGCTGAAGAACTGGTTCGAGAACCGGCCGGGCCTAGGCACCATCAAGCCGAACGATTCTGGGCGTATGACGCTGCGAAGCATCTATGGCGCGGACCTGCATATCGGACCACATGTCCGGCTTTATGGAGAACTGATCAACGCCGCCGCCGGCGGCTGGGGCGGCTATGGGTACAACAGCGCCGGATATCGGACCGACCTCGACCTGCAGCAAGCGTTCCTGGAGCTGAACGACACCATTCTCGGTGCGAAATCCGGCCTGATGATCGGCCGCATGGAATTTCTCGATGCGCCGAACTACGTGCTCTACCTGAGAACGGTGTCGAGCGTGCCGCAAAGCTGGAATGGCGGCCGCGTCTACATGATCTGGCCGCGCGTGCGTGTCGACATGTTCGATTTCGTGCAGACCAACATCGGTCCGCCCGCCGCCATATTTCCCGGCAGGCCAAGCTGGAGCACACGGCTCTTCGGCGCCTACGAAAGCTATGCGACACCGGACTTCACCTTCCTGCACGGGAACGGCCACGTCTTTTTTGACCTGTTCTATTTCGGCTATCTGTTCAACGGATCCAGCGCGGCGATCACATCACCAACCGGTCTGCAGGCGGGGTCAACCCGACGCGACAATTACGGGACCCGGATCTGGGGCAAGGCCGGTCCGATCGAATTCTCGTTCGGCGCGCTTTATCAAGGCGGCCAATTCTTCGAGGCGGAGACGAATGTCAAGCGACCGGTCAGCGCCTATTCGATCAACACCAGCGTCGGCTGGCGCTTTTCCGACGTCCGCTATCATCCGTTGGTCGGCATCCAGACCGATATCTACTCGGGCGGCAACAGGAATAAGACGTCGGGAACGATCGGCACCTACACGACGCCCTATGTCCCGCTATCGAGCTATCTGGACACCACCTTTTACACAGGCACGAGCAACCTCATTGCCGTATCCCCGGTGCTCAATGCAACCATTGGAAACAAAATTGTTTTCCGGCTGAAGTCAACGGTTCTTTGGCGCGACAGCACGAACGACGCGTTCTATTCACCGCTCGCCCCGTACAATCTTAATTTCAAGGGCAGCTATGTTGGCGTGGTGCCGCAAGCCACGCTGTCCATTGAGCTCACCCGCCATCTCAGATGGAATCATGACCTCGCACGATTCTTTGTTTCGAACGGCCTTCAAAGGGCCGGTGCATCGGACGCCACCTATTATCTCTCGACCCTCTCCTTCATTTTCTGAGAATCAGGCTGAGCGCGGGTGAGGGCCCTGATTGTCACGTCGGGCGGTCAGGTAGGCCGATGCTGGAATATCTCCGACCGAAGTTGGCAGCGGTGCCAAGCTGGCTTCAGCACCCGCCATGGAGTCCTTTCAAGTTTCTCGACATGAACAGGGAGGAGGGAGGTCCGATCCCCGGAGCTAGTTCGCCGGACCGGTGTAAGCCTGGAAGCCGTAGCGCTCGAAGATCTTGAGCGATTCCAGCGAGTGGATGAACTCCAGCCAGCGCCGGCCAGCTTCCGGGTGGGAAGCGCCTCTTACCGCCGCCGCCGCGTAGATGGCCGTCGTGTTCTGCGCCGGCGGAATATCCACTGCCTCGATCGGATGGCCAGCCTGCTCTTGGAACATGGCCTCCGATTGCCAGGTCACGCCCGCCTGCACCGTGCCCCGCATGAGTCACAGCGGCGTCTGACGGTGGTGGATGTGGGTTAGTTGGGTCGTGCCATCGTTCATCTTCGTCTGGTAGACAGTGGCGACAAGCGTGTCGCGGCCCGTCTTTGCGAGCGACTCCTTGATCTGTCGGGCGATGCCGTCGAACTGGGGATTGGGCATGGCCAGACGGACATCGGAACGGCCGAGATCACCAAGGCTCCCGATATGCGCGGGATTGCCCTTGGGCACCATTATCCGATGCCACTTTCCGCTCAGAGCTGCAGGACGCTGTAGCCCCGATGCTCCAGCGTGGTGACGGTGGTGAGAGCGGACAGCGCCAGGGTGATGCTCTTGTCCACCCAATCATACTGGAAGCCATGCTCGGCGACCGCTTGGCCGCAGGCCGCTACGTCCACTCCGGCCTTCCGCAACTCGGCGACCAGCGAAAGGTTCGGGTTGGCGACGCCATAGGCCGTCCGATATTGGGCGTCGTCCAGCACGAGCGGGGTCGCGGGGCCGGACACGATGGCGACGAACTTCAGATGGCTGAGCGGCACGCCGGCAGCAGTATAGAGATTGACTGTGCGCGCGACATGATCGAGCGCAGCATTGACCGACTCCGGCGATTTCGAGGCCCGAGTGATCGAGAAAACAATCCGATAGGTCTGGTCCGCCCGGGGTCGGTAGGCAGAATCCGGTAGATAATGGATCCTGCCGTAGCCCTGCACCGTCGGCGTGGTCCAGAAATCCGCTGCCGCGTTCGCAGCCTGGACGGTTGATGAACATGCCGCGATAGCAACCGCAGCAAGAAATTTCGGTATGACGGGCATGATATATCTCCGCGAGGTCGACAAGATCGTGTCGCCTTGACCTCAAGTAGATCGCCCGGTGCACTAAAACCAATTCATCTGACCGTCCATTTCGATCGTGATTCCTGATTGGACTGGCTCTTCCGATCACTCGATCCAAACGCGATGGGCGTGCTGACACCGTTGCTGGCCGCGTTCGGCTACAGCTGCAGTTGACCCACCTGGGTCGTTCCTGACCCTTTTTGGCACTCCCCTAAAGCTGCTGCCGTTCGTTCAGGTAACAGCGCGTCGCCTGTGCGCCCGTTGCCGTCGTCCAGCGGTCCGACCTCGGAGTCCAGAAAGGGACCCTGCTTCGCAGCCCTCAACAGGGGCCAATTCTCCATGCCGAAACTCAGCCTGATGCCCCGGCCGCACGGAATTCCCGGAAAGCACGCGTCACAACTTGATCACGCAGCTATTCCCCGCTCACCGGGTTAATCTCTGCGACAAGAGGGGCAGGTAGTTGGCTTGGAGTTCTGATGGCGACTGTTCACGCTTCTGTCGACAGCGTTTCTTCATCCGGGGAATCGACCGCCCCACCCACCGCCGGTCGCCGTTTCGTCCAATTGCCGACCGACGTCAAGCGGTCCTCCATCACCGATTACGAGCTGGCATACTCCGCCGCGGTGCCTATCCCGGTCGGGCGTCCCGGCCAGCCTAGGGAATTGCTGGGAGCGCTGGCTGCGCTTCTGTATCGCTATACCGCTCAGGAGACGATCACTTTCGATCTCTATGACGGGAGCGGCACGCAGCCTGCCGCCTTCGAGGTCGACATCGCCGGCGACAGCTCCTTCTCCGCGTTGGCGGATTGCAGCGTCCCCGTCACGGTGACGTCGGCGCCGCAAAGCCAGCTGGCCACCATCGCCGTCACCTTGCTGCTCGACCCCGGCGCCGATCATAGAGCGTCGGCGCGCTATGACATCCATTTCATCCTGGTTCCCGGGCCCGATTCGGTGGCGCTGACCTTGGGCTATAACGCCGCCCTGTTCCGGCCTGCAACCATCAGCCAGCTGATCGAAAGCTATAGCGTGCTGCTGGCGGCGGCACTGGACAATCCGGCGACCCAAGTGCAGGCCCTGCCGCTTTTGAGCCCGGAACTGACTTACGCGCTCTCCGTGCTGCAGGATGGCGGAAGCGCTGCCTATCCCGCCCTGCCGGTGCAAACGCTGTTCTCCGCGCTGGCTCGCACCCAGCCCCATGCTGCGGCGATTTCCCATCACGACCGCACTCTGATCTATCGCGAGCTCGAAGAGCGCAGCAATCAGCTCGCCCATTTCCTGCTGGCCTCGAAGGTCGAACCGGAAACGCCGGTGGCGGTGTGCCTGCATCCCTGCATCGATGTGGTTGTGTCGATGCTGGCGGTGTGGAAGGTGCGCGGCATCTATCTGCCGCTCGATCCGAGCCATCCGGAGGCGCTGATCGGCCGCATGCTGGCCGAGGTCAGGCCGAAGCTGGTGCTGACCTCGACCGATCTGGCCGGCCTCACTGCCGAGTGGCCACAGCTTTGTCTCGACCGTGACGCAGAGTTCCTCGCCGATCTGCCGCGCGGTGCGCCGCCGGTCGAGCCCGCGCTCGATGACACCGCCTATCTGCTCTATACCTCGGGCACCACCGGCATGTCGAAAGGCGTGGTGGCGACGCACCGCAATCTGGTGCAGTACATCCAGTCGGCGGCGCAGGAATACGGCTTCACCGCCCGCGACCGCTTCATCTCGCTGGCCCGCTACACCTTCAGCATCAGCCTGTGGGAGCTGCTCTCGCCGCTCTGCTGCGGCGGCCATCTGCGCCTGCTGGATCGCAAGGATGTACTGACGCCCGATGCGCTGGCGCGCGCCCTGCGTGACATCACCGTGCTGCATGCCGGCCCAAGCCTGCTGGGCGGCCTGTTTCGGTACCTGCGCTCCCTGCCTCGGGAGCGGCGAAGCTTCCCCCGTATGCGCCATGCCTCGTCGGGCGGCGATATCGTCAACCCGGCCATCATGGAGGAGATGAAACAGGTCTTCCCCAATGCTGAGCTGTTCGTGATCTATGGCTGTTCGGAAGTGAGCTGCATGGGCACCTCCTATCCGATCGAGCGCGACATCGAGCAGATCCGCACGTTCGTCGGCAAGCCCTTCCCCAATGTCACGCTGCGGCTACTGGACGCGCAGCGCAACCCGGTGCCGTTCGGCGTGGTGGGCGAAATCTGCTTCGCCGGTGACGGCATCGTCAGGGGCTATCTCGACCAGCCCGATCTCAATGCCGAGAAATTCGTCGAGATCGACGGAAAGCGCTTCTACTGCACCGGCGATATGGGAAGGCTGCATAGCGACGGCAATCTGGAATTCCTCGGCCGCCGCGATTTCCAGATCCAGCTTCACGGCATCCGCATCGAGCTGGGGGGCATCGAAACGGTGGTGCAGCAACTGGGTCTAGCCGCCCAATGCGCGGTGGTCGCCCGTCCCCACGCCGAAGGCGGGATGCAGATGGTGGCCTTCGTGGTCAAGCCCCGCAATGAGCGGATCGCAACCTTCCGGCGCGCGCTCGCTAAGGAGTTGCCGGATTATATGCTGCCGCACCAGGTCGTCGTGCTGGATGCCATGCCGCTGACCATCAATGGCAAGCTCGACCGCAATCGCCTCAGGGAAATGCCCTTGCCCGCCCAGCGCACTCTGGATGGCACGAGAGGCGCGCCGATGACCGAGCACGAGCGCAAGGTGGCTGCCATCGTCGCCCGCGTTCTGGGCATGCGCGAAGTCGGGCTCGACGATGATTTCTTCGATCTGGGCGGTGATTCGCTGCTCGGCATGATCGCCCTCATGGAGATCGAAAGGGAGCTGGGCGTCGCTCCGCCCCCGTCTTTGCTGTTCGAAGGCAGTACGGTGCGCGCTCTGGCCGCCTATGGCGGGGAAGAATTGCCAGCGGTCGGTGACGGGCTGCCGTGCGCCGTGGCGCTCAATGGCGCGATGGAAGGCGAGGCACCGCTCTTCATGCTGTCGGGTGTGCCTATCTATCGCGAACTGGCGAAGCGGCTGGAGGGGATCTGCCCGGTCTTCGGCGTCTTTACCCACCACGAGATCGAGACGCTGGCCCCGCGACCCGCCTTCCAATCGGTGGAGAGCATGGCCGATGATTATATCCGCATCCTGCAGGCGACCCAGCCGCACGGTCCCTACCGCATCCTGGGCTATTCCTTCTCGGGCGTCATCGCCTACGAGGTGGCGCAGCGCCTGCACAGCGCCGGGGAAAAGGTCGAGCTGCTGGCCTTGATCGATACCCATCTGCCGGAATGGAAGAATGCCGCCTGGCAGCGCCGCCTGGCCATGCTGGCCCGGCTGCCGCGCGCACCGTGGCAGCAATCGACCGCCTTCCTCTGGAAGAAGCTGCGTCAGGTATGGTGCAGAAAAGGCGACGAAGCGATTGTCTATCATGACGACCGCGAATTGGGAGATTGCGAGGTGCAGCGCGGGGTCGCCAATTTCAACACGCTCGCTGAATACCACACGCGCATCCGTCCTTGGGAAAGCGGAATGCTGCTGCTGGTCTCGGCCGTCCGCCTGCGCGAACACCCGCTGCACAGCCCCCGTTGCGGCTGGGAACCCTTCGTGCCGGAGCTGGAAGTTCACACCGTCGAGGCCGACCATTTCCAGATGATGCGCGACGAACCGCACGTCTCGCGGGTGGCAGCGATTC
This sequence comes from uncultured Rhodospirillales bacterium, assembly GCA_964631425.1. Classification (GTDB taxonomy): domain Bacteria; phylum Pseudomonadota; class Alphaproteobacteria; order BOG-932; family Roseiterribacteraceae; genus BOG-932. Next base: position 6,867 of record CAZVYC010000006.1, read on the forward strand.
TAGGGGCGAAGCTGACCCCCGACCCGGCTCAGGTAAGCCGAATGCGCGAGCAGCACGCCTTCCACATGGCCGATCGGGTAGCGCGAGCGCGACCGCCCACCAGCCCTGGCGTTGCCGCGATGTGATGCGTTCGGAAGGCGTGAAATCTCTGTCGAGGGCTAGATCGATGTATGTCATGAGAGAACTCCGATGATCTCCATCTCTCTTGTCTCCTTCGTGCATAACGCAGAGATGGATCTCAGGACCAACGAATGCGGGCGCTACCGTTTCCGCGCCTCGGCTATCGCAGTGCTCTGGATGAAGCCCGTGCAGGCCTGGGCATGAATGGGGAGGGGTTGATAGCCGGGAGCATCAAGCCCTAGCCTGAAAGCGAGCGGGCGCTGACGCAATTCTTGGCAAGGCTGAACGATTAGTTTTCGCTGAGGATATGTTTGAGCTCAGCATAAAGGACGTCGTCGCGAATTCTCGGCAACATTGTCCGGCAGGAAGCGAACAGCCGAGCTTGGGAATCATCGAGGAAGCAAAGCCGTTCGGCGATATCGGCGATGGTCATCGCCTTGCGATAGGATTGATCGATTCGCCGCGGTGGCTTCTCGCTTTGCGAACGCAGCGCCGCAGTCAGTTTGCAGAGCCATTCCGCCTCGAGATGATAGGCCCTGAGAAGGTCGCGGCGCAACCCCGGGTCGGCTGCTTCCAGCGCGCTCCGCAACAGCGCCCGCGCACGGGCGCGTTTCATGGCCACGAACCCGTCGAGGAGCGCAATCACCTCTTCGCGGCTGGCGAAGCCCATGTAGGTATTGTCGGCGTCGCGGGCCAGGCAAACCGGCGAACTCGATTCCGGGGGCGTGTCCTCGATCTCGATCCGCGCGTTCTCGCTCAGAATCGCGGCGGCCTCATCGACAATTGTGCGCAGGCGTTCGCCGGCGGATGGAATAGTGTCAATCAAACCCACGCCCTGGCCGGCATAAAGCGCCATCGCCTCGAAGTCGCCGGTCATCGACCGCAACGGTGAATCCGTGCTGAACAGATAGATCGGCCGTCCCTCCTCTTCGCCGATCACGACGCGCTCATCCGCGAACGGATCGCCGCGCGTGCCGCTGGTGACACTGTTTCGTAGTACGCGGACCGGCGCCCCGATCGGCCAATTGACGTGGAAGATATCGGTCAGGATCGTGTCATCCGCGCTGGCCGTGACGATACGCTGTTTGTGATAATCGTGGGCGAACGACTCCCGCGTCGCAAGGAAGGCTGTGCCGACGACCGCGCCATCACCGCCTTGCGCCAGGATTTCAGCGAGGTGGGCGCCGCGCGAGACGCCGCCAGCCGCCAGCACCGGAATGTCCACTGCGGCTAGTATTGCCGGCAGCAGCACGTCGCGCGGCGTCAAGCCGCGCACATGGCCGCCGGCCTCGCGCCCCTGTGCGATCAGCGCGTGAGCGCCCGCGGCCTGCGCATCACAGGCCTCGCCGGGCGAACCAACCTGGCAGACAACGATGAGGCCCGCGTCGCGCAGGCGGCGGATGGCTTTCTTGGAAAGATCCCAAAACAAGCCAACCACCGGCACCGCGAGCGCGATGCATTCCGTGATCTGGGCGTCGAGCAATGCTGGATCCGTGGCGGCCGGAATCAGGTTGACCCCGAAATCGCGGTCGGTCCGTTCGCGAACCCGGGCTACCTCAGTCCGGATCAGCGATACCGGTTCGCGCACCATGCCGAGGAAACCGAAGCCGCCCGCTTCCGTGACGGCCGCGACGAGCTCGGAGCGGGCGACGCCGCCCATGCCGGCCAGCATGACGGGGTATTCGCACCCCAGCAGATCGCAAATCGGTCGATGCAGATCAGCCGTCACTGGAACCGTCCCGACGGGGAATCGGCGCCGCTTCGCCCGGCCGAAAGAACAGCCCGAGCTTGAGGCTCTCGCCGATCCGTTCCGCCTTCTCGGCGAAGCGCGCGGCGATCTCGGGCGCGAACAGTTCGGTGACCGTTTCGCGCCACAGCGCCAGCCAATGATCGAAGAAGGGCGGCTCAATCGGCTGCTTCATATGCATTGCCAGCGGGTTCCCCTTGTACCGCCCGCTGGTCAGCATGACCGAGGACCAGAAGGCGCGGAGCTTCGCCAGGTGATCGTCCCAGTCGTCGATGGCGTTGTTGAACACCGGGCCGATGACCGGGTCGCGCCGGACCTTGCCGTAGAACCGGTCGACCAGCACGGCGATCGCCTGTTCCGTTACCTCCGAGAACTGCATAAACCCTTCCTCGCCGCGATCGGTCTTGGCCGCAGCTTGATTAGCGCCTCGCGTTCCTGCTCGTGCCGGACGGCCTTGGCCCGCACACGCAACAGGTCGCGCCGTGCCGCCAGTCCGACCGGCACCCCATCGGCACGGCGCAGGATCGGCACTCGTCCTACATCGGTCGCCGCCATCCGGTCCGCAAGCTGCGCAACCATTTCGTCGTCATAGCCGACGACCGGCTCCTGGTCGGCGAGCAATTCGCCCAGCGTCCGATCGTCCAGCCCGTCGCTTCGGCTCCAGCGCAGTGCGTCGGCGCGGGACACGATCGCGACCAGGCGATTGTCTGCTCCGGTGACGGGATAACTCTTATGGCGCGCCGGCACATCGGCCGCGGTGAAGAAGGCGATCGTTTGGTCGACCGTCATATCGGCCGACAGGCAGTCAACCGGATGGGCCATGATCTCGGTCACCCGCATCGTCTCGAACGGATCGACGATATATTCGCGCATCACATGATGGCCGCGCCGCGCGACCTTCTCGGTCAGGATCGACCGTTTGAGCAGCAGCACGGTGGTCCCGTGGGCCAGCGCGCAGCCGATCGCCAATGGCAGGACCGCGCTCAGATTTCCGGTCAGCTCGATCGCGAAGACGATCGCGGTCAGCGGCGAGCGCATCGTGCCGCCCATCATGGCGGCCATCCCGATCAGCGCCCACAGGGCCGGATTGCCGACCGGAACCGCGAGGCCGAACAGCGCCCCAAGCGCACCGCCCATGATCAGCAGCGGCGCCAGCACACCGCCGGACGTGCCCGAGCCCAGCGCGATCGCCCACATAACCGCCTTGACTGCCAGCAACCGCGCGGCTGGCATGCCCGTCAGCCTGCCGTCCAGCAGAGCCGCGATATTGTCGTAGCCGACGCCCAGCGCATGGGGCTCGACCAACCCACCCAGTCCGATCACGAGCCCGCCCAGCATTGGCCACCACATCCAGTGGACCGGCAAGCGCTGGAAGAGGTCTTCGCTCTTATAAACCATTGCCGTCATCAAGCCCGAGCCCAGGCCGGCGGCGATACCGAGCAGGCCTGCCAGAGCCAAGCCGGCAGACGGCAGCGGAGCACTGGCGGTCATCGGAAACAACACGCCGCCGCCGATAAGCCACGGCCGCCATGCTGCCGCGACCACCGCGGCGAGCGCCACGGGGATGAAGCTGCGCGGCTTCCATTCGAACAGCAGCAGCTCGACCGCCAGCAGCATCGCGGCGATCGGCGTACCGAAAGTGGCGCTCATCCCCGCCGCCGCGCCGGCTACCAGCAGCGTCTTCCGTTCTGCATTCGACAGATGGAAGAACTGCGCGAAAAGCGAGCCGATCGCGCCCCCCGTCATGATGATTGGCCCTTCGGCCCCGAAAGGGCCGCCGCTGCCGATCGAAATCGCGGAGGATAGCGGCTTCAGGATGGCGACCTTGGGCTGGATACGGCTGCGGCCGATCAGGATGGCCTCCATCGCCTCCGGTATGCCGTGGCCGCGGATCTTCTCCGCGCCATCAGGCCGACCATCAGGCAGCCGGCAATCGGAACGAAGATGGCGAACCAGCCGAGGGTGTTGCCGTCGATCGATGCCGGTGCGGCGCTGAAACGGCCATGATAGGCGATGTTGGTCGCGAGATTGATCAGGTGCAGCAATGCCCAGGCCGCCCCCGCACCGCCGCTGCCGACCACCAACGCCATTGCCATCAGGATCAGAAGGCGCCAATCGGCCGTGAAATCGCGCAGCGTATCGTCGCCTGTCGGCTTGCGGTCCGGTGCCGGGATAGTCGACATGATTGTCCTGGGTTAGCGTTCAGAGATAAACGGCGACTTATATCGCACTGCGACATAAATGACAAAGGACGCTGGGGATGGCAGCTATGGCGACGCGGAAAGCGAAAATGGTGCCTGATGAATTGTCCAAGGCCGACTACGAACGGCTGGCGAACTTCCGTTACGTCCTGAGGCAATTCCTCGCCTTCAGCGGCGACGCCGCGGAAGCGGCTGGGGTCACGCCGCAGCAGCATCAGGCGCTGCTGGCGATCAAGGGGCATCCCGGGCGCGAAGAGGTGACGATCGGCGAATTGGCCGAGCGGCTGGGGCTTCGCCACCACAGCGCCGTCGGGCTGGTTGATCGGCTGGCGACACGCGGCCTGGTGGAGCGGCGCGCTGGCAGGGCCGACCGCCGGTCGGTCTCGATCGTACTGACCGGCGAGGCCGAAGCGCTGCTGGCCGGACTGTCCCGCGCCCATCGCCAGGAACTCAAGCGCCTGTCACCAACGTTGATGCGCCTGTTGGGAGACCTGGCTACCGCACCAACGGAAGAGGGCGAGGCGACGACCGCCTGATCGGATACCGTCCCCCGCCCTGTGTGGCGCTGGCATGTGTGGCGCTGGCATGGAATTTGCTGCCGCTCCTGGTCGCTATCTTCCGGAGCACAGGATGCGTATCGTTGAAAGTCTTGCTGGCAGACGACAATAACGACCGCTCAGAAGCCGTTTCGCGTCGCCTGTCCGAATCCGGCATCAAGGAAATCGTCAGGCTCGCGCCAGGGCAGCGCCTGGTCGACGTCGTCGAGGCCGCGAAACCGGACGTCGTCATCGTCGACATGTCCCGCCCCGATCGCGACAGCCTGGAAAACATTCGCCAAGTGAGCGCCCAGGCACCGCGGCCGATCGTGCTGTTCGTCGACCGCGACGATTCCGGGTTCATGGAAGAAGCCATCGAGGCGGGCGTAAGCTCTTACAATCTCCGGGGAAGTTCGGTTCCGGATGTAAAGCCGATCGTCCAGGCCGCGGTGGCCATCTTCCGCCGCTACCAGAGGCTGGCCGAGACGCTGGAGAAGGCGGAAAACAAGCTCAATGAGCGTGAAACCATCCAGCGCGCAAAGGCGCGGCTGATGAAGGAAAGGCGCTTGAGCGAACCGCAGGCGCATAGCCACCTGCGTAAGACAGCGATGAACCACGGCAAGCGCATTGTCGAAGTCGCGGCGGAGATTCTAAACTCGGCGGAAAAGAAGCCATAAAATGGGCGACACGGGAAACATGTCTTCTATGCCTGGTGGACCGATCACAATCGGCCTGCTTAGATTGACCGACGCCGCGCCGGTGATCGTTGCCGCGCGCAACGGCTTTTTCGCGCGGCGCGGCTTGGACGTGCGCCTTTCGACCGAGCCGTCTTGGGCCAATATCGCCGATAAGCTGACCTATGGCCGCCTCCAGGCCGCCGTCATGCTTCCGCCGCTCGCGTTCGCCGTGTCGCTCGGCCTGCGCGGCATCGGAACGCCGCTGGTCGTGCCGATGTCGCTCAGTCTCAATGGCAATACTGTCACGGTCTCGAACGAGATTGCCGATACGATCGCCTCTGGCCAACGACCGGGAGCGATGGAGGTCGGCGGCCGCCTTCGTGAACTGATCGCGAAGCGAACGCGGCGGCTGCGCTTCTCGGTGGTGCATATCTACTCGACGCATAATCTCTTGCTGCGCTATTGGTTGGCTGCCTCGGGCATCGATCCGGACAAGGACGTCGAGCTTTCGGTCGTTTCGCCCGCCGAAACAGTCGCCGCCCTCAGTGACGGCCATATCGACGGATTCTGCGCCGGCGCCCCTTGGGGCGCGATAGCCGCGAGCGAGGGGGTGGGCCGCACGGTGGTGATTTCCTCGCAAATCTGGCGCAACCATCCAGAGAAATGCATCGTCGCGCCGCGCAGCTGGGCGTTGGCCAACCCGCTGCCGCTCGATGCGATGATCGACGCCCTTCTCGAGGCTGCCCGTTTCTGCGACAGTCCCGCCAATGCCGAGACGATTGCGCGGCTTTTGGCCGACGACCTGGCGCTCGACCCACGCGCCATAGGACAGTCCCTGCCGGCAGCGGGTCCGGACGCATCCGGGATGATCGAGCGGTCGGTCTTTTTCCGTCATGCGGCCAATTTCCCCTGGCGATCGCATGCTGCGTGGTTCCTCGCCCAGATGGCGCGTTGGGGCCATCTGCCGCCGGAGATCGAGAAGGCGCGCGCTGCCTCGATATATCGTCCTGACCTGTTCCGGGCGGCGGCCGCGCGCACCGGCGTTTCCGCCCCACTGCAGGACTCCAGACCGGAGGAGCCTGACAGTTTTTGTGATGGCGTGGTCTTCGAGCCGTAGCCGGGACGTTGCTGCCCATAAAGGCGGCATAGCCCATTGCGTTGCAACATTCTTGGGCAGAGCGCCTGCCCATCATTTCGGCAACATCGCCAGTTTCGCGGCCTCGTAGCTTGGCATGCTTGTTGCACTGCATCAAACACCGGCCGGTGTCTGATCTCCGCCGGCGAGGCCGCTCCAACGGTGGACCGGTCTTGAGCCGGGACATTCGATGCAATGTTCCGAACTGCGCCCGGGCGGTCAACGGCGATCGCTCATCCGGCCATGATGGCCGGCAGGATCGCTGCGATGATGAACAAAGGCTTCCTCAAGGCTGGGCATCTGCCCACGCTCCTCTCCGCTTTCCTCTATTTCGATTTCTCCTTCACGGTGTGGGTGATATTGGGCCCGTTGGGCGTCCAGATCGCCAAGACGCTCGGCCTCGATCCGGCCCAGAAGGGGCTGATGGTCGCGACCCCGGTTCTGGCCGGCGCCTTTCTCCGCATCCTCAACGGCGTGCTGGTCGACCATTTCGGGCCGAAGAAGACGGGCATACTCGCCCAGCTGGTGGTAATCTCCGGCCTGGCCGTTGCCTGGCTGCTCGGCATCCATCGCTACGCAGAAGTCCTGCTGCTGGGCGCCGTGCTCGGCATGGCCGGCGCCTCCTTCGCGGTCGCGCTGCCGCTGGCGTCACGCTGGTATCCACCCGAGCATCAGGGCATGGCGCTGGGCATCGCGGGGGCCGGAAACTCCGGCACCGTGCTGGCCGCCCTCTTTGCCCCCGGCCTTGCCGTCGCCTATGGCTGGAATAACGTGCTGGGCTTGGCGGCCATCCCGCTGGTTGCCGTTCTCGCCTTCTATATCGGCTTCGCCAAGGATAGCCCGAACCGACCGCCGTCCAAATCGCTGGTCGATTACTTCAAGGTGCTGAAGATCGGCGATGCCTGGTGGCTCATGGCGTTCTACAGCGTTACCTTCGGCGGTTTCGTCGGCCTCTCCTCGTCGCTCACCATCTATTACAATGACCAGTACGGGCTGGCGCCGGTCCATGCCGGCTATGCCACGGCCGCTTGCGTCTTCGCCGGCTCAATGCTGCGTCCGGTCGGCGGGGCGCTGGCCGACCGGCTGGGCGGGGTGCGGACCCTGTCGGCGATGTACATGATTGCCGCGGCGGCGCTGATCGTCGTCAGCTTCGGCTTGCCCGAGCTTTGGATGGCGATCGCGGCGTTCATCGTCGGGATGGGTGCGCTCGGCATGGGCAATGGCGCGGTATTCCAGCTGGTGCCGCAGCGTTTCGGGCGTGAGATCGGCGTCATGACCGGCTTGGTCGGCATGATGGGCGGCGTCGGGGGCTTCTATCTCGCCTCCAGCCTGGGCTTCTCCAAGAACACGACCGGCAGCTATCAGGCCGGTTTCCTGATCTTCGCGTTGCTGGCGTTGGTCGCGCTGTTCAGCCTGACCGGCGTCAAGAAGCATTGGCGAGCAAGCTGGGCCAGCCTCTCCGGCGCCGTCCGGATCTGAGGAGGGCGGCCATGAATATGATCCATCGCAGGGAACGTCTGGTGGTTATCGGCAACGGCATGGCCGGGATGCGGGCGGTCGAGGAACTGCTGAAGCGAGACCCTATCCGCTATCAGATCACCGTTTTCGGCGCCGAGCCGCACGTCAATTACGATCGCATCGCCCTCTCGTCGGTGCTGGCCGGCGAGAAGGAGATCGGGGACATCATCATCAACCCGCTCGCCTGGTACGGCGAGAACAGCATCCGCCTGCTGGCAGGCGACCCGGTCGTGGCGATCGACCGGGATGCCAAGACGGTGACGTCGGAAAGCGGGCGGATCGAGCCGTATGACCGGCTGTTGCTCGCCACCGGCTCCCGTCCAGTCGTGCCACCGATTCCCGGGCTCGAGCTCCCCGGAGTCTGTGCCTTCCGCGACATTTCCGATATCGAGCAGATGATCGGTGCTTCGGAAAAATACCAACGGGCCATCGTCATCGGCGGCGGCCTGCTGGGGCTTGAGGCGGCCAATGGGCTGATGAAGCGCGGCATGTCGGTCGCGGTCGTCCATCTGATGGACACGCTGATGGAGCGGCAGCTCGACCAGACCGCCGGCAAGCTGCTGCAGCGCGCGTTGGACGAACGCGGCCTCAACTTCTTCATGAACGGCCAGACTGAGGAGATCTTCGGCAACGGCCGGGCCGAGGGCGTGCGGCTCGCGGACGACCGCGAGGTGCCGGGCGATCTCGTCGTCATGGCTATCGGCATCCGCCCGAACATCGACCTGGCGCGGCAATGCGGGCTCGATATCAACCGGGGCATCGCCGTTTACGACGATATGCGCACCTCCGACCCCGACATCTTCGCGGTCGGCGAATGCGTCGAGCATCGGGGCAAGACCTACGGCCTTGTCGCCCCGCTCTATGCAATGGCGAAGGTCTGCGCCGACCATCTGGCGGGCGACGATACGACCGTCTCCGCCTATGCCGGCTCGGTTCTGTCGACTAAGCTCAAGGTCACCGGCGTCGATCTGTTCTCCGCCGGCGATTTCCAGGGCGGCGAGGACTACAGCGACCTGACCTTCCACGACACCGCGCGGCAGACCTATAAGAAACTGGTGCTGCGCGATGGCCGGCTGGAGGGCGTCGTCCTCTATGGCGACGTGTCTGACAGCGCCTGGTATCTCGACCTGCTGCGCAAGCGCGAGGACATCACAGCCTTCAAGGACGCAGCCTTGCTGGGTCAGGCGGTGGCCGCGGCAATGGGACAGGTGAAGCCGACCAGCGCCGCAGGCCTGCCGGCCGACTACCAGATCTGCGGCTGCAACGGCGTCTGCAAGGGCACGATCACCGACGCCATCGCATCCAAGGGACTGACGACGCTGGACGCGGTGCGCCGCCACACCAAGGCTTCCGCGTCCTGCGGGTCTTGCACGGGCCTGGTCGAGCAGATCCTGGCCGCTACGGCGGGCGAGGCATTCGCCGAGGCCGCCCAGCCCGGCATGTGCCAATGCACCACGGCGAGCCATGAGGAGGTGCGCCGGCACATCCGGGAGGATGGGCTGAAGACCATCCGCGCGGTAATGGACAGGCTGGGCTGGAACAATCCGGACGGCTGCCATTCCTGCCGCCCGGCGCTC
>CAZVYC010000006.1:16387-47886 GCA_964631425.1 uncultured Rhodospirillales bacterium
TCGCGACGACCCGCAGTCGCGCTTCATCAATGAGCGCGTCCACGCCAACATTCAGAAGGACGGCACCTTTTCCGTCATTCCCCGCATGTGGGGCGGCGTCACAAGCGCCAAGGAGCTGCGCGCCATCGCCGATGTGGTGGACAAGCACGCCATCCCGACGGTGAAGGTCACCGGCGGCCAGCGCATCGACATGCTGGGTGTGAAGAAGGAGAGCCTCCCGGCGGTCTGGGCCGATCTCAACGCGGCCGGCATGGTCTCGGGCCACGCCTATGCCAAGGCCCTCAGGACGGTGAAGACCTGCGTCGGGTCGGAATGGTGCCGCTTCGGCACCCAGGATTCGACTGCGATGGGCATTGCGCTCGAGAAGATGACGTGGGGCTCCTGGCATCCGCACAAGGTGAAGCTCGCTGTGTCCGGCTGCCCACGCAACTGCGCCGAGGCGACGATCAAGGATTTCGGTGTCGTCGCGGTCGAGAGCGGCTGGGAACTTCACATCGCCGGCAATGGCGGCATCAAGATTCGCGCCACCGACTTTCTGTGCAAAGTCGCGACCGCGGAGGAGGTGCTGGAATATTGCGGCGCCTTCCTGCAGCTCTACCGCGAGGAGGCGCGCTATCTCGACCGTACCGCCCCCTGGGTCGAGCGTGTAGGCCTGGACTACGTCAAGACTCGCATCGTTGAGGACGAGGCCGGTCGCAAGGCGCTCCATGGCCGCTTCCTCCATTCGCAGCAGTTCTTCCAGGCCGATCCCTGGCAGGAGCGCAATCCCGGCAAAGCGGCCGCGGTCGAATTCCGCACATTGGCGAAGGTGGAGTGACGATGGACACCATCATGACCGAAGCCTGCTGGAAAGAGGTCGGCACGATCGGCGAAATCCCTCGATTGGGTGCGCGCGTCGTCTCGACGCCGCGTGGCGATGTCGCCGTATTCCGCACAGCGGGCGACCAGGTCTTCGCGCTCGATGACCGCTGCCCGCACAAGGGCGGGCCGCTGTCGCAGGGGATCGTCCATGGTGTCTCCGTTACCTGTCCTCTGCATAATTGGGTGATCGGGTTGGAAAGCGGTGAGGCGGCCGCGCCCGACGAGGGCTGCGTCCGCACCATTCCGGTCCGCCGCGACGGCGACCGCATCCTGCTGATGCTGCCGTAGGACGATGACCGAGGTCAGGACGACCTGCCCCTATTGCGGGGTGGGCTGCGGCGTGATCGCCAAGGACGGCGCTGTCCGGGGCGATCCGGACCATCCGGCCAATTTCGGTCGGCTGTGCTCCAAAGGCTCGGCGCTGGGCGAGACGCTGGATGATTCCAGCCGTGTTCTGCGTCCGCGCATGGGTGGGCAGGATGTGGAGTGGGATACTGCGCTCGGCCTCGTCGCCCGCCGCTTTGCCGAAACAGTTGCGGCGCATGGGCCTGATTCGGTGGCCTTCTACGGCTCCGGCCAGTTCCTGACCGAGGATTATTATGTCGCCAACAAGCTGATGAAGGGCTTCATCGGCAGCGGCAACATGGACACCAACTCCCGCCTTTGCATGGCCTCGACCGTCGCCGGCCATACAAGGGCGTTCGGGGCGGACGTCGTCCCAGGGATCTATGAGGACTGGGAAGAGACCGACCTTGCGGTGCTGGTTGGCGGCAATACCGCCTGGTGCCATCCGATCCTGTTCCAGCGGCTGAAGCAGGCGAAGGCGCGGCGCGGGACGTTCACCGTTGTGATCGATCCGCGCCGCACAGCCACCTGCGAGATCGCCGATTTGCATTTGCCGCTGACACCGGGCAGCGATGTCGCCTTGTTCAACGGGCTGCTGTCCTTCCTGGTGTCTGAAGGGCGGGTCGCCGACAGTTGGGTCTCCGCGCACACGACCGGTCTCAAAGCCGCGCTTGACGCCGCCCAGACCGGCCTGGACGAAGTCGCCGCCCTGACCGGCCTACCGACGGCGGATATTGCCACGTTCTACCGCCGCTTCGCCGATACCGAGCGGTCGATGACGGTGTTTTCTCAAGGTGTGAACCAGTCCTCCGCCGGAACCGACAAGGTCAACGCCATTATCAACTGCCATCTGGCGACCGGCCGGATCGGGCGGCCGGGAATGGGGCCGTTCTCGGTGACCGGGCAGCCCAACGCCATGGGCGGGCGCGAGGTTGGCGGTCTTGCCAACCAGCTGGCCGCCCATATGGGTTTCGAAAACCCTGAGGATGTCGATCGGGTCGGCCGTTTTTGGCGGTCGCCCGGCATGGCCCGCACCCCCGGCCTGAAGGCCGTCGATCTGTTCGACGCGGTGCTGGATGGACGGGTCAAGGCGCTCTGGATCATGGCGACCAATCCAGCCGACAGCATGCCCAATGCGGCCCTCGTGCGTCGAGCGCTGGAGGACTGCCCGTTCGTCGTCGTGTCGGATTGCTGGGATACCGACACGACGGCGCTCGCCGATATCGTGTTGCCGGCCGCGAGTTGGGGCGAGAAGGAGGGCACCGTCACCAACTCCGAACGCTGCATCTCGCGCCAGCGCGCTTTTCGTGCCCCACCCGGCGAGGCCAGGCCCGATTGGTGGATCCTGAAGGAGGTCGCGGCCCGCATGGGCTGGGCCGGTCAGTTCGCCTATTGCCAGCCAGTCGATATCTTCCGCGAACACGCCGCGCTGTCGGCCTTCGAGAATGACGGGGGCCACACCTTCAATATTGGCGTGCTGGCGGCGGTCGGCGATGGAGAATACGACGCGATGGAGCCGGTGCGCTGGCCGATTCGCGGGGATACCGCCGGCGGGCGTATGTTCGGCGACGGCGGCTTCCCGACTGCCGACGGCCGGGCGAGATTCGTTGTTACGCCGTTCATCCCGCCGGCTGACAAGCCCGACCGGCGCTCGCCCTATATCCTGAATACCGGCCGGATCCGCGATCAGTGGCATACGATGACCCGCACCGGCCTGACGCCCCGACTGATGACCCACCAGGATGAGCCTTGGCTTGACCTCCATCCGGCGGATGCCGCCAAGCTCAGCATCACCGCCGGCGATTTGGTGCGCGTGCGATCGAAACATGGCGCGGCGGTCTTGCGCGCGCGGCCTAGTGAGGCACAGCGGCGAGGTGACGTCTTCGTGCCGATGCATTGGACCGACCGGTTCGGCTCGGCCGGTCCCATCGACAGCCTCACCGGTCCGGCGCGCGACCTGGTTTCCGGTCAACCGGAACTGAAGGCGACGCCGGTTGGCCTCGCCCCTGTGCCGACCCTGTGGTGCGGTGTGCTGGTCGGCGGAATCGGGCCGGCTCCGGACGCCGATTTCTACCATGTCCGTATTCCGATCGCCGGCTGCGACAGTTGGGAGATGCGGGGCTGGAGCCCGTTGCCGGATGAGTTCGCGCTCGCCGACATGGCGGCGGGACTGATGGGCGAAACGCCTTGTGCCGACTCCATTTCCCAGGCTGATCCCGAACGCGGCAGTTTCCGCTTCGCCCGCATTGTCGATGGCCGGGTTGTCGGCCTGCTTGCGCTCTGCGCCAGCAGACGCTACCAGCTGCCTGCCCGCGTCGACATTGCCGCTTGGATCGGCAGACCGTTCGACCGGACGGCACGCCAAGCCTTGTTCGCGGTCGAGGCGGCCGCCGATCAGCCGCAGTTGGCGAGGCGGACAGTGTGCTCGTGCTTTTCGGTCAGCAACGCTGCGATCGAAAGGGCGGTTGCCGCCGGCCGGGGCTGCACCGTCGCGGATATCGGCAGGTTGCTGAAGGCCGGCACGAATTGCGGCTCCTGCATCCCGGAGATCGAGGAGATCCTCCGGCAAAACCTCGTCTCAACCTGATGATCCGGACGAAAGCTCGGTGGCCGAGCGCTTGGCACAGGTCTGCAAGGATTGCGGATCGCGCATGATCCGTTGATCTGGGCTGAGCCGCTGGATGCGCCGGGCGAGGGCGCGAAGGATAGAACCGCGGTTGAGTCTGGGGCTCGCGTGATCGAATGGCGGGAGCGGGTTCTGCCGGTGGTCGAGAGCATAGGCGAGAGACTTTCGGCTCAGGTCGGTTTGCCCAGGTCCTCCTCGCTGAGTTCGCCGCGGCGCTCCAGGGCCAGGCGACGTTGCTTGATGTCGCGGGGCTCGACGATGCGGATGAAGATCAGCGTCACGAGCCCGAGCACCAGCGCGACGATGCCGAGGCGGTACTGGCCCACCCCGAAGATGAGGCCCAGTGCGCCGGCCAGCCACACGCTGGCGCCGGTCGTGAGCCCATGGATCTTATGCTGGCCCCGAATGATCGCGCCGGCGCCGAGAAACGACATCCCGGTGATGATGCCCTGCAGGATACGCGTCGCGTCGGGGTTGCCGCCGCTGCCGAGATCCCGCTCCATAAGATAGATATCGATTGCCATGACACTCATCGCGGCGCAGGACAGCGCGAACAGCATATGGGTCTTCAATCCTGCCGGCTTGTGCAGCCACTCACGGTCGAGCCCGAGCGCGCCGCCCGCGAAGAGCGCGGCGACAAGTCGTGCAGTGATGGTGCCCCATTCGAAATGGCTTTGGTCCAGCATCGTCGGACACTATCTTGGGTTTCGCGCCGCGTCGACCCGGCTGGGCCAGCGGCTTGTTCTCCGTCACGGACCCGGTTACGGGTAATCACCATGACCGTTTCGCAAACTAGCTCTCAAGCGATTTTGCCGGCCGACCGGGCCGTCGTCGCCCCCGGCGCGATCGTCGCCACACCGACCAAGGGTGCAACGGAGGAGAACTTCCCCGTTGGCTCCTGGCTGCTGCCGAAGCCCCTGCGCCGCCATATCGCCGCGTTCTACCGCTTCGCCCGGACAGCCGACGATATTGCAGACTCGCCCGATCTCAGCCGCGAGGACAAGCTCACGGGCCTCACCGCCATGCGCCGGGCGCTCGACCTCGGCGGCGACGACCGGGTCGACCCGATCCGCGCATCGGCCGCAGAGACTGGCGTCGGGATTGCCGAGTGTCGCGACCTGCTGGTCGCGTTCGAACGCGATGCGCGCAATGTCAGCTGCGAGAGCTGGGATGACCTCATCAATTACTGCCGCTATTCCGCCCATCCGGTCGGTCGCTATCTATTGCTGCTGCACGGCGAAGACCCGAGCACGCTCGAGCCCGGCAACGCGCTCTGCGCCGCGTTTCAGATATTGAATCACCTGCAGGATTGCGGCGACGATTGGCGGAATCTGGGCCGCGTCTACATCCCGCGCCGCTGGATCGCAGCAGCTGGCGGCGAGGCGCGGTTTTTCGCGCCCGGCGCCGAAACGCTCAGGCGGCCAATCCTCGATCGCTGCCTCGACGGCAATGATCGACTGGTCGAAATAGCGTCGCTGCTGGCAGGTCGGATCAAGTCACGGGGCCTCAGAGCCGAGGTAGCTGTGATGATGTCGCTCGTACGGGCTCTGTCGGCGCGGCTGCGCGAGAGCGATCCGATTCGGGCCCGCGTGGCTTTGACCAAGGGCGATTTCGTCCGCGCGGTGCTGCCTGGGCTCAAGGTCCTGGCCGGTGGTGCGCCGCCTGGGTCGCCGAGCGACACGGCGCTGGTGGCGGCGTCGGTGGGGCGCGCCGGCTCGTCCTTCACAGCCGGCATGCGCATCCTGCCGCCAGCGCGGAGGCGCGGCATGTATGCGCTTTATGGTTTTTGCCGGGCGGTCGACGACATCGCCGACGCGCCAGCACCGATCGAGGACAAGCGGGCTGAGCTCGATGACTGGCGTACGACGCTCGATCGCATCTATGCCGACCAGGGGGCTGGGCAGGGGCGGTTTGCTCTCGAACGGGAACTGGTCGAGGCGGTCCAGCGCTACAGACTACCGCGCGAGGAATTCGATCTCATCCTGGAGGGCATGCTGATCGATGCCGCACCTTCGGTGCGGATCGCCGACCGTGGAGCGCTTTCGGCTTATGCCAGGCGGGTCGCGGGGGCAGTTGGCGTGCTGTCTTGCCGCATTTTCGGCGCGCCCGATGCCGAGAGCCGGGCCTTCGCGATTTATCTGGGGGAAACGCTGCAGCTCACCAATATCCTCCGCGACGTCGACGAAGACGCGGCGATCGACCGCCTCTACATTCCACGCGATCGGATCGCAGCAGCGGGCATTGCGACCGAACGACATGCCGCCGAGATCGTGTCGGACCCGCGGATGGCCGACATCTGCGAGGAATTGGCGGCAGAGGTCACCGAACGCTACCGGCTTTTGCCAGGCATGCTACCTGTCGCCCACCGTCGCGAGCTGCGGTCGGCTCGGATCATGCAGGAGGCTTACGGCCTGATTTTCGAAAAGCTGGTCGCGCGCGGCTGGCGGGCGCGTGGGCCGCGGCCCCGACTGTCGAAGCGCGAGGGGCTCGCGACCATATTGGCGACCTATCGCCGATGACGGTGCATATCGTCGGGGCCGGCCTGTCCGGCCTCGCCGCCGCTGTCGCGCTGGCGAACAGGGACCTCCCGGTCATCGTCTATGAGGCCGCTGGCCAGGCGGGCGGGCGCTGCCGATCGTACCATGACCGCGAGCTCAATCGGGTGATCGACAACGGCAACCATCTGGTTCTGTCGGGCAATCGCCACGTGCAGCGCTATCTCCGGCTGATCGGCGCTCAGGATAGGCTCGTGGGCCCGAGCGGGGACGGATTCGATTTCCTTGACCTGACGCATAATCGCCGCTTCGCCATCCGTCCCAATGCCGGTCCGCTCCCGCGTTGGATCACCGACTCGGCTCGGCGCGTACCGGAGACGCGGGCGATCCAGTATCTAGCCGCGATCAGGCTTGCACTCGCTCGGGGCGGCGCCAGCGTGGCGGACGTGCTGCCGCGCAACGAGGTTTATCGAGTATTGTGGGAGCCGCTCGCGGTCTCGGCGCTCAATACCCCGGTAGAACAGGCATCGGCGCGCGGGTTCTGGCGGGTTCTTTCCGCGACGTTGGCGCGCGGTGGGGCTTTCGCCCGCCCGCTGATCGCCAAAGACAATTTGGCCGACACGTTTGTGACCCCGGCGCTCGATTTCATCACAGCGCGCGGCGGGACGATCCGGTTCGGCGCGCGCATCAAGCGCCTGGATGTCACCGGCGCCAGGGCAAGCGGGTTGGCGTCGGAGACCGGCGAGGAGCCATGGGACGAGGGGGACCACATCATCATCGCGACGCCGCCGACGATCGCCGAGCGGCTGGTACCCCGACTGGAGGCGCCGGGCGCCGACGAGCCGATCGTCAATGCCCACTTCGCCACGGCCGACCCGCCGGACACGGAGCTCGAAGTTGTCGCCATCGTCGGCGGCGCCGCGCAGTGGGTCTTCCGCCGGCCGGGGCTCGCCAGCGTCACAGTTAGCGCCGCCCGCGCGATGGTCGATCAGCCGGCCGAGACGCTGGCGCCACGCCTGTGGGAGGATGTCGTCCGCGCGTTTCCCGCGCTGGGCAGGGCGATGCCGCCCTATCGTATCGTCAAGGAAAAGCGGGCGACCATCCGCCAGTCGCCGGCCGACGAGGCGATGCGGCCGGGGGCGCGCACCGGATTCGACAATCTCTGGCTCGCGGGCGATTGGACCCGCACCGGCCTGCCGGCGACGATCGAAGGCAGCCTGCTTTCCGGCTTTCGGGCAGCGCGACTGGCCCGAAGGGCCGGTGCCCGCTAGAGTGCAAATCATGGATGCCGTCCCGCCTTGCGAACCGAAAGAGCAACCCACTGCGCGCATGCTGCGGGAGGCCGCCTTTTCGACCCGGCGCGGACGGCTGAGGGTGATCGGCCAGCCTCGCCGGTGGCTGACCGATGCTTACGTCCGGCTGATGGGGATGAGCTGGAAGCAGTTGATCCTGCTTTTCGTCCTCGGCTTCCTCGGTTTCAACGTCGTGTTCGCGCTGCTTTACAGTGGGGTGCCCGGCAGTCTGGCCGATGGCAGCAAGGGCGGCAACCCGGCCTCGCCCATCGACGCCTTCTTCTTCAGCGTGCAGACGGTCGCCACCATAGGCTACGGCGTGCTCTATCCCAGTAGCCTTTATGCCAATGTGCTCGTGACGATCGAGATCATGGCGGGCGTGATGGGCTTTGCTATGGGGAACGGCCTGATGTTCGCCCGGTTCTCCCGGCCAACGGCGCGGATCATGTTCTCCGAGGTCGCGGTGATCGCGCCGCACAACGGGGTGCCGACCCTGATGTTCCGGGCCGCCAACCAGCGCCATAACCTGATCCTTGAGGCGCATGTCCGCGTTGCCATTACGCGGACCGAAATTTCGACCGAGGGACGCGTGATGCGCCGCTTCCGCGACCTCGCGGTCGAGCGCCGGGACAATCTGACTTTCGCGCTGAGCTGGACCGTGCTCCATCCGATTGATGAGCTGTCGCCGCTGTTCGGGCTGTCGGAGGAGGATATCGCCCACGGCGACTTCAACATCATCGTGGTGATGACGGGGACGGATGAGAGCTTCTCACAACCCGTCTATGCCCGGCACAGCTATCAAAACTCCGACATACGCTGGAATAAGCAGTTCGTCGACATTCTTAGCGCCGGCAAGGCGGGAGAAGTCGTGATGAACTACGACAACTTCCACGAGGTCGAGGACGCCATCGCCTGAGCGCGGCTATTCCAGCCCCTCGAACAGTCCCGTGCTGAGATAGCGCTCGGCGAAGCTCGGGATGATGGTGACGATCATCTTTCCCGCCATCTCGGGCCGGCTGCCGACCTCGATCGCTGCGGCCAGCGCTGCGCCGGACGAAATGCCGACGGGCAGGCCTTCAATGCGGGCGCTGAGTCGCGCGGTCTCCATCGCCGTATTGTTGGAGACACGGACGATCTCGTCGATCAGGCCGGTGTCGAGGATCGGCGGGACGAAGCCCGCACCAATGCCCTGGATCTTATGCGGTCCCGGCATGCCGCCCGAGAGCACCGGACTGTCCTCGGGCTCGACCGCGACCGCGCGGAAGGAGGGCTTGCGCACCTTCAGCACCTGGGCCACACCGGTCAGCGTGCCGCCGGTGCCGACGCCGGAGATCAGCACGTCCGCGCCGCCGTTCGTGTCGTGCCAGATCTCCTCCGCGGTGGTGCGGCGATGAATCTCCGGGTTTGCCGAATTGGCAAACTGCTGCGGCATGAAGCTGTCGGGGATCTCATTGAGCAGCGCCTCGGCCCGCGCGATCGCTCCACGCATTCCGGCCGCCGCCGGCGTCAGATCGATCTTGGCGCCCAGGAGCAGGAGCATCTTGCGCCGCTCGAGCGACATGCTCTCCGGCATCGTGAGGATGAGCCGATAGCCTTTGGCTGCGCACACGAATGCGAGGGCGATGCCGGTATTGCCGGACGTGGGCTCTACGATCGTGGTGTTCGGGCCGACCTTGCCGGCCTTTTCCGCCGCCTCGATCATCGCCAGTCCGATGCGATCCTTGACGCTGGACAGGGGATTGAAGAACTCGAGCTTGGCCAGCAGCTGGCCCTTCACGCCGCCGTGCGCCGCCAGCTTGTCCAGGCGAACGAGCGGGGTCTGGCCGATCGTGTCGAGAACATTGTCGTAGATCCGGCCGCGAAACCCGGCCGCGTCATCAACGGACATTATACGCCTTCCACCGTGTGAATTGCCACTAACTACGGTAAGTTCACAGGATATGACGGCGCACGCGCGCGATCCACGACTTTATGTGGCACACGACTTCCATGCCGCCGCGCTCGCTTCGCCGGCGGAGTTCAGGGTTCAGATCGAGAAATCCGCCGTCTTCTCGGCGACGCTGTCGATCCCCGTTTCCCGGGCGCGCAGACAGAGATCCTCGATCGTTATCTTTTCGAGCTCCTTCGTCCACGTGGTGACCAGATCCATGCACAGGGGCCGAACGATCTGCTGGCCCAAGGGAGAACCGGCCGGGATCTCGAATGGGTCGCTCGACGCCTCGGTGCTGCGAACGGCATCGGCGATTTCCGACAGCGTGATCTTACGTCGTTCTCGCGCAAGCCGGTAACCGCCGCGCGGACCCCGGACGCCATCCAGGATGCCCGCGCGGACCAGCTGCTGCAGCACGGGTTCGAGATAACGTCTGGGAATACCCTGCCGGCTGTTAATTTCACGGCTTTGGACCGGCTGCGCGCCGGAGTTGTAGGCGATGTCGAGAACCGCCTCGATCGCGAACATGAGCTTTTTCGAGAGTCTCAGCATTGACTTACACCGCTTTATCCCAATCCAGTCGAGCCGAAGCCGCTTGGTCCTCGAGGCGTCTCCGACAGGGTTTCGGCCGGTTGCCAGCGAATGCGCGTGACCGGCGACACAATTAACTGTGCAATACGGGTCTTTGGTTCCACGCTGAACGCAGATTCACCCAAATTCACCAGTATTACCTTCACCTCGCCCCTATAATCGGCATCGATCGTGCCGGGGCTGTTGAGCACGGTCACACCATGTTTCGCCGCGAGACCCGATCTCGGCCGGACCTGAGCCTCGTAACCGACCGGAAGCGCAATCGCGATTCCGGTGGCGATCAATGCCCGGCGGCCCGGTTCAATCACAACCGGCGCGTGGATGGCAGCCATCAAATCCACACCGGCCGCGTGGGCCGTGGCATAAGATGGCATATCCAGGTCCGTTCCGTGCGCCAGGCGCACAATCGGCACATCGATTTCGCTCATCGGGTGGCCCTGGTCGCCAGGTCGGCCGGCATCGGGGCCAGATGATCGGCTACGGCGGCGGCCAGGCGGAGCCCGACTTCCTGCTTGGTGACGCGCGGCCAGAAATCGGCCCCGGATGCGGTCACCAGCGCCACGGTATTGTGATCACTTCCGAATACGGTCGATTCCTGCGTTGCGGCATTGGCGATAATCCAATCGCAGCCTTTTGCCTCGAGCTTCGCGGTCGCGTTGACGATAAGATTTTCGGTTTCGAGCGCGAAGCCAACAACCAGCTTGGGCCTGTCAGGGCCGGGCCGCGAGAGGGTCGCCAGAATGTCGGGAGTCTCTATCATTCTAAGGACAGGCGCGGCCTGATCTGGTTGTTTCTTGAGCTTCTGCGCGGCGCGTTCGGCCGGCCGCCAGTCGGTAACGGCCGCGGCGCAGATCGCGACGTCCGCGGGCAAAGCCGCGCGACAGGCATTCAGCATCTCCTCGGCGGTTTCAACGCTGGCGACAGAGACGCCGCCGGGAACCGGCTCCTCCGTTGGCCCGGTGATCAGCACCGTGTCCGCGCCCAGCCGCGCGAACGCAGCCGCGATGGCGTGGCCCTGCTTTCCGGATGACCGGTTGCTGATATAGCGCACGGGATCGATTGCCTCGCGCGTGGGTCCACTGGTGACCAGCACCCGTTTCCCAGCGAGGCGCCCGTAACGCGTGCCCAGGATTTCCGCTGCAGTACGAAATATCTGCTCCGGCTCAGCCATCCGGCCCATGCCGAATTCGCCGCACGCCATCGCTCCCGGAGCCGGCCCGACGCGGAGCACGCCGCGACTCTCCAGCGCGGAGATGTTGGCGACCGTTGCGGGGTGCTCCCACATGCGGACATTCATGGCCGGGGCGACAAGGATGGGCTTGTCGGCCGCCAGCAGCGCGGTCGATGCAAGATCGTCAGCCAGCCCGATCGCCATCTTCGCCAAAAGATCCGCGCTTGCCGGCGCCACGACGATGAGATCGGCTTCGCGCGAAAGACGGATATGTCCCATCTCCGCCTCATCGGTCAGCGACCAAAGCTCGGTATAAACCTTATCTTCGGTGAGAGCACCGATGCTGAGCGCCGTCACGAACTCCGCGCCGCTTCGCGTGAGAATCGCGCGTACAGCAACACCCGCCTTCCGGAACAGGCGGATCAACTCGAGCGACTTATAAGCGGCGATGCCGCCCGCGATGACGAGCAACACGCGCTTCCCCACCAGATCGGATGATTGAGGTGATTCCGTCAACAGCACGAGTCCCGATTGCACGTGAAAGCTGTAGATAGGCCAATCAGCTTGATGTGACAACGTGATACTATAACGTCCCCGGACCGAGAAAACCTGCCGGCATCAGACCCGATAGGCATGGTGAATTGCCGCGATGCCGGCGGATAGATTTCGGTACTTCCCAAGTAGCAGGCCGGCAGCTTCCATCCGGCCAAGCAGGCTCTGCTGCTCGGGAAACCGTCGGATGCTTTCGACGAGATAGACGTAGCTGTTTCGGTCGTGCGCGATCAGCGCGCCCAGGCGCGGTATGACGCTTTTCGAGTAAAGGTTGTAGAGATGCCGCAGCGGGGCCAAAGCCACATGGCTGAATTCGAGGCAGAAGAAGCGTCCGCCCGGCTTCAGCACCCGCCGCGCCTCACGTAATGCCGCGTCAATATCGGTAACGTTGCGCAGGCCGAAGGCGATCGTATAGGCATCAAAGCTGCGATCTGGAAAGGGCAGGGACTCGGCGTTGCCGACCGCCCAGGTAAGGCCCGCCAGATGGCCGCGATCGACCGCTCGGTCACGACCCTCACTCAGCATCGACTGATTGATATCGCAGAGCAGCGCGGGTCCGCCGCCGGCCCGCCTCCAGCTTGCCGCGATGTCGCCGGTGCCGGCTGCCATGTCGAGAAGATATTCGTGCGGCCGGGGCGCCAGGTCATGGACGAACTCAGCCTTCCAGAGCCGGTGCACCCCGGCTGACATCAGATCGTTCATCAGGTCATAACGGCTCGCCACGCGGTCGAACACAGCGCGCACGAGCCCCGTCTTTTCCGCCGGATCGACTAGCCGGTCGCCGAACCAGTGCGACTCCGAAGTGGCTGTAGTCAAACTCATGCCTCAAATTTAGGGTGTCTGGTGGCCATATCAACGCACGACCCCCGTATTAATTTTTTGCATTAGCTTCTTGACTGCGGGGCCAGGAAGTTTCGCGTTTCCGCGACCGCCTCCTTGAGGCCTATCCGCCTGAGCTCGACTCCTTGCGGGAATGCGCCAGCCAGGCGAGACGGCATCATCGGGTCGAGCAGCACGAAGACTCCCGTATCGTCGGCACGCCGGATCAGCCGGCCGTAAGCCTGCCGCAATCGGCGCCGCGTCAATCGCTCGTCCCACTTCCTCGCCCCGAACGCCTGCCGCCGCGCTTTATGCAAAATGTCGGGACGCGGCCAAGGGACGCGATCAAAGACGATGAGTCTCAGCGCGCGTCCCGGCACGTCGACGCCATCGCGGATTGCGTCGGTCCCCAGGAGGCAAGCGTTTTCTTCCGCGCGGAAAATCTCAACCAACGTTGCGACATCGAGCCCGTCGAGATGCTGGGCATAGAGCGGCAGGCTGGCTTCGTCGAGCGGGTCGGCGATCCGTTCGTGCACCGCCTTCAGCCGTTGCACCGCCGTAAACAGGCCGAGCGCGCCGCCGCCTGCGGCCAGAAACAGGCTTCGATAGGCGGCGGCGACCTGATCAAGGTCGTCCTTCCGGATGTCGTTGATCACGAACACACGGGTGCGGCCGGCATAGTCGAAGGGCGAGGGGACCTGGGCACGGATGGGCGGCCGCATCAGGTGCCGCATGCCGCTGACCTCGCCAGCCGCGGCCCAATCCTCGTCGAGGTTACCGGTGCCGTCGGTCAAGGTCGCCGACGTCACCACCAGGCCATGCGCCTGTGCCCCGAGCGTTGCCGCAAACGGAACGGTGGGATCAACGTGATGGCGGTAATAGCCGAAATCGATGTCGCGCCCGTCAATGCGTTCGACCCCGAACCAGTCGATGAAGTCGCGCGTGGCGTCTTCCGCCAGCGCCGCCAGCATCCGTCGCCAGGCAGACAAGGTGAGGGAGCCACGCCGAGTCAGCCCGCGCGCCATCGCGTCCAGCCGCCGCCGATCTTCGCTGGACAGTGTCTCGGCTTCCGTATCCAGCTTTTCGCCAAGCTTGCGGGCGAGCTGAGCGACCGGCGTTTCGAGAGCTGCCAAGGCGCGATCGAGGATCCGGGCGGCGTCGGTTACGCCCTGCTCCGTTGGGCGCGGCTCTGTCTCCAGGCTGTAGGGGCCATGCTGATTCTCGGCGCGAGCGTAGACTTGGCGGCGTAGCGCGAACAAGAATCGCTCGGTCGGGCCTGACGGCTGGTCGCCGGCCAGCCGCTGGGTCCACCCTTCGCCCGGAAGGGCGCGGGCAGCCTCGTTGATGCGGTCGACCAGGTCTAGCATCGCCTCGTCGCCGGCGATGAGGTCCTCGATCCGGCGCTTCAGCCCGCGTGCGCGGCTGCGGGTCGCCGTATCGGCTCCGATCAGCCAGCGACGCAGTTCGGCGGTCTCCAGCGCGGTCAGATGCGCGGCAAAGGCGCTGTCGGCCGCATCGAACAGATGATGGCCTTCGTCGAAGACGTATCGGGTCGGAAGATGCATATCGTCGACGCCACCCAGCGCCGCCTGGACCATGACCAGCGCATGATTGGCGACAACGATGTCGGCACGACGTGCCCGCCGAATGCTGCGCTCGACGAAGCAGCGCCGATAATGCTCGCAGGCGCTATAGACGCACTCGCCGCGCCGGTCAGCGAGCCCGAAGGTGCGACCCCGCCCGTGCAGCTCGGCCAGCCACCCGGGAAAATCGCCACCGGTCAAATCGCCGTCCCGGGTCGCGGCCGCCCAGCGTGCCATCAGGCCGACCGCGATCGCGCCACCCGGCTGAAGCAGCGCACCGCGCGCCGCTTCGGCGAAGTTGAGCAAGCAGAGATAATTTTCACGGCCCTTGCGGATCACGACCTTTTCGCTCTTTTCGGTCGGCGACGGATAGCGGCGGTCGAGCTCCCCGTCGATCTGGTGCTGCAGGTTGCGTGTGTAGGTCGAGACCCAGACCGGCGCACGGTTGCGCTCGGCCCACAGGGTGGCGGCGGCAAGATAGCCCAGCGTCTTGCCGACCCCTGTACCGGCTTCGGCCAGCACCGCGTTGGGCGCGTCGGCGGTTTCGCGCGGATGGAAGGCGGCCGTGATGGCACTCGCGAAATCGGCCTGCTGCGGTCTTGGCTCGGCGGCATGGCTGCGCGTGACCGCGATCATCTCGGCCAAGCGCTTGCGCGCTTCGTTCGGCGTCACGAGGAGTTGGCCCGCAGGCCCCTGGCGCGGCTCTTCCTCCCATTCCGGCAGGCGGCGCCAGATCTCGAAGGCGCGGCTCTGCGGCTGCGCTCGCGGGCTTGCACCAAGCGCCGCCATCACGGCCGAGCCCCAGCGCCAACCGCCGCGCTGCATCGTGTCCGCGATGGCGGCCGCATCCGAGCTTGCTTCCGCCGGGCCCTCCGCGAGGTCGCGCAGCAGGCGCTCGGCGATTTCCATCATCGTGACGCATTGCGCCGCCAGGCTGGCTGGTTCGGCCAGATTGAGCCAGCGCGCGAGCCCACGCACCGTTGGCAGGCAAAATTTTGCCGGATGGACGAAGGCGAAGAGATCGAGCAGATCATAGGTCTGGAGCCGCTCGACACCGAGCCGTTGCGCTGCCGCCCGCGCATGGCAGATGATAGCACCGCCGGAAGCCCGGTTGGCCGCTTCGGAAAGCCCGATCTCCTCAATTTCGCCGTCCGGCGACAGCCAAGCGGCATGACGGGCTGAGAGCGCCAGTGCACCGACCTCGGGGACGCCGATCGGGTCGGGCGGGGGCGTTGTCGGTGCGATCATCACTTCGGGTTAGCCGATAGTAGAGAGTGAGGCAAATCGCCGGATGATATCAGGGGCGGACTCGCCAGCGACAAACAACAATCGTAGCACGAGGGCGATAGAACGCGACCTGTGCCGGTCGTTGACCTGCCCAGGCGCTGGCCCTAGGGTCCCCGCGCTTTGAGGATAGGGTTTCTGCGAGATGATGGCTGTGGCAGCCGACGTAAGAGAAATTGCGAAGAATGGCCGTGCGTGGCCCTTCGAGGAGGCGCGAAAGCTGGTCGAGCGTTTCGCGAAGGCCCCACCGGCCAAAGGTTACGTGCTGTTCGAGACCGGCTATGGTCCTTCGGGGCTGCCGCATATCGGGACGTTCGGGGAGGTCGTGCGAACGTCGATGGTCCGTCATGCGTTCGCCACGTTATCCGACGTCTCGACCCGGCTGTTCTGCTTCTCGGATGATATGGATGGCCTGCGGAAGGTGCCGGACAACATTCCGAACAAGGAGATGGTGGCGAAGCATCTTGGTCAGCCGCTAACCACCATTCCCGACCCGTTCGGGACGCATGAGAGTTTCGGCCATCACAACAACGCGCGGCTGCGCGGCTTCCTCGACAGCTTCGGCTTCGAGTACGAGTTCCAGTCTGCCACCGACTGGTACCGCTCCGGTCGGTTCGACGAAACACTGCTGCGTGTCCTCGAACACTACGACGAGGTCATGGCGCTGATGCTGCCGACCTTGGGCGACGAGCGGCGAGAGACCTACAGCCCATTCCTGCCCGTGTCGCCGGCGACCGGCCGCGTGCTGCAGGTGCCGCTGGTCGCCCGCGATGTCGACGCCGGCACGATCACCTTTCGCGACGAGGACGGCGCGCTTCGCGAACTGCCGGTCACTGGCGGGCGTTGCAAGCTGCAATGGAAGCCAGACTGGGCCATGCGTTGGGTTGCGCTTGGCGTCGATTACGAGATGTCAGGCAAGGACCTGATTCCCTCGGTGCAGCTGGCGCAGAAGATTTCCCGCGTGCTGGGCGGCAACCCGCCGGAGGGCTTCAGCTATGAGCTGTTCCTCGACGACAAGGGACAGAAGATTTCGAAGTCGAAGGGCAATGGTCTCGCCGTCGAGGATTGGCTGCGCTATGCGCCGCCCGAGAGCCTGTCGCTCTACATGTACCAGCAGCCACGCCGGGCAAAGCGGCTGTATTTCGACGTGATCCCCCGCGCCGTCGACGAATATGTGAACTTCGCGCAGCGCTACCCGCAGGAAGAACTGGCGGTACAGATCGAGAATCCTGTTTGGCACATCCATGCCGGTCACCCGCCGGAGCTCAACTGCCCGCTGTCGTTCAACATGCTGCTCAACCTGGCGGGTGTTGCCCATGCTGAAGATCCGGCAGTGCTGTGGGGCTTCATCAGCCGCTATGCGCCTGGCGAGACGCCTGCGACCGCACCGTTCCTCGACCGGCTGGTCGCATATGCCATCAACTATTACCGCGATTTCGTGAAGCCGGCGAAGCGCTTCCGCGCCCCGACCGACACCGAGCGCGCAGCCCTGGCGGAACTGTCGGGAAAACTCGCCACACTGGCGCCGGACAGTACCGCCGAGGCGATCCAGAACGAGATTTACGAGATTGGCAAGCGCCATCCCTTCGCTGATCTCAAGGACTGGTTCAAGGGCATCTATGCCGTCCTGTTCGGGCAGAGCGAGGGGCCGCGCATGGGGTCCTTCACGCAGCTTTATGGTATTGCCGAGACCAAAGCGCTGATCGACGACGCGCTCGCCGGCAAATTCGTCGATGTTTGAACGGGTTTATCGCCGGCTGCCGCGGGGTCAGCAGCAATTTCTCAAATTCTCCTTCGTCGGCGGTGTGGGCTTTTTGGTGGACACGGGCACGTTGTCGATCCTGCGGCGCGGGTTCGGCATCGATCCGGTCGTCGCTCGGCTGGTATCCGAGTTCGCCGTCGCCATGACGGTTACATGGCTGCTCAACCGGTCATTGACCTTTCGCGATCAGCGTGCCGGATCTATCTGGACCGAATATCTCCGTTTCGCTGCCGCGAACTCGATCGGCAACCTGCTCAATTTCGCCGTGCACAGCATTCTGGTTGAGAGTGTCGGACTTTTCGTTCGTATTCCCGAACTTGGCATCGTCGTCGGTTCCACGGTCGGACTGATATTCAATTTCACCGGCTCGAAATACTTCGTCTTCCGACGGGGTGACCAGCGCATCTAATCCCAGCCTTGACCTCGCCATCGCTTCGCCTTGGCGCGGTCAAGATCAGCCGTTAAGAGGGAGGCGTGACGCAAATCTACGCCCCGACTCGCGACAAAGCCGACGAATCCGCGCGGATTCGAATGCTGGGCTATGTGCTGGCAGCACTCGCCCTGCCGGTTTTCGCGCTCGTTGCAATTGCCTACGGCAAGGAGGCCGGCTGGGATTTTCAGAACTACCATTGGTACGATCCGTACGCTCTGCTGAACGGCCGGCTTGGCTTCGACATCGCAGTCGCCCACCACGCGACCTATTACAATCCCTATCTCGACGTACCGCTCTATTGGCTGGCGACGCATTTTCCGGCTTGGACCGGCGGCGCCTGGCTGGGACTGGAGGCCGGGGTGGTGGCGGCACTGCTGGGGGGCATCGCGTACCGGCTGCTCCAGTTCGAGGACAAGCGGTCGCGGCTCGCGGTTGCCGTGCTGCTTGCGCTGGCCGGGCTGACCGGGGGCGGCGCGTTGGGCGCGATCGGCAAGACGTCGAATGACGTCGCTGCCGGTCTCGGCGCCATCGCCGGCGTGTTTGTACTGGTCGCCCGCTTCGATCGGGTAATGCGAGCGAAGCCCACGGACCTTGTCTGGGCAATCGGCCTTGCTGGCTTCCTTGCCGGTGCCTCGCCCGGCCTCAAGCTCACGGCGGTGCCGTACGCCGTCGGCATGACACTCGCGGTGCTGGCGTTACCCGGAAGCCTCAGGCAGCGCATCCTGCGCGCCAGTGCGTTCGGCGTTGGCGTCCTCGTCGGCATCGCAGTGTTCGGCGGCCCCTGGTACTGGGCTATGTGGCGCTATAGCGGCAACCCGGTTTTTCCTTATTTCAACGAGATATTCCGCTCGCCCCTGGCACCGATCGGCAGCTTCCGTGACGAGAATTTCGTGCCGAATAGCTGGTTCGCGCGCCTCTTCTTCCCCTTTCTGTTCAGTCAGAATTCACTGGTAGTCGCGGAGTGGCAATTCTGCGACGTCCATCTTCTCATCGCCTACATCGTTGTCCCGATCGCAGCAGTGGCCAGTTTCTTCAAGCATCCGCCGGGGCGCCGCCTGGTTGATTCCCGAATGGCGCGGCTGCTGATGGTGACGGCGGCCGGTACCTATCTGCCGTGGATGATGATGTTCGGCATATACCGCTACATCATCCCGCTGGAGATACTGTCGCCGCTCGTCATCGTCGCGGCTGTGGCCCGGCTGCCGCTCAAGGCCGGCTCGCGGCTGATCGTCATGATTGTCCTGCTCGGCGGCGCCCAGATAGTGGCTTGGAAGGGCGACGAGCCGCGCTTCAGCTGGAAGGGCCCATACGTCGCACTCTCGACGCCCGTACTTCCCGATCCCGCCCACACCATAATCCTGATGACCGGAGGCGCCCCCACGGCCTACGTCATCCCGTCCTTCCCACCTGAGATCCCGTTCCTGCGTATCTCTGGCTGGATGATCGGTCCGAACGATACGACATCGCTGCTGGGCGCCGAGATGCACCGGCGGGCCGCCGAGCATCAGGGTCCGCTCTATGGCCTATTCTGGCCGCGCGAAGTCCTTTCGGCCTTGGAAGCTTTCGCCGATTACGGCCTGAGGATCGATGGCCCCCGCTGCGAAAAGCTCGAGAGTAACATCCAGGAGCCGCTCGATCTGCATCAGCCGTTGCTCTTTTGCCCGTTGAAGAGGATATCATCATGACCGCGCCTCGCGTTGCCGTGCTGGTGCCCTGCTACAACGAGGCTGCTGCGATTGCACAGGTGGTGGCCAGCTTCAAGCTGGCGCTGCCGGAGGCGACGATCTACGTCTATGACAACAACTCCAGCGACGACACCGCCGCGGTGGCGCACGCTGCCGGCGCCCTGGTTCGAACCGAAACCCTGCGCGGCAAGGGCAATGTGGTGCGCCGCATGTATGCCGACGTGGAGGCGGACATTTATGTGCTGGTCGACGGCGACGACACCTACGAGGCTGCCGCAGCACGCGGCATGGTCGATCGCCTGTGGACAGAGCAGCTCGACATGATCAACGGGCGCCGCATCACGGATATCGAAGCCGCCTACCGCGCCGGCCATCGTCTCGGGAACGTCGTGCTGACCGGCATCGTCCGCAAGATTTTCGGCGATCCCATCCACGACATGCTGTCCGGCTATCGCGTCATGTCGCGCCGGTACGTCAAGTCGTTCCCGACCATTGCCGAAGGCTTCGGCATCGAGACCGAGATGACCGTGCATGCGTTGAGGCTCCGCATGCCGATCGCGGAGATGTCGACCCAGTACAAGGACCGCCCGGCCGGGTCGGCCAGCAAGCTCAGGACCTACCGCGACGGGATCCTGATCCTCAACACGATCCTGGGGCTGGTCCGGCAGGAGAAACCCGCCGCGTTCTTCGGCGCGATCGCCGGTCTGCTGGCGTTGTTGTCATTGATACTGATCTATCCAGTAGTGGTCGAATTTCTCCATAGCCACACGGTCCCGCGGCTTCCCACTGCAGTCCTGGCAACCGGCATCATGCTCGCGGCTCTTCTCAGCTTTACGTCCGGCGTCATCCTCGATTCGGTGACGCGGGGCCGCTGGGAGGTGAAGCGGCTGCAATATCTGGCGCTGAAAGGGCCGGGGCCGGGGCCGGAGTAAGCGCGACCTTGCGTCCGATGCACGTCGCCATCGTCGGCTACGGGACGGCCGGACAAACCGCTGCAATCCTCATGGCCGAAGACGGTCACCGGCTGGACGTGTTCGAGCGCGCGCCCGACTTGGGGCCGGTGGGCGCGGGGTTGCTGCTGCAGCCGACCGGCCTCTCGGTGCTGTGGCGCATGGGGTTGATGCGCGAGGCCTTCCGCTACGGCGCGCCGATCCGCCGTCTGTTCGGTCAGGCGCATTCCGGCAGGCCGGTGATGGACATACGCTATGGAGCGCTTGACCGGCGCATGACGGGTCTTGGCCTGCAGCGCGGCGCCTTGTTCCAGATCCTTCACGATGCCTGGCCCGCTGCCTCTTCAGTGCACTGCGGCCGAGCCGTCCTGGCAGTCGAGGATGAAGGCCGCCGTTTGCGTGATGACAAGGGGGAACAGCACGGCCCCTACGATCTCGTGATACTTGCCGACGGATCAGCATCGACACTGCGTGAGACGATCGGCAAGCCATATCTCGATCGGCCCTATCCTTGGGGTGCGCTTTGGTGCTTGCTGGCCCAGGGAGACTGGCCGCACGGCAACGAGCTTCGGCAGCGATACCGGGCGGCGCGCAAGATGATGGGGCTGTTGCCGGTGGGAACGCGTCCGGACGATCCCGTTGCTCGCATGAGCTTCTTCTAGAGTATACCGGCCGACGATTTCGAGCGCTGGCGGCGCGATGGGCTGGCGTCCTGGCGTGACGAAGCCGCGGCGTTATGGCCAGAGGCAGCTCCTTTCATTGCGCAAGTGAACCACCCGGCCAAGCTGCTGCCTGCCACGTATCGAGACGCCGTGCTGAAGCGCTGGCAGCGTGCGCCGGTCGTTCTCATTGGTGATGCGGCGCATGCGATGAGCCCGCAACTGGGGCAGGGGGTCAACATGGCGCTGTTGGATGCCTGGGCGCTCCGTGAGGCGCTGCGTGGGCAGCAAGATATTCCGGCCGCGCTTTACGCCTACGAGCGGGAACGGAAGGCGCATTCCGGCATCTATCAATTCTGGAGCCGCTGGTTGACCCCGCTGTTTCAATCGAAACGCAACATGACCGCGCGGTTGCGCGACCTCACCTTCATTCCCATGGCCAGATTCCCCGGCAGCCGCGGGCAGATGCTGCGCGTATTGATGGGGACACAGAAGGGTTGGTTCGGCCGCGTCTCACTACCGGAGGTGTTCCTCGAAGCGCTCGCGCAGCAAGCTCAAGCAGGCAGGTCGGCCGAAATTGCGAATGGCCATGCCATCCTTGCCCACGACGTCAGTGTTTTGCCGGCAGACAGAGTGGCACCGTCGCGATGATATCGGAATTGTCGTCATATTCTTTGACATACGCGTCCCACGCCGCGTCGGGTTCTTCGGCATGATCGGGGTGGGGCGTTGCCGTCACCATCTCCGCGGGCGGGTTGACGTGGAGAGTGACGACCAACGATTCGTCGTTCACGTAACGGTTGCCGGTGGGGTCGTATTTCAGGACCCGTGCCGCGACCACGTCGTTGTCATTGAAACCCTTGCTGCGATACCAGGCAAAATGGTCCTCCACGGCCTTTTCCACACCGGCGATGGTCCCACTCTTTTTGATCTTGTCGAGGCGCAGGATTACGAATTCGCCGTTGCACGACGGTGCGACCGAACTTATGGCAGTGACGGGGCTGGAATGCGTGGAGCAGGCTGTCAAAGAAGCCATCACCAAGGCCATGGCAACGGGGCGATCCATCGTGCTCTCCGGTATGCAAGGGAAGACTGTAGAATTTACCCTCCCTGCTTGGGCGCGGCAAACGCTAAACACGATCGTTGCGCGACCACTCGATCGTGACCCTATTCATGCGAGGTCGCAACGCGACGCTCAGTGTGTACATCACACGCGGTGCTAGCTATCCTGCAAGGCCTTGCAGGGTTGGCCCGAGCGAAGTCTCGTGCGACGAAAACGGATAGTCGTAACTGTAGAGTTCTCACTTGACTGATGGATCACCCGAATGGGAAACCAGAGTAATGCTCATGCCTGGTGCGAAGGTTCTTGCCGCCATTGTTCTGAGTGCGATTTTTTTATTCGTCACTTTGCACGAGTCTGTCGCCGATAGTTTAGTTTTCAGCGACCATTTCGACGGTCCGTCTCTTAGCCAGGAGCACTGGTATATCCCCACATACGACCACTCGGGCGATGGCACCTATGTTGGCCGAACGCAATTTAGAGTGACCCAAAACTCTTCACTTCCCGAGATTTCCGGGGGGAATGTCTGTATTCCTGTGCAAACCTACAGCCCGAGAGGGCTTTCCTTCTACGGAACTGAGATCATTACCAGACAACAATTCACACCTCGTGAAGGCTTGGATGTCATTGTTCATGCAAGAATGGCAAATTCAAACTATCACGGTATAGTTGGAGGAATATTTCTGTATGCGCTTAAAGGCGGCAGCAATACACTCCACGATGAGATTGATTTCGAATTCCTTACGAACGTACCGGATCATTTTCAGACGAACATCTATGGCGACGAGCCGTTGGGCGTCGGCCATGCCCAGTTGACGCCATACCGCTCCGGCACGATCACGAATTATCATACGTACGAAATCAGGTGGCAGCCGACGCGGGTATCTTGGCTGGTCGACGGAGAGCTGGTTCGCGTTACGACGAGCAACATACCGACTGGCCCAATGAATTTTTACATAAACGCGTGGGTGCCGGATTCTGCTTGGTTGCAAGCGTATAGCGAGTCCATACAACCGACAAATGTGAAAGGATCCAATGTCGCTCTGGATTCATTATGCGTAGATTCAGTCATGATGCGGCCTTTGCTGCCCTAACAAGGCTTTGACCTTTTTCGGGGCGTCGGTTCCGATTTAGATCCACCGCCACGGAAGCTCGTGTGCGTCGGCGCATTGTCGGGATGAGCAATGGCAGCGCTGATCGCAACTTTGCAATAAGGAACCGCAATCGTCACCCCGCTTCAAATGGTGGTTGCTCGTGCAATTCCCGCAGTGCTGGCTCCCTTTGTCTCTTTTCGTTAAGCGTCTGGGACCGTGATCATCGACCGCTTCGATCTCTTCCGCCCCATCCTGCGGCTGCTTCCGCCCGAAACCGCACACGCGGTGACGATCCGGACCATGCAGGCCGGGCTGGCCGGCGTGTGCCGCGTCGCCAACGATCCGATCCTCGCCATCCGTCGCTTCGGTCTCGATTTCACCAATCCAGTCGGGCTTGCCGCTGGCTTCGACAAAAATGCTGAGGTGCCCTACGCGGCTTTGAGGCTCGGTTTCGGTTTTGCCGAGTTCGGCACGCTTACGCCAAGGCCCCAGCCGGGAAATCCCAAGCCGCGCATCTTCCGGATCCCGGAGCAGCGCGCGGTGATCAATCGCCTGGGCTTCAACAACCTTGGCCTGGAGGCGGCCGTCTGGCGGATGACCGCTCTGCGCAGCCGCGGGCAGCAGCCGAGCGGGTGGATCGGCGGCAATATCGGGCGCA
The DNA here is from genome assembly GCA_964631425.1 of uncultured Rhodospirillales bacterium. Classification (GTDB taxonomy): domain Bacteria; phylum Pseudomonadota; class Alphaproteobacteria; order BOG-932; family Roseiterribacteraceae; genus BOG-932. The sequence continues at coordinate 40,238 of CAZVYC010000006.1, forward strand.
ACAAGGACTCGGGCGATGCCGTGGCCGATTATGTCGCGGGAGCTGCCAGGCTGAGCCCGCTCGTCGACTACCTTACCGTCAACGTGTCCTCGCCGAACACGCCGGGCTTGCGCGCCCTGCAAAGCCGCGGAGCGTTGACCGAATTGCTGACGGCCGTGCAAGCGGCGCGGCAGCGGCCGGTGCCGGTCCTAGTAAAAATTGCGCCGGACCTGACCGACGGCGACCTGGAGGACGTTATCCGCACAGTCAACGACGTGGGAATCGCCGGCATTATCGTTTCGAACACGACAATCGAACGGCCGTCCGGGCTTCCAGCAAGGGTCGCGCGCGAAACTGGCGGCCTCAGCGGACCGCCGCTATTCCCGCTGGCCACCGAGATGTTGCGCCGGGCCTATCGCCTCAGCGGCGGCACGATCCCGCTCGTGGGCGTCGGCGGTATCGCCAGCGCCGACGACGCTTATGTCAAGATCCGCGCCGGCGCCTCGCTTGTGCAGCTTTATACCGCGCTGATTTATGAGGGTCCCTCGCTGGTTGGGCGGATCATCCGGGGATTGGCCGCCCGCGTGCATGCCGACGGCTTCAAGCAGCTCGAAGACGCAGTCGGCGCCGATATGCGATGAAGGTGCTGGGCGGCGTCCGCTCGTTTGCAGATCGTGGTGATCCCGATGCTTTGCTGTGTAGGATGAATTTGCTTCTACCCGTCCTGTGATTCGTCGTTTGATTGATGCTTGCCTATATCGTCCGCCGTCTGCTGCTGATCCCGCCGACCTTGTTCGGCGTCCTTCTGCTCAACTTCGCGATCGTGCAATTCGCGCCAGGCGGACCGGTCGAGCAGATGGTTGCACGCCTGCAGAGCGACAGTGAGTACGGCACGGTCGCGGCAGGCGATACGACAGGGTTCTATCAGGGCGCTGAGGGGCTCGACCCCAAGCTCGTGCAAGAAATCGAGCACCAGTTTGGGTTCGACAAGCCGCCGCTCGAGCGCTTCGAGCTCATGATCGGCAGCTATCTGCGTTTCGACCTCGGCGAAAGCTATTTCCGGGGCGAGCGGGTCGCCAGCCTGATCGCGCGGAAGCTGCCGACCTCTCTTGCCCTGGCGCTGGCGGCGACCCTCATTGCCTATCTGGCCTCGGTACCGCTCGGCATCGTAAAGGCAGTACGTGACGGCTCGCGCTTCGATCTCGTCACCAGCTTCGTCATGGTGTTCGCCTATTCGGTGCCGAGCTACCTTTTCGCCGTGCTGATGATCGAGCTCCTGGCCGGCGGCTCTTACCTGCAGCTCTTTCCATTGCGTGGACTGGTGTCGGAGGGCTGGTCCGCCATGCCCTGGTGGCAAAGGCCGCTCGACATTGGCTGGCATCTGGTGCTGCCGGTGATGGCGCTCGTGATCGGCAGTTTCGCCCGGCCGGCGCTGCTCACCAAGAACGCCTTCCTGGAGGAGATCGGAAAGCAGTACGTCACGACCGCGCGCGCCAAAGGGCTGAAGCCTGCGCGCGTGCTGTATGGCCATGTCTTTCGCAACGCCATCCTGGTCGTTGCTGTCGGCTTTCCTGGCGCATTCATGCGCATGCTCTTCACGGGTGCCCTCTTGATCGAGATCATCTTTTCGCTCGATGGCACCGGATTGCTCAGTTTCGAATCGGTGGTGACGCGGGATTATCCGGTCGTGTTCGGCACGCTGTACGTCTTCACGCTGGTTGGATTGCTCGTGAACATCCTGACTGATATCCTCACCGCCGCAATCGACCCGCGGATCGATTTCGCTGGCAATCGCACGTGAGATGACGCTGTCGCCGATTACCCGGCGCCGCCTGGCCCGATTCCGCCAGAACCGTCGCGGCTACTGGTCGGCCGTGGTACTGCTCGTCATCCTGGCGCTGACCTTGCCGGCTGAATTCATCGCCAATGACCGGCCGTTGGTCGTGAGCTATGCCGGCTATCTCTATCTCCCCGTCCTGCACGACTATCCCGAGACCCGGTTCGGCGGTGATTTCGAAACTTACGCCGATTTCAGCGACGGCTATCTGCGTCGACAAATAGGCCGGGCCGGGTGGATGATCTGGCCGCTCGTTCCCTATTCCTATGCTTCGCCAGTGACCAACCTCGAGGTGCCGGCTCCGGCGCCGCCCTCCCGGCAGAACTGGCTTGGCACCGACGACCATCAGCGCGATGTGCTCGCCTGGCTGATCTACAGCCTGCGGACCGCGCTCCTGTTCGGCATCGCGGTGGCTATCGCGGCCGGCGTCCTCGCCGTCCTGGTCGGGGGCATCGAAGGTGCTTTGGGTGGATGGATCGATCTCGTGTTCCAGCGCCTGACGGAAGTCTGGGTCGGTCTGCCAATCCTTTTTCTGCTCATCATCATGGCGTCGCTCGTGACGCCCGGCTTTTGGAACCTGTGGCTCCTGGTCTCGATCTTTGCCTGGATGCCGTTGGCGCAGCTGGTGCGGGCCGAGACGCTGAGGGTGCGGTCGCTCGATTACGTGCGAGCGGGCAGGGCGCTGGGGCTCGGTCCGGCCGCCCTGATGGTCCGGCACATGCTGCCCAATGCGCTGACCGCCACATTCGCGTACCTGCCGTTCGAATTGACCGAGGCTATCGCCACGCTGGCCGCGCTCGACTTGATCGGCTACGGCATGCCGCCCGGTGCGCCGTCCATTGGCGTTCTGCTGAATGAAGGTCGCACAAATCTGCAAGCGCCGTGGCTGGGCCTTACGGGATTCTTCGCGTTGGCAATCGTGCTCACCTTGCTGACCTTTGTCGGCGAAGCCGTACGCGACGCCTTTGATCCTCGGCGGCAAGGCAGTCGTCCCGGGCCGGTCTACGCTGTCCCGCAATGACCGAACCAGTGCTCTCCATCCGCGACCTCAAAGTCGTTTTCCCGACCGGCGGCAGCGAGATCGCCGCCGTACGCGGTGCCGGCTTCGACGTCGCGCCCGGTGAAATCCTGGCCCTGGTCGGCGAGTCCGGCTCCGGGAAGTCGGTCACGGCGCTCTGCGTGCTCAACCTGCTGTCGCCGCTTTCCAGCGCGCAGATCCAGGGTAGCATCCGCTTCAAGGGCACGGAGCTGGTCGGTCTGCCGGCCCCAACGATGCGGCGGTTGCGCGGCAACCGCATCGCGATGATTTTTCAGGAACCGATGACCTCGCTGAACCCGATCCAGCCGATCGGGCGGCAGGTCGCCGAGGCGATCTTGGTTCATCGGCGAACCAGCAGCCTGGCGGCGCGGGACAAGGCGGTGGAGCTGCTGGGCCTTGTCGGCATCAAGGACGCCGCGCGTCGGCTTGCTGCCTATCCGCACGAGCTTTCCGGCGGTCAGCGCCAGCGGGTGATGATCGCTATGGCGCTGGCCAATAATCCTGACCTGCTGATCGCCGATGAGCCCACCACCGCGCTCGATGTCACTGTCCAAGCGCAAATCGTGGACCTCATGCGCGAGATGCGGCAGCGGCTCGGCATGGCCATCCTGCTGATCACGCACGACCTCGACATCGTCCGCCGCATGGCCGACCGAGTGGCGGTTATGCGGCAGGGCGAGATCGTCGAAACCGCGCCGGCGGCCGGCCTGTTCGTCCAGCCGCGGCACCCCTACACTCGTGCGCTGGTCGCTGCCGAACCGAAAGGCCCTCCGCTCTTACCCAAGCCCGATGGAGCGGAGGTGCTGCGCGGCGAGGATATCCAGGTGCGCTTTCCGGTTCACAGCGGCATATTCCGCCGGCTTACCGGCCACATCGAGGCCGTCGACGGCATCAATCTTCGCCTTCGCGCCGGCGAGACACTGGGGATCGTCGGCGAGTCGGGTTCCGGCAAAACGACGCTGGGTCTGGCGCTGCTGCGTCTGTTACCGTCGACCGGCCTGATCCGCTTCCAAGGGCAGGCGATCGATGGCTTCGACCACAAAACGATGAAGCCCTTACGGCGCGAGCTTCAGATCGTATTTCAGGATCCCTATGGTGCCTTGTCCCCGCGTATGAGCGTCGGAGAAATCGTGGGCGAGGGGTTGCGCGCACACCGCATCGCGTCGGGCCAGCAGCGTGACCTGATCGTAGCGCAGGCGGTGGAGGAGGTCGGGCTGGAACCGCGGATTCGGCATCGTTACCCGCACGAACTCTCCGGCGGCCAGCGCCAGCGTATCGCCATTGCCCGCGCCATGGTGCTGCGCCCCAAGCTGGTGATCCTGGACGAACCGACCTCCGCCCTCGACCGCTCGGTCCAGGCGCAGATCGTCGATCTACTGCGTGATCTGCAAGCTAGGCACGGTCTCGCCTATATCCTCATCAGCCACGATCTGCGCGTAGTGCGCGCGTTGGCCAGCCAGCTGCTCGTCATGCGCGACGGCAAGGTGGTTGAGCAGGGACCGGCAGAAGCGATTTTTACGCGGCCCCGCGAAGATTACACGCGAACGCTGCTGGCAGCGGCTTTGGGCCCGTAAATTGTCGCATGGGCTGAGCGCAGCGAAGCCCATCATCCCTGCGCCATTTGACGGCCTTCGCTTTCGCTCGGCCCATCCTACGTAACGGCGGGAATTACCGGTTCAGCTTATCAAGCGCGGCCAACAACGCATCGCCCATGCCTTTCGTGTTGACCGGCGCGCTGCCGGGTAGCGCGATATCGCCTGTGCGGATACCGGCGTCGAGCACGTCCGTCGCCGCCTTCTCAACTAGGTCGGCTTCGGCCGCGCGACCGAAGGAATAGCGCAGCATCATGGCGACGCTGAGGATGGTCGCCAGCGGGTTGGCGATACCCTTGCCCGCGATATCAGGCGCCGACCCATGGATCGGCTCATACATTGCGGCGCGCTTGCCATTGGCGTCCGCGGCGCCCAGGGAGGCAGAGGGCAGCATGCCGAGGGACCCGGTCAACATCGAAGCTTCGTCGGACAGCATATCGCCGAACAGGTTATCTGTGACGATCACGTCGAACTGGCGAGGGTTCCGCAGCAGCTGCATCGCGCAGTTGTCGGCCAGCATGTTGGACAGCGCGACGTCCGGGTATTCCTTGGCATGGACGACCGCGACTTCTTCGCGCCACAGCCGGCCGGACTCCATAACGTTAGCCTTTTCGACCGAGCAGACCCGGTTCTGGCGTACCCGGGCCAGATCGAAGGCGACCCGTGCGATGCGGTGTATCTCGCTGGTCGTGTAGACCTGCGTGTTGACACCCCGGCGTTCGCCGTTGGGCAGATCGCTGATGCCGCGCGGTTCGCCGAAATAGACGCCGCCCGTCAGTTCGCGAACGATCATGATGTCTAGCCCGCGAACGATCTCCGGCTTCAGGCTGGACGAGTCAATCAGGGCGTCGAACACGATCGCCGGCCGCAGATTGGCGAACAACTCGAGTTCCTTGCGAATCCCGAGCAATCCGGCTTCGGGCCGCAGATGGAATGGAAGATTATCCCATTTCGGGCCGCCGACCGCTGCCAGGATCACCGCGTCGGCCGCCTTGGCGCGGGCGATGGTGGCGTCCGACAAGGGCGCGCCCTCGGCTTCATAGGCGCAGCCGCCGACCAGGGCCTCCTCGGTCTCGAACGCAATGCCGCGCCGGTCCTGCAGCCACACCAGCAACCGCTTGGCCTCGGCGATGACTTCCGGACCGATACCGTCGCCGGGAAGGAGCAGGATCTTGTGGGGCACGGGATTATTCCTATTCAAACTTCAGCGGTGGCTGGGATCCCAACTGTCGGCGATCCGGAGGACGCAGGAATGCGTCCCGGCTTTTCGCTGGGATAACGACAACAATCAGGCCGCGGCGCTGTCGGACCACAGCCAGGGTTGCGACAGGCTTTGTTTCCGCTCGAAATCGGAAATCTCACTTCCGCGCTGCATGGTCTGGCCGATCTCGTCCAGACCCTCGACCAGCTGCTGCTTGCTCGTGGGGTTGACCTCGAACAAGAAGCTCTCACCGTTGGCGCGGATCACCTTCTGGTTCGGCAGGTCGATCGTCAGAACACGCGTGTTGTCGCCTTGAGCGTCCTGCATCAGAATGTCGATCTGCTCCTGCGGTAGCACGATCGGCAGCATGCCGTTCTTGAAGCAATTTCCGAAGAAGATATCTGCGAAGCTGGGTGCGATCACTGCGCGGATGCCGAAATCCTGCAGCGCCCAGGGGGCATGCTCGCGGCTGGACCCGCAGCCGAAATTGTCGCCTGCCACCAGGATCTGGGCCTGCCGGTATTCTCGCTTGTTCAGCACGAAATCCGGCAGTTCCGCGCCGTTGTCGTCGTAACGCATCTCAAAGAACAGAGATTTGCCGAGCCCGGAGCGGGTGATCGTCTTCAGGAACTGCTTCGGGATGATCATGTCGGTATCGATATTGATCATCGGCAAGGGTGCGGCAACGCCGATCAGCTTGGTGAATTTCTGCATGGGATCAGACCACGGGAGGGGTGGGGGACGCGGCGGGCGTCACCGATGGTGCAGCGGGGGGCGGGGCAACAGGAGGCGCTGTGCTCGCAACAAGCTGGTTATCGCGGATTTCGGTCAGCGTGTTGTTGATCTCGAACAGAACGATCAGCCCTTCGCAGATGATGCGGATGACGATCGGGCCCACGATGAACCTGAACAGCCCATCGAAGAAACTGCTCGTAAAGAAGAATGCGTCGATCGTGTTGATGATCACCGCCGCCCAGAACACGACCTGGACCAAGAGCGGCGTGACCAGCTTCCTGAAGCTCAGATATTCGCCCATTGCTCCCCCCGTTTCGCGGTGATCCTCAGATCAGCGTACGCACGTCTGTCAGTCTGCCGGTGACGGCGGCTGCGGCGGCCATCGCGGGGCTTACCAGATGGGTCCGGCCGCCGCGTCCCTGACGACCCTCGAAATTGCGATTCGAGGTGGAGGCGCAGCGTTCACCGGGGTTCAGCCGATCGGCGTTCATCGCCAGGCACATCGAGCAGCCGGGTTCCCGCCATTCGAAGCCGGCTTCTGAGAAGATCTTGTCGAGACCTTCCTCCTCGGCCTGATGCTTGACCAGCCCTGATCCCGGAACCACCAAAGCGCGGACGCCCTCAGCCACTTTGCGCCCACGCGCCACCGCGGCTGCGGCCCGCAAATCCTCGATGCGTCCGTTGGTGCAGGAGCCGATGAAGACCGCGTCGATCGCGAGCTCGTCCAGCTTCTGTCCGGGCTTTAGCCCCATATAGGCGAGCGAGCGCTCGACCGCGGACCGCCGGCCCGGGTCGTCGTACATCGCGGGGTCCGGCACGGTCGCGGTCACCGGCAGCACGTCTTGCGGACTGGTGCCCCAGGTGACTAGCGGCACGATCTCGGATGCATCCAAGATGACCTCGCGGTCATACGTCGCGCCTTCGTCGGAGGGCAGGGCGCGCCAAAAGGCGACGGCCTGCTCCCAGGCCGCACCCTTTGGCGCCATCGGCCGCCCTTGCAGGTATGCGAAGGTGGTCTCATCCGGTGCCACTAGGCCGGCGCGTGCGCCGCCTTCGATTGTCATATTGCAGACGGTCATGCGACCTTCCATCGAAAGGCCGCGTATCGCCTCGCCGGCGTATTCGATAACATGGCCCGTCCCGCCCGCAGTACCGATCTTACCGATCACCGCCAGCACCAGGTCTTTGGCCGTGATGCCGGGTGCGGGGGTGCCGTTGATCGTCACCCGCATCGATTTGGCCGGCTTAAACAGCAAGGTCTGCGTC
>CAZVYC010000007.1:0-18916 GCA_964631425.1 uncultured Rhodospirillales bacterium
GCCATTCATCGTCGTTTATGTGCTCTGCGCCTCTGTGGTGTGCCCTTGGATGGGGGCCCATTTGTACAGCCGTCATTTGTGTCAAGTGCAGCGAATCGTTGCTCAGGCGTCCGAGCCTGCACGACCTGCCACAATTTCGACAATTTATTTCGCACTGCGGGAACAAAATGTGGCATTTTTTGGTTCCTTATATCACCGTGCGCCAATTGCTGATGCGTGGCGGAAAAAGATTTAATCTCGAATCGACGTTAAAATAGTAAATCCAGTCCGATCTGGGGATCGCGGTTGATCGAAATCAATGTTCGTCGCGTGAAAATGACGGATGTGTGCGCTACAAGAAGATGGAGTGGTGGCATGCGGGTCCTGTTCGTCACGTCCGAGGCATACCCTCTTGCCAAATCTGGAGGGCTCGCGGACGTGTCGGCGGCGCTGCCGATCGCGCTCAAGCGGGGAGGTATCGACGTTCGCATCCTGTTGCCGGGATATCCGGGCGCCGGCGCCCGGTTGAAGAATCCCTGCATCGAGGCGCGGCTGGAGCCGCTTCTCGGCGTGACGGATGCGGCCCTGATCTCGGGTGAGCTTCCCGACTCCGACGTGCCCGTGCTGTTGGTCCATGCGCCATCCCTGTTCGCCCGCGACGGCGGGTTGTACCAGGATCGGCATGGGCATGACTGGCCCGACAATGCGCTCCGCTTCGCCTTTCTCGCGCATGTGGCAGCCCGGGTCGCGCGGGGATGCCTTGAGGATTGGGCGCCCGATGTCCTGCATGCCAACGATTGGCACGCCGGCCTCGCACCACTCCTGCTCGCGACGCAGGATGGACCCCGTCCCGCGACAGTGTTCACGATCCACAATCTGGCGTTTCAGGGCAATTTCCCGCCTGATCTCATCCACCATCTGGGTGTGCCGTCCAGCGTGTTTCACGCCGACGGAGTCGAGTTCTATGGCCAGCTTTCGTTCCTCAAAGCCGCGATCCGCTATTCCGACAAGATCACGACCGTCAGCCCGACCTACGCACGCGAAGTGCTGACGCCCGAATTCGGTTGCGGCTTCGACGGCGTGCTGCAGAACCGGCAACGCGATTTCTCCGGCATCCTGAACGGCATCGACGAGACGGTCTGGAATCCGCTCTTCGATCTCAATCTGCCGCGGCCCTATGGAGCGCGCGACATCGCCGGCAAGCGGGTGTGCAAAGCCGAGCTTCAGCACCAGCTCGGACTTGAGGTTAACGCCGAAATTCCGCTCATCGGCTTCGTCAGCCGGCTGACCCATCAGAAGATGGCCGACGTCGTCATCGACGCCGTGCCCGCGATCGTGGCCTCGGGGGCGCAGCTGACATTGCTGGGCACCGGCGACCCCGGATTTGAGAGCGCCCTCGAGGAGCTCGCGCGCCGGTTCCCCGAGCAGGTTGCCGTTGAGATCGGCTATGACGAGCCGGCAGCCCATCGGTTGCAAGGTGGCGCCGACATCCTGCTTGCCCCTGCGCGCTATGAGCCGTGCGGGCTGACACAGCTCTACGCCTTGCGCTACGGGACGGTTCCGGTCGTGCGCCGGACGGGCGGGCTGGCGGACACGGTCGCCGATGTAACGTCCCCCGCGTTGACAGACCACCAGGCCACCGGGTTCGTCTTTGACGAGGCGAGCGTGGACGGGCTGATGAGCGGGGTCGACCGTGCGCTGGCGCACTACCGGGAGCCGCTGACCTGGCGCCGGTTGCAGTTGCAAGGCATGTCGCAGGATTTCAGCTGGGGCGCGAGCGCCGCGCAGTATATGGCGCTGTATTCCGAAGCATCCGGTCTTCCAACCCCAGCACCGGAGGAAGATCCGCCGGCCGAGGAGGACCGATTTTCTATGGAGGGCGCGATGATCGCGGCGGTAACCCGATGACGATCGACTGGTCTTTCTGGAGCGGGCCGGCGACAGACGAGGAGAAGGTTCGGCAGCGTGCCTATGCCATCTGGCTGGCGGAAGGCTGTCCGGAGGGTAAAGCGGTCGAGCACTGGCTGCGTGCCAAGGCGGAGTTGGATGCAGGAGCTGAAGCTGGCTACTTCCTCCGCGGCGGCTTGCGCGTGTCGGGCAAGGTCGAGCCGCTCGTGATGCCGCGGCCGCCGATATCCGCTCCGCCGCAGACGGTGACGGCAGGGCGCATTTCCAGGAAAGTAGCGGGCGGCGGCGTCAGCGTTGCCAGGCGATAAGCGGAAGCTCCGCCGGAACATGCACGCCGGGGTGGTACGGCACAACGCGGGCGGTGAAGTCTTGCGGGGCGCGCGACGACGACACCTCGCCGGCATAGATATAGCCGTTCATTGATCCCGGGATGGCCTGCTCCTGGTGCAGGACCACGACCTCGGCGGGCGCGTCCTCTGTTGCATCAGCGAAGAGTTCGACACGGACGGCGACCGGGGAAACCTCGCCCATGAACACGGGAACCGAAAGCCGCCAGCTGTTGCCGGCTTCCGCCGTCGTCGGCTGGCCGATATGGAGGCTGGACCAGCGGCGTACCAGCGCCTCGGACCAGTCGCGCATGGCCTTCGCCGGCACGCATCCATCCGTCGACCGGGCACGCAGAGTCTTGACAAGCGGCATATAGGCCTTTTCGACATAGTCGCGGGCCATCCGCGTGCTGCCAAACTGCGGTGTCAGCACCGACATGCTGCGCCGGATCCGCGCGACCCAGGCACGCGGCAGGCCATGCGGATCGCGGTCATAGAACTCCGGCACGATCTGTTGTTCGAGAATGTTGTAGAGGTTGGCGGCGTCTGTGGCATCGATCTCCCGTGGATCGCCGCCCGCGCCGTCCCCGATCGCCCAGCCGAGCTCCGGCGCGAACGCCTCGTCCCACCAGCCGTCGCGGATCGAGCAATTGAGGCCGCCGTTCACCAGTACTTTCATGCCGCTGGTGCCGCACGCCTCCCAGGGGCGCCGGGGTGTGTTGATCCAGACATCGACGCCCTGCACCAGCTCCTGCGCCAGCGCGATGTCGTAGTCCTCCAGGAACACCACCCGACGGCGATATTGGGGCTGCCGGGCCAGGTTGATCCACTCGCGGATCATCAGCTTGCCCTGAAGGTCGGCCGGATGCGCCTTGCCCGCCACCACGATCTGGATCGGGTGCTCGACATTCCGCAGCAGCTTGTCGAGGCGAACGGGATCGCGCAGCAGAAGATTGGGTCGCTTATATTCGGTGAACCGCCGCGCGAAGCCGATCGTCAGGATATTGGGGTCGAGCACGCTGTCCGCCTGCCGCACGACCTCGAGCTCGAATCCGCGCTCGCGCAGCTGCGTTGCCAGATGGCGCCGAACCGTGACGACCAGCCGCTGGCGCGCCTCCCCGCGCATCGACCACAGCTCGACGTCCGGGACAGTCGCGATGCGCTCTCCCAGATCGTCCTGGACGCCGCGCCAGCGCTCCTTGCCGCAGGTCGCCGTCCACATCTTGTCGGCTTCAGCCGAGTCCCAGGTCGGGACGTGCACGCCGTTGGTTACATAGCCGACGGGAACCTCGCAGCCGGGCCAGCGCGGGAACAGCGGCTGGAAGATCCGCCGGCTGATCTCGCCGTGCAGCCGGCTGACCCCAAGTGTCAGGGCCGAGCCGCGCTGCGCCAGGAAAGCCATGTTGAACGGCTCGTCCAGGTTATTGCGGTCGACGCGGCCGAGGCCCAGGATGTCGTTCAGCGTCACCCCGCGGCCGGCCAGCTCGCCCTCGACATAGGGCAGGTACTTGCGCAGCAGGCTCGAAGGGAAGGAGTCGAACCCGGCCGCGACCGGGGTATGGGTGGTGAAGATGTTGCCGGCGCGGGTCGCCCACAGCGCCTCCCAGAAGCTGAGCCCCTTGGCCACCGCCAGCTGGCGCGCGCGCTCGATGACGACGAAGGCTGCGTGGCCCTCATTGATGTGGCAGAGCTCGACCTCGGGATGGAGCCGCTCGACCAGCCGCCAGCCGCCAACGCCCAGCGCGATCTCCTGCATCAGCCGGATTTCAGATCCGCCGCCATAAAGCTTGGCGGTGATGCCGCGGTCGGTCGGGCTGTTGATCGGGTCGTTGCTGTCGAGCAGATAAAGCGTCACGCGGCCGACGATCGCACGCCAGACCCGGAGCTGCACGATGCGTCCGGGCAGCGCCAGCGGCACACGCATCCATCCGCCTTCTTCCAGCACCACTGGCTCGACCGGCATGGTGGCGGGCTCGTTATAGGGGTAAAGCTCCTGCTGCATGCCCTCGGCGTCGACGATCTGGCGGAAATAGCCTTCCTGGTAGAGCAGGCCGATGCCGATGATCGGAATCGAGAGATCGCTGGCTGATTTCAGATAGTCGCCCGCCAGCACGCCGAGGCCGCCGGCATAGAGCGGCAACGCTGCGCCGAGCCCGAACTCCATGCTGAAATAGGCGACGCCGCCCAGTGCCGCCTTGTCATAGACGGTGGCGAACCAGCCGGGTCGGTCAAGGTATCGTTTCCTGGCTTCGACGAAGTGGGCGAGCTTGTCGCGAAAAGCGCTGTCGGCGGCCAGCCGCTGCAGTCGCTCGGCCGGCGCGCTCTGCAGCACGCTCCACGGGTTGTGCGTGCGATGCCACAGCTGCTCGTCGATCTGCTCCCACAACTCGTCGCCTTCGTGGCTCCAGGTCCAGCGCATGTCGAGCGCCAGCATGCGGAGCGCGGCGATTTCTTCCGGCAGGCTCGGGAGCGGCAATGCAACCATGGTGCGGGGGTCCTTGTGTGGAGGTCCGGGGCGCCGACAGGCGGTTATAGCGAGATGCGGGAGAGAAATCAGCTGGAGTTCCCGAGGCTGCACCGCGGACGTCCGCGCTCGCATTCGGTGTTACCTCGCATATAGGACGTTTTCGAAGGGAGGGAGGTGCGTCGGTTTGACGACCGAATGCAGCGACGCCGCCGTGTTTGATTCCTCACGCTCCCAAAGCTGGTCATTGCGAGCGGAGCGAAGCAATCCATGCCTTCAGTGGCGCGGGCCTCCGTGCCCACCTCTCCGGCCTTACGCGTGTACCCGCGCCCCGTGTACCCTCGCCCCGTTGACACCGGCCCGGTTTTGCGTACATTACGCGCCCTTGGCCGGGGCCGGCGCCTGATGGATGGCGACTGCCCCGCTTATTGTTTTGCCCGGCCGCATCTCCATCTCTGGATACCGTGCCGGACCAAGGTTGGGAATTCAGGCGATGTTCGCAGTCATCAAGACCGGCGGTAAGCAATATCGGGTCGTCGAAGGCGACGTGATCAAGGTCGAGCGGCTCGAGGCCGAGGCCGGCAGCACGGTGGCGCTCGATCAAGTACTGATGGTGGGCGAAACGGTCGGCACGCCGCTGGTCGCCGGGGCCAGCGTCTCGGCCGAGGTGGTGGCGCAGGATCGCGGACCCAAGCTCATCGTCTTCAAGAAGAAGCGCCGGCAGAATTATCGCCGCAAGAATGGTCATCGCCAGGACCTGACCGTCCTGCGCATCACCGGCATTTCCGCGGCTTGAGAGAGCAGGATCAGCAACCATGGCACATAAGAAAGCCGGCGGTTCTTCGCGCAACGGGCGCGATTCCGAGGGCCGCCGCCTGGGCGTCAAGAAGTTCGGCGGCGAGAAGGTGCTGGCCGGCAACATTATCATCCGCCAGCGGGGCACCAAGGTACATCCGGGCGCCAATGTCGGCATGGGCAAGGACCATACTCTGTTCGCGCTGGAGCACGGCCATGTTGCGTTCGCCAAGACCCGCGGCGGCCGGCAGGTCGTGAAGGTCATCCCCTTCACCGAGACGGAATCCGAAGCGGCCGAGTAAGCCTCGGCCGGCTAGAGGATAGCCGGCATGAAATTCCTGGACCAGGCGAAGATCTACCTGCGCAGCGGTGACGGCGGCGCGGGCTGCGCTGCGTTCCGGCGCGAAAAATTCATCGAATTCGGCGGCCCCTCCGGTGGTAATGGCGGCCGCGGCGGCGACATCGTGTTCGAGGTCGCCGACGGCCTCAACACGCTGATCGACTTCCGCTATCGCCAGCATTTCAAGGCACCCCGCGGCGGTGCCGGCGAGGGCAGCGATCGTACCGGCGCCGACGCCCCTGCGCTCGTCATCAAGGTGCCGCCCGGCACCGAAATCCTCGACGAGGACGGTGAAACCGAGCTCGCCGACCTCACCCATGTCGGCGAGCAGCTCGTTTTCCTGCGCGGCGGCGACGGCGGCTTCGGCAACGCCCATTTCAAGACCTCGACCAACCGCGCGCCGCGCAAATGCACCCCCGGCTGGCCCGGGCAGGAGCGGTGGGTGTGGCTGAGACTGAAGCTGATCGCCGATGCCGGAATCGTCGGCCTGCCTAATGCCGGCAAATCGACCTTCCTCGCCGCGACCTCGCATGCGAAGCCCAAGATCGCGGACTATCCGTTCACCACCTTGGCGCCCAACCTGGGCGTGGTCAGGGTGGACGATCGCGAGTTCGTGCTGGCCGACATCCCCGGCCTGATCGAGGATGCGCACGAGGGCGCGGGCCTCGGCATCCGGTTCCTGGGGCATGTCGAGCGCACCGGCGTGCTGCTGCATCTCGTCGATGCAACCCAGGAAAATCCGGCCAAGGCCTGGCGGACTGTCCGCCGTGAGATCGAGGCTTATGGCCACGGCCTGGCTGAGAAGCCGGAGATCGTCGCGTTGTCCAAGGTCGACGCGCTGACGGCGGAGGATCTGGTCACAGCCAAGCGGCAGCTTGCCCGCGCCGCAGGCAAAACACCGCTCGTCCTGTCGTCGGCCAGCGGGCAGGGCGTGCGCGAGGCGCTGGCCGCGCTGCTCAGGATCATCGACGCCGGACGCGCGGCGGAGAAGGAAACGCCCGCGGCCGAGACGGAGCCCGCTGCCTGGAACCCTGCTCATGGCTGAGGCGGCGCTCGACCGTCCAGGCGCCGACGCGTTGTCGGCAGCGCGGCGGCTGGTGGTCAAGATCGGTTCGGCCCTCGTCGTCGACGAGGCCGGTGAAGTCCGCGAAAGCTGGCTCGAAACCGTCGCCGACGATATCGCGGAGCTCAGGAAAGCGGGCGTCGAGGTGGTCGTCGTCACGTCGGGTGCCGTCGCGATCGGCCGCAAGGCGCTTGGTTTTGCGCGCGGCCGCAGCCTCAGGATCGAGGAGAAGCAGGCCGCGGCCGCGGTCGGGCAGATCCGGCTGGTCGAGGCCTACCGCAAGGCGCTCGCCCGACATGGCGTGGTCGCCGCCCAGGTGCTGGTGACGCCCGACGATACCGAGGCGCGCAAGCGGCACCTGAACGCGCGTGCCACCCTGACCGCGCTGCTTGGCGCGGGCGCGGTTCCGGTCATCAACGAGAACGACACTGTCGCGACGGCGGAGCTCAGGTTCGGCGACAACGACCGTCTCGCGGCCCGCGTAGCACAGATGGCAAGCGCCGACACGCTGGTGCTGCTGAGCGATGTCGACGGGCTCTACACCGCGGACCCGCGCACGGAGTCCTCCGCCCGCCACATCGCCGATGTCACTGAACTGACTCCCGAGATCGAGGCGATGGCAGGCGAGGCGCGTCCCGGCATCAGCTCGGGCGGCATGGTGACGAAGCTGGCAGCCGCGCGGATCGCGATGGCCGCCGGCTGCCGCATGGCGATCGCCGACGGGCATCCTGCCCATCCGCTCTCGGCACTGGCCGATGGCGGTCGTGCGACCTGGTTTGCCGCCGCCGCCGAGCCGCTTACCGCGCGCAAGCGCTGGATTGCGGCGCACCTCGCCGTTTCCGGCCATGTTGTCGTCGATGCCGGCGCCGTGCGCGCGCTCGGGCAAGAGCCTGCTGCCGGCGGGCGTCACGGCGGTATCCGGCCTGTTCGAGCGCGGCGACCTGATCGCCGTCCTCGGCGCTGACGGGCGCGAGATCGCGCGCGGCCTGTCGAACTATGCCGCTGACGAGGCGCGGGCGCTGGCCGGCCGGCATAGCGGCCTCAGCGAATCGATCCTCGGTTATCGCGGCCGGGAAGAGTTGATCCATCGCGACGATCTGGTGGTGACGGGAGGAGCCGGTCCGATATCATGAAGCTGCTTGTAACCGTTCTGGCGCTGATGATGCTGATGGCGCCCCACGTCCGGGCTGCACCGGCGGACGGCATTGCCGATGCGCTGGTCGAGGCGGTCCGCAAGCCGGCGATCACCGCCGATACCCTTCCCGCCGACCTTGGCCGCCTGACCCGCTTCGTCCGGCATGATGGAAACGGCGTCGTACTGTTCACCAACGGCGATGCGACAGATGGCTATGTTCGGCATGCCTATGCAAGTTTCGACACACTGGGTTCCGCCCGGAAGAATGGGGACAAGATCCCGCTGTTCTCGGTCGCGATCGAGTTCGTCGAGCAGCCGGACTTTACGTTCGAGAACCTGGCATCGACGCTCGAGCAGCGGCTCGGCACACCCAGCATTTCCTCGAACCAGAGCGGCGCCACCTTTCGCACATGGCTGTTGAAGGGTCTGCCGGGCCGCAGCCTGCAGATCGCTCGGACCCAGGGATCGGATAATGGCGATCCTGTTACAATTGTCTATATCATCCAGAACCGATGACCGAACCCGATTTCCTGAACCCGGACAGCTACCGGTTCTGGGCCGCCGAGCAAGTGCGCTTCGCCGACCTCGACATGCTGGGCCATGTCAATAACAAAGCCTATGCGACCTATTACGAAACGGCGCGCGTTGCCTACATGTCCTCCAAGGGGCTCAGCGATGGTCTCAAGGTCGGCATGGCGCTGGTCCGGCTGGAGATCGATTACCGCAAGGAAATCCGCTTTCCCGCGACCTTGAGGCTGGGCGTCCGGCTCTGCCGCGTCGGACGCAGCTCGATTACGCTCGCCTGCGCGATCTTCGACGGCGATGTCTGCGCGTCGACCGCGAAGGCGATCATCGTACGTTTCGACGCTGAGGCCCGCGCGTCGAGGGCGTTCACGGAAGCGGAACGCATGGGCCTGGAGGCCGATTTGTGATGGATGGCTCAAGCACGCCCGCCGCGCCGCGCGCGATCCTGCGCAAAGACTATCGGCCGCCCGCGTTCCGGGTGTGCCACCTTCGTCTCGACTTCGACCTCGCGCCCCATGCCACGATCGTACGCGCCCAGCTCAAGCTGGAGCGGGCCGACGCTTCAGGCGCCCCGCTCGTGCTCGATGGCCGTAAGCTGGAGCTTCTGTCGCTGTCGCTCGACGGACAGACGCTGTCCCCAGCCGACTACACGCGCGATTCCGAGCATCTGACGATTCCGGGCGTGCGCGATAGGGCGACCCTCGACATCGTAACCCGAATCGATCCGGCCTCGAACACGTCGCTCGACGGGCTTTACCGCTCCTCTGGCTCGTTCTGCACCCAGTGCGAGCCGGAAGGGTTTCGCAAGATCACCTACTATCTTGACCGGCCGGATGTGATGGCGCCGATGACCGTGCGGATCGTAGCGGACAGGGCCGAGTACCCCGTGCTGCTGTCGAACGGTAATCCCGTCGAGTCCGGTAATTTGCCGGCCGGTCGGCACTACACGGTATGGGACGACCCATTCCCCAAATCGAGCTATCTGTTCGCGCTGGTCGCGGGCGATCTCGGCCATATCGAAGACAGCTTCACGACCATGTCCGGCCGGACGGTCAGGCTCGGCATCTATGCCGCGCCGGCCGACCTCGACAAGCTCGATCACGCGATGCGCTCGCTGAAGGCGGCAATGGCCTGGGACGAACGGACCTATGGCCGGGAATACCAGCTCGACGTGTTCAATATCGTCGCGGTCGGCGACTTCAACATGGGCGCCATGGAGAACACCGGCCTCAACATCTTCAACACCAAATATGTGTTGGCCAGCCCGGACACCGCGACCGATTCGGACTATGCCGGCGTCGAGGGCGTGATCGGGCATGAATATTTCCACAATTGGAGCGGCAATCGCGTCACCTGCCGCGATTGGTTCCAGCTGTCGCTGAAGGAGGGCTTCACCGTCTTCCGTGACCAGCAATTCTCGGCCGAGCAGGCAGGCGAGGCGGTGAAGCGCATCTCCGAAGTCGATCGGCTGCGCCGCTCCCAGTTCCCCGAGGACTCCGGGCCGATGGCCCACCCGATCCGGCCGGATTCCTATATCGAGATCAACAACTTCTACACGCCGACCGTGTACGAGAAGGGTGCCGAGGTGGTGCGGATGATCCGCACCCTCCTTGGTCCTGCCCGGTTCCGCGCCGGTACGGACCTCTATTTCAGCCGCCATGACGGGCAGGCCGCGACCTGCGACGACTTCGTCCAGGCAATGGAGGACGCGTCGGGGGTCGATCTCTCGCAGTTCCGCCTGTGGTACAGTCAGGCCGGGACGCCGCTCATCACTGCCGCCGGTGAATATGATGCGGGCGCCGGCCGCTATAGCCTGACCCTCAGCCAGGCGACCGCGCCGACCCCTGGGCAGTCGGCCAAGGCGCCGCTGCACATCCCGGTCGACATTGCGCTGATCGGTGCCGACGGCAAGGCTTTGACGCTGGGGCCCGATGGGGCGACCAGCCGCGTGCTGGAGCTAAAGACCGTCAGCGCCCGTTTCGATTTCGACAACATTCCGGCCCGGCCGGTGCCGTCCCTGCTGCGCGGTTTTTCCGCACCCGTGCGGCTGGCGAGTGACCTCGACGGCCAGGCTCTGGCCTTCCTGATCGCGCATGACAGCGATCCGGTGGCGCGCTGGGATTCCGGACAGGAGCTGGCCGTTCGCGCCATGCTGGCGGGCGCGGCCGAGCCGGCGCACACGGATGTCGATGCGCTGGTGGCGCTGCTCACCAATGCGCTCAGCACGATGCTGGACGACGAGGCACTCGATCCAGGCCTGGGTGCCCTGATGCTGACCCTTCCGGATGCCGCGTCGCTGGCGGAATATGCGAGCCCGGTCGACGTGGCCGCCCTGGCCCGAACCGCGAAATCAGTGCGGGTCACGTTGGCCGGCAAGCTGCGCGGCAAGCTGCTGGACGTCTATGCGCGAAACGCCCCGGGGAACCGCATGAGCGAGTCGGACCTGTCGGCCGCCGCCATGGGGCGTCGGGCGCTGCGCAATGCGGCGCTGCGCCTCCTGATGAACGTGCCGGACAGGGAGGTCGTGGCCCTGGCCGATCGGCAGTTCCATGAGGCCGAAGGCATGACGTTGCGCCTCGGCGCCCTGGCCGCGCTGGCGGACACCGATACGGCTGAGCGCGAAGCAGCCCTGGCGGCCTTCTATGAGCGTCACAAGGGCAATGCGCTGACGGTCGACAAATGGTTCTCGGTGCAGGCGCGCGCCGACCGGCCACAGACCCTGGATGATGTCCGCAGGCTGATGCGCCATCCGGATTTCACGCTGGGCAACCCCAACCGGCTGCGCTCGCTGATCAGTGCCTTCACCGACGGCAACTTCACACGCTTCCACGATTCGGGTGGCGAGGGCTATCGCCTGCTGGCCGACATCGTGGCGCATCTCGACCAGACCAATCCGCAGGTCGGCGCCCGCCTTCTGGGCCCGCTGCGGCAATGGCGCCGCTTCGCCGAGCCCCAGCGCGCCCAGATGGCTGCTGCTCTGGATGAACTGTCCGCCCGGGTGAAGTCGCGCGACATCTACGAGGTGGTGAGCAAGAGCTTGATCGCGTGACGCAACAGCGCGTCCGTGCAGAGGCCCATTTTGGTCCGGATTAGTTCTTGAAACGTTTCGATCTCTCCTTTATGATGGAGGGATGTCTTTCCGCATCAAGACCGAGATCGACACGGTTCCTGACACGCCTCGCAAAGGGCGTGGCGCCGTCTCAAACCGGCCAAGCGGCCGTTTCGATGATTCGGACCGCATCGCGGTTGATGATGGATGGAATGGACCCGAACGCGAGCAATGGGAAGACGACGCACCTAGGACCATCCTCGGCGTCGATACGGCCAAGCGGATCATCACGCGCAACAACTCGCCCGATGTCGGGTTCGACCAGTCCATCAATCCGTACAAGGGTTGTGAGCATGGCTGCATCTACTGCTTCGCCAGGCCGACGCACGCCTATCTCAACCTGTCGCCGGGGCTCGATTTCGAGACCCGCATCTTCCGCAAGCCGGATGCGCCCGAACTGTTGCGCAAGGAGCTGTCGGCCAAGGGCTATGCGCCGTCGGTCATCCAGCTCGGCATCAATACCGACGCCTACCAGCCGGTCGAGCGCACGGAAAAACTGACCCGCCGCATCCTGGAGGTATTGGCCGAGTTCGAGCACCCGGTGGCTCTCCTGACCAAGTCGGCGCTCATTCAGCGCGATCTCGACATATTGGGACCGATGGCGGCCAAGAACCTGGTGCGCGCGGGTGTTTCGATCACCACGCTCGACCGCAACATCGCCCGCATCATGGAGCCGCGCGCCGCGACGCCGCCCAAGCGGCTGGAAACCATCCGCGCGCTCAAAGCCGCGGGCGTGCCGGTCGTCGTCATGTCCGCGCCGATCGTGCCCGGTCTCACCTGCCATGAGCTTGAGGGAATCCTGGAGGCAGCAGCTGAGGCCGGGGCTGAGCGGGCGGGGATCACGATTGTGCGACTGCCCCATGAGATCAAGACGCTGTTCCAGGAATGGGTCAGGGGCCATTTCCCCGATCGCGCCGACAAGGTGCTGAGCCTGATCCGGCAATGCCGCGACGGTAAGCTGAATCAAGCCGAGTTCGGCACGCGGATGTCCGGCACCGGCCCCTACGCCGAGCTGATCCACAAGCGTTTCGCGCTGGCGGTCAAACGGCTGGGGCTCGACAAGCCGCGGCCTGCGCTTGATTTCAGCCGGTTCCGGCGCAGCGCGGGATCGCGGCAATTGTCGCTGTTCTGATATCCCTCGCCCCGCGAGCGGGTCGAGGAGAGATACATTGCCGGCATTGCCCCGGCCGCCATAATGTCCGGCATGACCAGCCTCGCCGAACCGGCCAAAGACCTCGCCCCAGCGCCCGCCACCCGTGATTTCCTCGGCCACCCGATCGGGCTCACCTATCTCGTGCTGATGGAGGGGTTCGAGCGCTTCTCCTATTACGGCATGCAGGCGCTGCTCGTTCTCTATATGGCGGGGCACCTGCTGCTGCCGGGCAGTGTCGAGCGCGTTGTCGGCTTCGGCGCCTTCCGGGCGGGGATGACGCTGGTTTTCGGACCACTGTCGACCCAGGCGCTGGCAACCCAGATTTTCGGGCTCTATGGCGGCCTGGTCTACCTGACGCCGATCCTCGGCGGATATCTGGGCGACCGCTTCCTCGGTCGGCGGCGGGCGGTGACGATCGGCGCTATTGTGATGGCGGCAGGTCATTTCCTGATGGCGTCGGAAGCCGCTTTCCTCTTCGCGCTCGCCACGCTCATCGCCGGCAGCGGCCTGCTCAAGGGCAACGTCGCCGCCCAGGTTGGCGGGCTCTATGCCAAGGATGATAGCCGGCGCGACCAGGCCTTCTCGATCTTCTATCTCTCCATCAATGTCGGCGGCTTCCTGGCGCCGCTGGCGTGCGGAACGCTGGGCGAGATTTACGGGTGGCATTACGGCTTCGGCCTGGCCGGAATCTTCATGCTGTTCGGTCTCGGGATTTACATCAACGCCGCGCGGTTCCTGCCGCCCGATCCACCGCGTCGAGTCCGCGGCCACCGCATCCGCCTCGAAAGGGACGAATGGCGGATCATCGCGGCGCTGGTCATCATGATGCTGGCCGCGTCGCTGTTCTGGACAGCGCAATCTCAGATCTGGAATACCTACGCGCTGTGGGTGCGCGACCGGGTCGACCGGCAGGCGTTCGGCGTCACCGTCCCCGTCACCTGGTTCCAGTCGGTCGACGCGATGAGCGCCTTCGTCATGGCGCCGCCGGTCCTCTGGGTCTGGCGGCACCAGTCGAAGCGCGGCGTTGAGCCCAGCGACCTCGTCAAGATCGTGATCGGCTGCTTCCTCTTCGCCGGCTCTGTCCTGTGGCTCGCCCTCGGCGAGCTGCTGGCCGGGGCCGGCAAGGTTCCCCTGGCCTGGGCCTTCACCTATCACTTCCTGAGCGCGGTCGGCTATTTCTATGCCGCGCCCACGGTGGTGGCGCTGTTCGCCCGAGCGGCGCCGCCCTCCGTCAATGCGATGATGCTGTCGGTCTATTACCTGTCGGTGTTCATCGGCTCGATCGCGAGCGGCTGGCTCGGCCGCTTCTACGAAAGAATGTCCGGTCTCGCCTTCTGGGGCCTGCATGCTGCGATCTGCGCCGCCGGCGGCGTCCTGGTGCTCGCCCTATGGCGTCCGATCTGGCGGGCTCTGGCCGTGCGCGGCGCGCAAACTTAAAAAATCTTTTATGTGCAACAACAGCTTAGTGGTATATTTCGTCCAGAACATACCCTGAAAATGCCCTTGTTCCGCCATAATCGATTTCCATCTCCCTTACGAGGGCGGTGAAAGCCCGATCGGTTATTGGAGGCGAAAGTGGTCTCGAAAAACACGGAACGGCCTGGATTGCGGCGCCTGCTCGGCGCGGCGGCGATTGGCATAGCCCTCGCCGGTACCGCGGCGGCTCCCGCGATGGCCGAAGGCCATCACGGCGGTGGTGGCTGGCACGGTGATCGTGGCTGGCACGGTGATCGTGGCTGGCACGGCGACCGTGGCTGGCACGGCGACCGTGATTGGCATGGTGGCTGGGGCGGTTGGCACGGCGGCTGGGGCTGGGGTGTAGGCGTCTACCCCTATGCTCCGTACCGCTACTACTATCCGCCAGCCTACTACTACCCGCCGACCTACCCGTACTACTACCCGGGCTCATTCGGCGTCGTGATCCGGTAAAGAACCGGTCCTGTCTCTCTGAGGAAAGGGATGCGCCAGCATGGTGCATCCCTTTTTAGCGTCGACCGAATTCAATGCCGGCCGTGCTCTCCGTTCGAAACGGAAGGGCCCACGCCTAGAAGGTGGGCCAGCGCCTTGGCGTCGGCCGGCGCTCGGACTTTCGCATCATTGTCGAAATAGACATAGACGTCGCGCCGCGAAGTGCCCCCAGCAGGCTCTGCGATCGCCGCCATGTCCGTGGGCGTGCCGCCCTCGGCCCAGGTGCGCACCCGCTCAGCCCAGCGGCCGAGCGCCGGCGGGTCGTAGCCGCTGACGTAAAGCTCCTCCGATCCGTGCAGGCGCACATAGACGAAATCCGCCGTCGCATCGGGGATGCAGGGCCATGCCACGGTATCGGCAACAACGCAGGCCACGTCCCGGCGGCGCAGCAGATCGATGAAAGCCGGCGTCTTGAAGCTGTCGTGCCTGACTTCAAGCGCATGCCGGATCGGGGCATCGACCAGCGGGTCGACCGCCGCCCGCCCGTTCATCCTGGGCTCGTGCGCGTGAGCCAGCCTGGCAGCCTCCGCCATGTCGCGCGGCAGCAAGTCAAAGAATGCCTCCAGCCGTTCGCTATCGAACCCTAGATTCGGCGGCAGCTGCCACAGGACCGGACCCAGCTTTTCGCCCAGGTTCAACAGGCCCGACGCGAAGAAGTTGGCGAGCGGCGCGCGCACTTCGCGCAGCTTACGCATGTGGGTGATATAGCGCGGCCCCTTGACTGCGTAGACGAAGCCATCTGGCGCGTCCTCGGCCCAGGCCAGGAAGCTCTTCGGCCGCTGCAGGCTGTAAAAGGTGCCGTTGATCTCGATTGAGCCGAACTGCCTGCTGGCATAGCCGAGCTCGTCCTTCTGGCGCAGCCCAGGGGGATAAAACGGACCGCGCCACGGTTTGTAGCTCCAGCCCGAAATGCCGACCCGGATGCGGCCGCCCATCCCAGAGAGAGGTTGCTAACGCTTCTGGTCGTCCAGCGCTGATTTCGGCTTCGGCATATCGGGAGCACGGGCCATGATCACATGCGGATCGGTGGGCTCGCTCCAGCGCGCCTTCTCCCATCCATTGTCGCCCACCAGCACCACGCGAAAGCCCGTGGCGTCGACATGATAGCGCTTGCGCATATTGTCCGCTGATTCGGTCTTTGCCTCGGGTGGCGGCAGCTTCACCGGACGGTCGCCGATGACGTAGATGACGTCGACATCCCCCCCGTCGATCTCGCCCAGGTCGTGCTGGATCTTTTCATACTGGGCCTGCAGCAGCGCGTTGTTCTCGTCCGGCGCGAAGACGATGAGGAGGCGCGAACGCTCCGGCTCGTGGCTCTGGGCTGCGGCGGGATGGGTAATGCATGCGGCCGCCAGGGCGGCCAGGGCGGCAAAGGCGGTGCGGTTGAAGGCGGCGAAGTTCATGGCGGAATCCTCACGGCAAGGCTATGGCGCGATCATGCCATTCCCAAGATGCGCGTTGTCATAGGCGAAAACGATATTGGGGTTTGGCGTCAAGAGGGAGTCGTCGGCACCCGGGTAATTGAGCCGCGCCAACTGGTCACGGATGATATTCAGGCGCGCCTGCCTCTTGTCGTCGGCGCGGACCACGAGCCAGGGGGAGATCAGCGTGTGCGTCCGTGCCAACATGGCATTGCGGGCTTTGCTATATTCATCCCAGAGCTTGGTCGCCTGAGCGTCGATCGGACTCACCTTCCATTGCTTGAGCGGACTTTCGCGCCGTGCCTTCAGGCGCCTCTTCTGCTCGCCCTGGCTTATGTCAAGGTAGTACTTGATGAGCGTGATGCCGGAGCGAATCAGCTGCGCCTCCAGATCGACAACCGAGGTCATGAAATCCTCGTACTGGTCGTCGGTGCAGAACCCCATCACCCGCTCGACCCCGGCCCGATTATACCAGCTGCGGTTGAACAGCACCATTTCCTGCGCCGCAGGCAGCTCGGCGATATAGCGCTGGAAGTACCATTCCCCCTGCTCGCGGTCCGATGGCTTGGGCATCGCCACGACGCGCGTGTCGCGGGGGCTCAGATGCTGAATGATGCGCTTGATCGTTCCGTCCTTGCCGCTGGCATCGCGGCCTTCGAGGATGATCAGGATCTTGCGGTTGTTGGCAATAACGTCGCGCTGCAGCTTGACCAGCTCGATCTGCAGCTTGATCAGCGTCTTTTTATATTCGACCTGCCCAATCACCGGGATGGCCGGCGGCGCGTTGGTCTCGCCGCGCTTGGTTTTGTTCGTCTTGGCCATGTCAGAACTCGATTGCGTTTGCCGGCGACCCGCGACTCGGTCGATCTTGCTGCGTAACCGCTAACGACACCAGAGGGTTCAATCGATCGGCCGAAAGCCGTACCGAGACGGTTGACGTCGAGGCAAGCGGCATGAGATTGAGTCCTCGGGACTCACAAGAAACGTGTCGTGGGATGAGCACGATCGCTGAGAACTGGCATTTGATCTTCTTCGCCGAGGGCGAGGACGCGACCGAATATATCGATCTTCTGGATGAAGAGGACGAGGCCGCCGTGATCGAGCAGATCGTCGACGGCAAGCTCGACGATATCGACCCGGCCGATGTTCCCGAGCCCGAGGACGACGACGAGCTGTACGAGCACGATGACGGCTATGTCCTGGTCTATAGCCGCCCCAACGAGCGCGTCTGGGTCTATCAGCTGATCGACGAAGAGGACGAGGACCTTTAGCCGGTATGAGAGATATGGGCTAATCCGCGACCAGCCGCGCCTCCTGCTCGCCCAGCCCTTCAACGCCCAGTTTCACCACATTGCCGGGCTTAAGGAACACCGGCGGCTTCAGGCCCATGCCGACGCCGGGCGGTGTGCCGGTGGCGATGATGTCGCCGGTATGGAGCGTGAACAGCCGCGACAGATAGCTGACTAGGAAGGCGACCCCGAAGATCATCGTGCGCGTGTTGCCGGTCTGGCGGCGCACGCCATTGACGTCCAGCCAGAGGTCGAGGCTCTGCGGGTCCGGGATCTCGTCGGCGGTCACCAGCCACGGCCCGATCGGGCCGAACGTGTCGCAGGCCTTGCCCTTCACCCACTGGCCGGTGCCCTCAGTCTGGAACGCGCGCTCCGACACATCGTTGATCGTGCAATAGCCGGCGACATGGTTCAGCGCCTCGGTCTCGCTCACATATTTCGCCGGTTTGCCGATGACGACGCCGAGTTCGACCTCCCAATCGGTCTTCTCGGACCCGCGCGGGATGCGGATGTCATCGTTCGGCCCGACGATGCAATGAGTGCCTTTCATGAACAGCACCGGCTCGCGCGGCGGCTTGGCGCCGACCTCGGCGGCATGGTCCGAGTAATTGAGCCCGATCGCGAGGAACGCGCCGGGCCGCGCTACCGGCGGCCCAATGCGCGGCGCACCGGTGATCGCGGGCAGGGTTGCCGGATCAATTGCCGACAGCCGCTTCAGTCGCTCCGGCGTGAGTGTCTCGGGAGTAATATCGGCGATTTGTCCGGACAGGTCGCGGATGACGCCGTCAGCCTCGAGCAAGCCGGGCTTTTCCTGTCCGGCTGAGCCGTAACGCAGAAGCTTCATGGTGTGCCTACCGCCGCTCGAACTGTTTCTTGCCGTAGAGGATTTCGCGAGTCTTCTCGTCCGGCTTGGGCGGCGGTCCAGCGGGGCGCTTGTCGGCCAGAAGCTGCATGCCCCTCGCTACCGCCGGCCGCGCCGCCATCGTCGCCTGCCAGCGCACGAGATTCGGGTAATCGTCGAGCGGAAGCTCCAGATATTGGAAGGCAAGGCTCCAAGGATACGACGCCATGTCGGCGATCGAGTAGTCGCCCGCTATGTACGCCTTGGCGGACAGCTGCTTGTCGAGGATGCCGAACAGGCGCCGTGCCTCGTTGGTGTAGCGCTCGATGGCATAGGGGATGGGTTCGGGTGCGGCGCGCTTGAAGTGGCCGGCTTGGCCCAGCATCGGTCCGAGGCCTCCCATCTGCCACATCAGCCATTGGGCAACGTTGTAGCGGGCGTGGGTCTCGGCCGGCCAGAACTTGCCGCTCTTCTCCGCCAGGTACATCAGGATGGCCCCCGACTCGAAGATCGAGAGCGGGCCGCCCGGCGCATCATGGTCGACGATCGCCGGCATGCGGTTGTTTGGGCTGATCTTGAGGAATTCCGGCGTGAACTGCT
>CAZVYC010000007.1:18926-46771 GCA_964631425.1 uncultured Rhodospirillales bacterium
TAAGGGTGCCCGATCTCCTCCAGCATGATCGAAATCTTGTAGCCGTTGGGGGTTGGCCAGGCGTAAAGATCGAGCATCGGCTTCTCCTTCAAGTATTGCAGACGAGGCGTTGGAATCCGGCCTGGGCGCGGGCGGTGGTGAGACGATACACCCTATAAGGGCCAACGATGTATAAGGGGTCGGACGGGGGATTTGGCAATGCGGTGGATGGGACTTTTCGTACTGTTGGGCGCCATCGCGCTGACCGGATGCGCGCGGGACCGGGTTATTCCACCCCAGGGCGGCCCGGCTTGGAAGGACGTCGACGCCGACGGCGTGCCGTTGGGCAAGGGCGCCGATGAGTGCAAGTATCAGGCGAAGGTCAGCGCGGCCAGCGCAACCGGCATCTCCAAGCAGGAAGCGGTTGCCGAGGATTTCTTCGACAGCTGCATGCGCCAGCGCGGATACTGAGGGGCGATTCGGAGCGAATCACCTCAATCCGGCCGGTTCATGCTGACCTTTGGACATTCCCGCCAGGA
Source organism: uncultured Rhodospirillales bacterium (assembly GCA_964631425.1). Lineage (GTDB taxonomy): Bacteria > Pseudomonadota > Alphaproteobacteria > BOG-932 > Roseiterribacteraceae > BOG-932. The sequence continues at coordinate 19,445 of CAZVYC010000007.1, forward strand.
AACATAGTGCCGGAAGGTTGCAACGACCGGGCGCGTTCCAAGACAGGCTTGCGGCCGAACCAGAAGGCGACGGCGCCCAGCGTGGGGAAGATCGCGGCGACCAGCGCCAGCGAATAGCCGACCATATTGTCGTCCTGGAAGATGTGGGTGGTGGCGAAGCCCACGGCGCTAGGTCCGAACGCCAGCCCGATGAAGGCGGCGACGGCCAGGAACACCGAGGATATTTGGCCGCGCATGCGGTTGGGCGTCAGGATCTGCAGCGCGGCCGCCACGACTCCGATTATAGTGTTGGAGAAGAAGAGGCTGATCGCGACGAAGGTCAGCGAGACCCATCGCTCCGGCGCCAGCGTCCCGATCATGCCTGAGATTGCGAAACCGAGGCAATAATAGATCGAGACGACGAAATGGCCGTCCGGCCGCCCGCGCTTGACCAGCCGGTCGGCCAGCCACCCGGCGCTGAGACATCCGGCGACGCCCAGAATCAGTGTCCAGGAGCCGATGAACAGGCCGGCCTCGGCCACGTCGAAGCCATGAATCCGCTGCAGGAAAGTGGGATACCAGACGTTGGAGCCATAGCCGTACATCGCGATCAGTCCCATGCCGAGATACAGCCCGGCATAGGCTCTGGTGTTAGCCAGGAAAAACCGCAAAGCCTCGCCCAAGGAAGGCTTGTGGTCGATCTCGCCAGGCACAACGTGCCGTTTCGGCTCCTTGACGATCAGAAGGACCAGCGCCGCAAGCAGCAGGCCGGGCAGGCCGATCGAGAGGAACACGGTCTGCCAGGGCCGGGTCATTCCCACGATCGGCAGGTCCACCGGTCCGATCGCGGTGATCGCCTTGATCACCTGGCCGCCGATCACCAGCGCCAGCCCCGAGCCGATCGGAATGCCCAGCCCGTAAAGCGACAGCGCCCGGCTGAGCTTGTCCTTGGGGAAGAGGTCGCTGACCAGTGAGTAGGACGCCGGCGACAGGGTGGCTTCGCCGATGCCGACGCCGATCCGGGTCGCGAACAACGTGCCGAACGAGCTGGTCACGCCGCAGGCCGCGGTCATGATCGACCAGGCGGTGACGCCGATCGCAACGATGCCGCGCCGACTCCAGCGGTCGACGATATAGCCCAGTGGCAGGCCCGCAATGCTGTAGGTGCCGACGAAGGCCAAGCCTGTCAGCAGGCTGTACTGGAAATCGTCGATCCGGAAGTCCGAGCGGATGGGCTTGACCAGCAGGGCGAGAATCTGCCGGTCGATGAAGCTCGACGTATAGAGGACCATCAGGAAGACGACGACCAGCCAGGAATACAGCAGGCTTGGCGGGGCGGCATCAAGCACCACGGTTTCGGGCGCAACAGCCTCGGGCGGCAGTTCGGTCGCGATCGTCATCCATTCCTCCCGGCGCAAAACAGGCGTCGGCGCCGGACCGTCTTCGTGACACGCGATCCCGGAGCAACCTTGATGAGCCCGCCTCAACCTAGACAGGTTGGGCGATGCGGAGCAAGCGGATTTACCGGCGGGTCACCCCAGATGCGCCGCGAGCGCGGTGACAAGAGCGTGCTGGTCGAACGGCTTTTGGCAGCGCGGAAAACGCAGATAGGCGCTGTCGACCGCATCGGCTCCATAGCCTGTGGTGAAGATGAAGGTAATCCCGCGGCCCTCCAGCGCGTCCGCGATCGGGTAGGATTTCCTGCCGTGAAGGTTGACGTCGAGCACGGCGCCATCCAAGGTCGCGCCGTTGTCCGCGATGAAGGCAATCGCCTCGTCCACCCAACCGATCGGGCCGACGACCTTCGCACCCGCCTCTTCCAGAAGATCGGCGAGGACTTGGGCGACGAGGTAGTCGTCTTCGATAACGAGAATCCGTCGGCCCCGAAGTGCTGCGGCGTCTTCCATCGCCATCCTCCTAGGCAAGGTGGCCGAGATTGTCCGCCGCTCGCGTGTCCGCCGATGGCGGCAGCGGCAGTTCAATGTGGCAGGAAATTCCATCTGCGCCGAACGAGAGCTCGGTCTTCGCGCGTAGCGTGAAGGCGAGCGCGCGTTCGATCAATTCCCGCCCGAAACCCTTCCGCACCGTCTGGGGCATCTCGGTGACACCGGTCTCCTGCCATTTCAGGATCAGGAGCCGCTCGCCGCTCTGGTCGCTCTGAACATCCCAGGAGATGCGCAGCCGTCCCAGATCCTCCTTCAGCGCGCCATATTTCGCGGCATTCGTCGCAAGCTCATGCAACGCCAGCCCGAACGTCTGGACAAGCTCGAAGCCGAGCGCGACCGGTGGACCGGAGACTGTGACCTTGCCCTCCGCCGGCGCGCCGATGGCTTGAAGCTCCAGGCGCACGAGTATTGGCCAGGTCGATCTGGTCGTCCATGGTCCCTCCGACGAGGGCTTGCACGCGGCCTAGCGCGGCGAGCCGGGTCGTAAAGGACTCAAGCGACCTGCCCTTGCCCAGCGTCTGCTGAGCTATCGACTGGACGATGGCCAGCAGGTTGCGCGTGCGATGCTGAAGCTCGGCAATCAGGACGCGTTGGCGGGCCTCGGCTTGGGTAAGGGTGGTGACGTCGACGAAAGTCACCACAACCCCCTCCGTCTTCTGCTTGCCGTCACGGTACGGCGCAAGCCGAACGAGGTAGTGGGTCGCGTGGTCCTCGCTTTCGATGTGCTGCTCTATCGGGGCGTGACCGGTGAACACCCGGCTTATGTTCATACCAAAACCGGTCAGGCTGATGCGGCTCGACAGATCGGTGATCGGCCGCCCACGGTCGCTGGGCAGGATATTGAAGATCTTGGCCACGGCCGGCGTGAAGCTGCGGATCACCAGATCCTTGTCGAGAAACACGGTGGCGACATCCGTGCTCTCGAAGAGGTTCTGCAGGTCGCCGTTGGCGCGGTCGAGTGCCTCGACTTTGCCGCTCAGCTCGGCGTTCAGGGTGTGCAGCTCTTCGTTGACCGATTGCAGCTCCTCCTTCGAGGCTTCGAGCTCCTCGTTGGTGGATTGCATCTCCTCGTTGACCGAGACCAGCTCCTCATTCGAGGATTTCAGCTCCTCCAGAGCCGTCTCGTATTCCTCGATCGTCGATTGCAGGCGGTCACGCGTCTCTCGCAACTCCCGCTCCATATGGAATTCACTGCCGTCCTCGGCCGCGCGGGCGCGGTTCAATGCCTCCTCGCGGGTTGTGATGGGTCCTCGGTCGGCAAACAGAACGAGATAAAGCGGCCCGTTATTGCCGAACCCGCTCAGCGGCTCGATCGTCAGATCGATCAGCTGGACGCCGCCATCGCTCTCGACAGCGACGGATTCGTGCGTGATGCGCTTGCCGGTCTCGACAGCTTTTCGGAAGACGGTCTGCAGGTCGAGCCGCAGGCCTTTGCGCGCCATGAGCAGCAACTGCCGTGTCGGCGCGCCGGCCGGGGCTTCGAAATACTTGCCCGTCCGGCTTGAGTAATAGACGACGTCGCCATCGCGATCGACCACCACGTGCGGCGGTGCGAAGCGCTCCAGCACCTGGTCGTCGACAGCTTGTCGCAAAGTGGCGCCCGTCAGCGGCAACCGTTGAGCCGAGGGCTTCCCAGCATGGACCGCCCACCGCGCGCTCACCATGACAGGCAGGCGGAGCCCCGGCGCTATGTCGGAGCGGCGCCGAAAAATCCGGTGCCTCTTCTCGACCGGGACGAACAACTCGGCGAACTGGCTGATATTCTCGGCCGAGCCGAGAAAAAGGTACCCATCCGGACGCAGTGCGTAGTGCAAGGTCGGAATGACCTGATTCTGCACCTCGGTGCCGAAATAGATCAGCAGGTTGCGGCAAGAGACGAGATCGATGCGGGAGAAGGGTGGGTCGCGGATGACGCTGTGCGGCGAGAAAACGCAAAGCTCCCTGACATCCTTGGAGACGACATAGCTGCCCCCATCGGCAATGAAGAACCGTCTGCGGCGCTCGGGTGACACGCTGTCAAGCAGCTGCGCCGGATAGCGCGCTGCTCGCGCCACACCGAGCGCCCGCTCGTCGATGTCGGTCGCGAAAATCTGCACGCGGGGAATTGCCGTCAGTGTGTCCAGCTGCTCGCGCAGCAGCATACCGATCGAGAACACCTCCTCGCCCGTCGAGCACCCCGGAACCCAGACCCGCACGAAGTCTTCCGCGCCGCGGCCCTCGAAAAGCTTGGGTACCACCAGCGTCGCGAGAGCCTCGAAGGCGTCTGCGTCGCGGAAAAAGCTGGTGACATTGATCAGCAGATCACGGAACAGGGTGGCCGTTTCCTTCGGTTCCTGGCGCAGTCTTTCGATATAAGCCTCCACGGTCTTGAGCTGGGTCACCTGCATGCGCCGCGCTACGCGACGGGTGAAGGTCTTGGTCTTATAGCCGCTGAAATCGTGGCCGATCTGGTTGCGGAGGAAGCTGCAGATTTCCGGTACGGCCTCCCTGATCGATCGTGCCGGCGTGCCCTCCGGCTGGTCGGCGGCGCCGTCGAGGGCATCCAGGTTCCGCGCGAATTCGACAAGCTTGGCGCCCATGTCCTGGACCGGAATCGCGAAGTCGATGAGGCCGGTCGAGATTGCACTGTCCGGCATGTCCGGATGTTGCGGTCCAAACCCATCCTTGATCTGCGCGAAGGTCAGGCCGCCGCGCTCCTTGATGGCCTTGATCCCGAGAGTGCCGTCACCGTCGCCGCCGGACAGGATGACGCCGTATGCGAGATCGCCCCGGTCGACCGCCAGAGCACTGAAGAAAATATCGATCGGCTTGCGCTCGCGATAGCCCTTGCTCTTGCGGACCTGAAGGCGCCTTTTCTCGATGCCGAGGACTGCGTCTGCGGGCAGCACGTAGACCTGATCCTTCTCGACCTCCATGCCATCTGCGGCGATGAAGACCGGCATGTTCGTGTAGCGGCGGACGACCTCATGCAGCAGGCTTTCGCGCTCCGGGCTCAGATGCGTGACGATGACGAACGCGAGGCCAGGTGTGCTTTGCAGCCCGGCAAAGAAACCTTCCAGCGCCTCGATGCCACCAGCCGAGGCGCCGATGCCGACAATGGGAAAATCCTGGGGCTGCGTCATCGCGGCCGTCGCACCGGCAAGAGTGCCGCGATCAACAGTCGAACGGCGGCGACGTCAGGCGGGCGCGCCGTGAGAAAACCGTTGAACGTCTGCTTGCTCGGCATGTTTATTTCCGGCGCAGATCCAGGGTAAGAAATATTTGCTACCGTTGGGCCGCGCCAGCGCGTATGTCAATGAGCTCGTCTTGTTGCAATCAGGTCTGAAATTCCACGAAGTTTTAGTGGGTGGTCCTTAGCGAGCCGCTCAGGTCGCTTCGGTCACGCCGCGATCCGCAATTCCACCGGCTTCATGCCGTCCACATCGAAGACCAGCACGTCGCCGGCGACCGGAAACTGGGTCTCGATGATGCTTCCGGTGATGACGGGCATGCCGGCCTTCAGCACCTTGCCACGCCGGCCCAGATGCCCAGCCAGCCAGGCGACGACGTGAAGCGGGTTGCCGCCCATCGTCTCGCGCGTCGTTCCCTCCTTCGTCACTTTGCCGTTGACGCGGAGCCGGCCCGCGCGATCGTTGAGGTCGAGCATCGGATCATCCGCTGCCGGGCCTACGACGATGCCGCCATTCCAGCTGTTGTCCGACACCAGCGACCGCGCGTCGAGGCAGGTGAGGTCGGCACCGCGATCCTCCACCAGCTCATAGGCGCAATGAACAGAGCGGACATTGTGGCGCACGTCGTCGATCGAGCATTCGCCGGCCATGTCGCGGTCCAGCACGACGCAGATCTCCGTCTCGATGCTGAAGCGCACATAATCGGGCAGGCGCGCCGTGTGGGGCGAGGCATGGATGCGGTTGGCCAGCACTTGGCCCGCACAAGGATGATCGATCTTGAGCCAGTCGCGGGTAGCCTTCGAGGTGAGCGCGATCTTGTACCCGCCGACCTCTGTGCCGTGCTTGGCGCAGAGCAGCGCCACATAGGCGTCCTGGACATTATCGGCGTCCGCGATGGTGGGGACGCGCTCCGGAAAGTTGACGAACATCTCTCGGCGACCGTGCTGCGCGATCAGATCACGCGCGACCGAGTCGATCTCGGATTGGCTCAGCATGTTTCCTCCCGGTTCCCGCAATCCTAAGCCGACGTCCCGACGTCGGCTTAGGATAACTGGGCACTTTCCCCAGCGTACGTTAGCGCCTATGCGCTTTCGCGGGAATGACGATCTCAATAGACACGGACGGCGAGGGGCTGGGGAGGAACAGCATGGATTTGGGACTGAAAGGCAAACGGGCGCTGGTCTGCGCGTCGAGCCACGGGCTGGGCTTCGCCACTGCGCACCGGCTGGCGCTGGAGGGTGCTGCCGTCGTGGTCTGCGGCCGAAGCGCCGAGACGGTCGAGGCGGCGCGGGCGCGGATCGCCGCCGACGGCGGCCACGCGGTCGGCATCGCCGCCGACCTTGGCGAACGGGCGGAGCGCGAACGGCTGGTGCGCGAGACTGAACAGGCTCTCGGTGGCATCGACGTCGCGTTGCTCAACACCGGTGGCCCCCCTGTGGGCCTGTTCGAGACCTTGACGCTGGACCAGTGGCAGGCTGCCTACAACACGCTGGTCGAGACCGTCGTCCATCTGGCGCAGTTGGTGCTGCCCGGCATGGCGACGCGCAAATGGGGCCGGGTGCTGGCAGTGACCTCCTTCGTCGCCCGCCAGCCGGCGGATCTGATGGCGCTGTCCAACAGCCTGCGCGCCGCAGTGGTGGGGCTGATGCGCACGCTCGCCAACGAATACGGATCGCACGGCGTGACGCTGAACTCGATTCTGCCCGGCTACATCCTGACCGACCGCATGCGCAAAGTTGCCCACGCTCAGGCCGTGGCCAAGGGTGTGCCGCCCGACCAGGCATTCGACAGCGTCGCCGTAAACGTCCCACTCAAGCGCCTGGGCGAACCCGCCGAATTCGCCAACGTCGCCGCCTTCCTGCTCAGTGAGGCGGCGAGCTACGTCAACGGCACGACCGTAACCGTGGATGGCGGCCTGGCGAAAGGGATGTATTGAGCGCAACTCGCCGTGCCCCGGAGCCAAGTTTGGCGACGATACGAAAATTGACCGCCGTGGATTTTCCGCAATGGCTACCCTTATGGGCCGGCTACATGCGCTTCTACCGTCGACGGCTATCGGAAGCAGTGATACCCGAGACGTTCGCGCGACTCGTCGACGCGGGGCGGCAGCCGCAGGGCATGGTTGCGGAGGCCGAGGGCCAGCTGATCGGCTTTGCGCATTACCTCTTCCACCCGTCCACCTGGTCGACCGCGGAGACCTGTTACCTCGAAGATTTGTTCGTGGCTCCCGCGGCACGCGGCGCAGGTGTCGGTCGCGCCCTGATTGAAGCGGTCTACGCGGCCGCCGACGAGGCGGGTGCGGCAAGCGTTTATTGGATGACCCAGGAATTCAACGCCGACGCCCGCGCGCTGTATGACACGCTGGCGCGCCGGACCTCAGATATCCGGTACGAACGATAGGCCGCATGCTGGCCGGGCAGCTCGCGAGCCCATGTAAGATGGGCTGAGCAGAGCAAAGCCCATCAACATCATACGTTATTTTAGCTGCTCTTTGATTGCAGCGCGGCAAATTCTCACCCCGGTAGAGACTTTCATGATGACAGTGACTGTCTGCAGCCTTGAGGAATTCAACGGCAGGATCGCGGCGATCGGTTCGGGCTTGCCTGACGCCGCCGGTCACCAAAGCCTTTCACAGCTAACCATCCGCCATCCGGCGGCCCGTCGCATGCGGCGCCTGGACCCGTTTTCCGAGGCTTATCGAAGCGCGGCGCTGGATCTGTATTTCGATCTGCGCGGCCGGCCGGACGATGGCTATCGACCCGCCCGTGACGAGATGAGCGAAGGAACGCCGCCGCTCAACCCGTTCAGGGATGTAACCCCCTGGACCTTCCAGGATACCGCGATGGTGTCGGAATTCCTGGAATGCTGGGCGCAGATATTGCGGGCGATGGCGCTGCCGGCGAATAGCGGCGCCAGCGTCCTGGAATACGGACCGGGCAGCGGGCAATTCCTCCTGATGCTGGCCCGGATGGGCATTCGCGCATGCGGCGTGGATATCGACCAGGCTTCACTCGACAGTTTGCGCCGCCAGGCCGATGCCATGGGCCTGCCGCTGGAAACCGACCGTGCCGAATTCGGCGAGGGTTTCGGCGATGAACGCTTCGACCGGATCTTCTTCTTCGAGGCGTTTCATCATGCGTTCGCGTTCGAGGCGCTGCTCGTGCGTCTCCATGACAGGCTGAAGCCGGGCGGCCGGCTTATCCTTTGCGGAGAGCCGGTGGTCCGCTCCGCCACGCCCGGCGTGCCCTATCCGTGGGGACCTCGGCTGGATGCGCTCAGCGTCTTCTGCATGCGCCGATTTGGTTGGATGGAACTCGGCTTCAGCCACGAATTCCTCATAGACCTTTTTCGCCGCACGGGCTGGCATGCGGAGTACAGCCGCCCCCGCAACAACGCCCGCGCGCTCACCTATGTCGCGCAACGCCTGCGCGACCGTCCGGCGGACAAAAAGTTGTCCCCGCTGATCGAACCGCCGCTTCGCCTGCACCGGCGTATTCTCAACAAACTGCGCCGTACGCTGGACGTTTGGACTGCACCTGAGCCGAAGATGGTTTCGCCTGCGCTCTACCCATCTTACAAAACTACGCCGCCTTTGCCTGCGGCGCCCGAAACCGTCCCAGCAGCTCCGCCTCCTTCTCTTTCGCCGCCGCCACGGCCTCGGCCTTGACCGGGCCATAGCCCCTGATCTGGTCGGGCAGCGACGCCAAAGCCACCGCCAACGCATGGTTGGCCGGCGTCAGGCCGGTCAGAACCTCCTCGATAAGCGTCTTGTAATCGGCGATGAGCCGGCGCTCCAGCTTGCGGTCTTCGCTGCGGCCGAACGGGTCGAGCGCGGTGCCGCGTAAGCCCTTCATCCTGGCCAAGAGGCGGAACAGGGTCATCGTCCAGGGGCCGAGCTTGCGCTTCCTCGGCCGGCCGGTGACCGGGTCGGGCTTGGCGAAAATCGGCGGGGCGAGGTGGAATTCGAGCGAGAGGTTACCCTCGAACTCCTCCTCCAGCGCCTTCCGGAAGCTCCCGTCGGTGTAGAGCCGCGCCACCTCGTATTCGTCCTTGTAAGCGAGCAGCTTGAAGTAATTGCGCGCTACCGCACCCGCCAGGCTCTTGAAGCCCGGCGTCTTCGCAGCCTCCGCGGCCCGCACGCGCTCGACCAGCGCGGCATAGCGGTCGGCATAGGCGCGGTTCTGGTATTCGGTCAGGAACGCCACCCGCCGCGCCACCAGCTCTTCCACCGTCTCGGCGGGCTTCACCTCGGGCTTCAGCCCGGTTTCGGCCTCGACCAGCGCCGGCTCGTGCGCGGCCAGGCGGCCCCAGGCGAAGGCGCGCTTGTTTGCCTCGACCGAGGCGCCGTTGAGCTCGATGGCTTTCCCCATCGCCTCGGCGGTCACCGGCACCAGCCCTTTCTGCCAGGCGAAGCCCAAGAGCATCATGTTGGCATAGATCGCATCGCCCAACAGGCGCGTCGCCGCGTCATGCGCGTCGAACGTGACGATTTCGCGGGCGGCGTGCTTCAGCAGGCGATTGACCTCGGCCAGGTCATAGACCGTGTCGCGGTCATGGACGAACTCGGCGGTTGGCGTCACGGCGCTGTTCAGCACCGTCATAGTGCGGTCGCCGCCGCCGGCCCTGAGCGCCAGCTGCGTCTCGGCGACCAGCGGGTCGGCCGCCAGGATCAGGTCGGCCATTGCCGTGCCGATCCGCGACCCGTTGATCGGCTCCGACCCGTTATTGATCCGCATATGCGACAGCACTGCGCCGCCCTTCTGCGCCAAGCCGGTCATGTCGAGCGAGGAGAAGCCGTTGCCGTCCAGGTGCGCCGCCATGCCCAGCATTGCTGCCAGTGCAGTGATGCCGGTGCCGCCGACGCCGGCGATCAGAATATTGTAGGGCTCGCCGCTCAAGTTCGGCAGCGCCGGCACCGGCAGGGGGCGCGCGGTCGGGTCGAGCGCTGCTTTACGCTTGCGCGGCTTCGCACCATGGACGGTCACGAAGCTCGGGCAGAAGCCGTTGACGCAGGAGAAATCCTTATTGCAGGAGGACTGGTCGATGTGGCGCTTGCGGCCGAACTCGGTCTCCACCGGCTCGACCGACAGGCAATTCGAGACCTTGCTGCAATCGCCGCAGCCTTCGCACACCGCCTGGTTGATGAACACGCGCTGGTCCGGATCGGGAAAGGTCCCGCGCTTGCGCCGGCGGCGCTTCTCCGCGGCACAGGTCTGATCGTAGATAAGGGCGGTGACGCCTGGTATCGCGCGCAACGCGCGCTGGACCTCGTCCAGCCGTTCGCGATGGTCGACCGTGACGCCGGGCGCGAGGTCGGTGACGCCCTCGTACTTCTCCGGCTGGTCCGTGACGATCACGATCTTGCCGACGCCCTCGTCGGCCAGCTGCCGGCTCAGCAGCGGCACGGTCAAGGTGCCGTCGACATGCTGGCCGCCCGTCATGGCGACGGCGTCGTTGAACAGCAGCTTGTAGGTGATGTTGGCTTTGGCCGCGACCGCGAAGCGGATCGCCAGCAGGCCGGAATGGAAGTAGGTGCCATCGCCCAGGTTGGTAAAGATGTGCGGCGTGTCGACAAACGGCGCTTCGCCGATCCAGGTCGTTCCCTCGGCGCCCATCTGCGTGAAGGTGTCGGTGTTGCGCTCCGGCATCATCCAGGTGACGAGGTAATGGCAGCCGATGCCACCGGCTGCCCGGCTGCCCTCGGGGATCATGGTCGACGTGTTGTGTGGGCAGCCGGAGCAGAAATACGGACCGCGCTCGTGCTTGGCCACCAAGGTCTTCAACACCTCGTCATTGTACTGCAGCCGCTCCAGCCGGGTCTTCACCTGCTCGTCCAGCGGCTCCTCGCGCGGCAGGCACGACGCGATGGCGCGGGCGATCTCGGTGGTCGACAGATCGCCGACCGAGGGCAACAGCGGTTTGCCCCCATTGTCGTGCTTGCCGACGATGCGCGGCCAAGGGCCGCCCGACAGGCCGTACAGCACATCTCTGAGCTGCCTTTCCAGCAACTCGCGCTTTTCCTCGATCACCAGCACCTGTTCCAGGCCGCGTGCAAAGGCCCGTGCGCCTTCCGGCTCGATCGGCGCGGTCAAGCCCACCTTGTAGAGGCGAATGCCGTGCCGCTCAGGATCGATCCCAAGGTCGCTCAGCGCCTGCAGCACATCGAGATAGGACTTGCCGGCAGTCATGATGCCCAGGCGGGCGTTCGGCGGGTCGTATGTGATACGGTCGATCGGGTTGGCCCGGGCAAACGCGAGCGCCGCGGGCACCCGGAACTCGCGCAGCAGCTTTTCCTTCTCGAGCGGCCGCATGCCGAGACGGATATGCAGGCCGCCCGCGGGCATGGGGAAGTCGGTGGGCAGGACGATCTGCGGGCGGCCAGGATGCAGATCGATCGTAGCGGTCGAGTCCATCGTGTCGGCCAGCGCGATCAGCCCGACCCACAGGCCGGCGAAGCGCGACATGGCCCAGCCATACAGGCCGAATTCCAGCACCTCCTGGACGCTAGCGGGATTCAGGACCGGGATTTCGGCGTCCAGCAGCGCGAACTCGCTCTGGCTCGGCAGGGTCGAGGATTTGGAGGCGTGGTCGTCGCCCGCGACCAGCAGCACGCCGCCATGGGGTGAGGTGCCGTCGGCATTGGCGTGGCGGAAAGCATCGCCCGAGCGGTCGACGCCCGGAGCCTTGCCATACCAGAGGCCGAACACGCCGTCATATTTGCTGTCGCCATGCAGGCCGGCCTGCTGACTGCCCCAGACCGCCGTAGCCGCGAGGTCTTCGTTCAGGCCGGGCTGGAATACGATGTTCTCGGGTTCCAGGAACTTGCGTGCGCTCCACAACTGCTGGTCGAATCCGCCGAGCGGCGAGCCGCGATAGCCCGAAATGAACCCGGCGGTATTGAGGCCGGCAGCGCGATCGCGCGCCTTCTGCAGCAGGGGCAGCCGGACCAGTGCCTGGGTGCCGGTCATCACCAGTCGGCCTTGGGCGGCCGTGTATTTGTCGTTCAAGCTGACGTCGCGCAGCGCCATCACGAATCCTCCCACGCGGTTCTCCTCAAGAATATAGGGGGAGGGCGCTGAAGAATCTTATCAAAATAGGTCAGGGATTCTCCCGTTCTAAAAAATCTATCGAAAAAATAGCTCCTCTGCGGTATTTTCAACCATGCAGCTCGATAATTTCGACCGGAAGATTTTGGAACACCTGCAGCGGGACGCCACCGTCCCGGTAAGCGAGCTGGCGGAGCGCGTCGGGCTGTCGCAATCCACCTGCTGGCGGCGGATCAACATGCTGGAGCAGGAGGGTGTGATCAAGTCGCGGGTCGCACTCCTGGATGCCAAGGCGCTCGGGATCGAGGTGACCGTATTCGCCAACATCAAGCTGTCGGCCCATGGCCGTCGCTCGCTGAACGAGTTCGAGGAGGCCATCGCCGTCTTTCCGGAGGTCGTGGAGTGCTACACGATGAGCGGCGAGATGGATTTCCTGATCAGGATCGTCGCACGCGACATCGAAGCCTATGAGCGCTTCCTCCGCGCGACCCTGCTCCAGATGCCATCAGTGCAGGAAGTGCACTCGCACATCGCACTCTCCCAGGTGAAGTTCACCACGGCGCTGCCGCTTGACGCAACGAAAGCGGCGTAGGCAATGGCGGAGAGCGCAATCACCGGGCTGATCAGTGTTTCCGCCGACGGATGGCTTGCCGGGCCCGGCGGCCGGGTTCGCGCGGCCTTGGGGCGAAACGGTATTACCGATAATAAGCGGGAGGGCGACGGTAAGACGCCGGTCGGAAGCTTCCCGCTGCGCGGCCTGCTCTATCGTGCCGATCGTTTGCCGCGGCCCGTGACCGGCCTCGACGCCGCGGCCCTGCGGCCAGAATCCGGCTGGTCGGACGATCCGGCCGATCCGGCCTATAACCGGCCGGTAAGCTTGCCGCACCCCTTCCGCCATGAACGGCTGTGGCGTGAGGATGCGCTTTACGACCTGATCGTCCCGCTGGGCTATAACGACCACCCGCCGCTGCCGGGGCTCGGCAGCGCCATTTTTCTCCACGTCGCCTTGCCGGATTACCAGCCGACCGAGGGCTGCATCGCGATTGCCGCTGCCGACCTTCTGCTGCTGCTCAGCCACTGCGGTTCATCGACCCGGATCGTGGTCGGCGCGTGAACCCGGTCGGGCTGAGCCCGCGCGTTGAAGACAGCCCGGCCGCGCTGATGTCGTAAAATTTTACAAATTCTGCGGAGTTCTGCAGGGGCGATACTCTTTGAGCCAAAATACCGCGTGATTTGAGGTTGTTATGCTTAATGGCACGCGGCTTGCTTTCCAGATGGATTGCAACAGCCCATTTCCGGAATTTGGAAGGCCGAGGCAGATATGAGAACGAACCGGATTATCCTATTTCTAATTGCCTTTGGGCTGGCTTCATTTGCCAATAGCGGCTCCGCGGACGCCGATCAGGTCTATACGCTCAACTATGACAGCTGCACCGGTGGCTGCAGCACGAATGGCCAGGGCTCGAGTAACGACGATTTCGGCTACATCGACCTTCAGCAGGTGAATTCCAGCACGGTTTTGGTGACCGTGCAGCTGAATACAAGCGTGGCCTTGGACACGGACTTCGTGGACACCGGCAACGGCTCCATCCACACGCCGCTCGCCTTCAACGTCGACAAGTCGATCACCATCAGCAACCTCAGCCCCTCCACCTATTTCACGGTCGGCCCGAGCCCCGATGCTATCTCTGGCCTCGGGACATTCAGCAATACGATCGCTTGCACCTCCAACTGCCCCCAGGGCGGCGGCGGGGGGGATACTATCGGCGACCAGATGATTTTCACCACAACCGACGGATCCACCCTGTCGCTCCTGGACTTTGTCCCGAACAGTTCCGGCTTCTATTTCGCCGCCGACGTCATCGGGCCATCCGGTAACACCGGCGAAGTCGCCGTGTCCGGTCCGGGGACATCGACCCAAACGACTGTGCCCGAGCCTTCTGCGATCACCATCTTCGGCTCGGCGCTGCTCGGACTTGGCCTGCTGCGCCGGCGCTCCCTCCGGTCTCGGGCAGCCCGGCCGGTCGGAGCTTGACTGGGCCGCGCTTCATTCGCGTTGGTACGTCCTTCATACTGTTCGCCGCGCACCAAAAATGGCCGTGCCTATGCGGACATGAGTGGCGCCCGCCGCGATCGCGGCGGGGAAATCGCCGCTCATGCCCATGCTGAGAATCGGCAGGTGGTATTGCCGGCCGATCGCGGCCAGACGCGCGAAGTGGGGCAACGGATCCTCGCCCTGCGGCGGGATGCACATCAGCCCCACGATCGGCAGCCGGTAATCGTCGCGGCAAAGCGCGAGCAGCGGCCCGACATCGTGCGCCGTGGCGCCTGCTTTCTGCGGCTCGTTGCCGATATTCACCTGGATATAGCAGCGTGGCCGCCGGCCGGAGCGAAGCATCTCCTCGCACAGCTTCTCGGCCAGCTTGGGACGATCGACCGTCTCGATCACGTCGAACAGGGCCACCGCGTCTCTGACCTTGTTGGTCTGCAATGGGCCGATCAGATGAAGCACCAGCTCCGGGAATTCGGCTTTCAACGCCGGGAACTTGACCTGTGCCTCCTGGACGCGGTTCTCGCCGAACACAAGCTGTCCTGCCGCGATTGCCTGGCGGATCGCGGCTTGCGAGTGCGTCTTGCTCACCGCGACCAGAGCCACCGACCTAGGGTCGCGCCCGGCCTTCGCTGCCGCCTCGGCCATCGCCCGGCGCACCACGCCCAGCCGACCGGCAATGGAATTGGCGGTTGGTTCCGTGGCAGGATCGGCGTTGCCCATGATGCGACTCTCTCGAATTCTCGCTGGCGGCGTAATGGCGGCGATGGCTTGGCCGCAGGATATCTGCGCGCGCGCGGCGGAAATCGACACCGATCTGGGGGGATTCGTCAAATTCCAGAATGCATGGCTCACCCCCGGGCGGCCGCCCACCGGCAGCGATGGCGCGCGGCTGGACGGCGAAATTCATCTGGAAATGTCATCTGAGACAGATACCGGCGTCACCTATGGTGGCCGGCTCCAGCTGCTGCCCGCGGCCAAGGCCCGCGACAACGGCAGCTTTGTCCAGGCCGGCTGGGCCTGGGGCGAGTTCCGGCTCGGCGATTACGGAGGGGCTGCCAAAGAGCTGTCGGTCTCGGCGCCGACGATCGGCATCGGCCAGATCGACGGAGACATCGACCGGTTCGGCGGCCCGTCCGCGCTGATCGCGCCCTATGCGCTCGACAACGATGATTCGACCCGCCTGACCTACCTTTCACCGGCGATCCTGGGCTATCGTGTAGGCCTCTCTTACGCGCCCGAATTTGCCTCGGGCGGGGTCGAGATCGTTCCGGCCCAGCATATTCCCGGCATCGATCGGCATCGCAATGTGGTCGAAGTCGCCTTGTCCTCGGCCCGCGATATCGGCGAAGTGACCGTGACAACCGGTGCGGTCTTTGTGACCGGCTCAGCCGAAGCCGGGTCGCATTTGCATGACCTCGATGGCGGGTCGCTCGGCAGCAAGCTCGCCTGGAACGGCCTCACCGTCGGCGGTGCCTTCGTCTATGACGGCGGCGATACCCTGCCGCTCGACCGCCGGCCCGGCCATGTGGGCATCGAGAGCGTGATCAGCGAGATCAATTTCGGCGCGACGTATGAGGTCGGACGCTGGGGATTCGGCGTTTCATGGGCGCGTGACTACCGCAAGGCGCTGCCGTCAAGTGACATCGTCGCGGTGGGCGCGGTCTATAAGATCCTCGACGGGGTGACGCTGGGCGCCGACCTCGCGCATTATGGCCAGCCGCGAGAGGTCGGTGAGATGTTGTGGACCACTGCGGTCGTCACTGAGGCGGCGGTGCATTTCTAGCGTCCTCGCTTGCCCCCGTGCGGCTCCTCGTAATGGAACAGGCTCGGGTCGAGCGGCATGCCGAACTGCCAATTTGAAAAAGTGACGTCGGTCGTCTGCCCCTGGCCGTCGACCAGCCGCCATCCACGGAGCTCCATCGGCTGGTCCTGGAAGGCGACCGTTACCGACCCGTCGCTTGCGTCCTTGGGCTGGACGAGCTGGACGCGGATCACGCCGGCCGCATGGTCGAAGGCCGTGACGCGCACACCCTCGGTCAAGGAAATCTGCGGTTTCAGCAGGAATGCGAGCGGCGTCTGGCTGATCGGCAGGTTGGACGCTTCCTTCTGCTTGCCGTCGTAATAGATCACGAAGTCGCCGTCGGCGATCAGCAGGTTTCCCTTGGGCTCGGTATATTCGAAGCGGAGCTTTCTCGGGCGGCTAAGATAGAACCGGCCGTGGCTGAGGCTGCCGTCGGGCGCCACAAAAGTGAAATCCGCCTCGGCCGTCGTCAAGCCATTGAGGTAAGCCTGAATGCGGGCGAGATCGGCCTGCTCGGTCGGGTTGGCCCCCTGCGCGGCCGGGGGGGCGGCCTGGGTTTGAGCGGTCGCCGGCCCTGGGAAAGCGAGGCACAACAGGGGGAAGGCGGCGAGAAGTCGGTGGATGCGCATGCGCTATCTATCGACCGCACGCATGGCAATTCAAGGGCAGACTGGTCGATGACGCGATCGAAACACCTGCTTCCCCGGGCCATTCTCGGCAAAATTAACGAAATTCGGCGAAAATGTTGATGTGCGCCGCGAGGACCAAGCGAAATAGGGGAAATCCCTAAATTTCAATCAATCGGGAATCAGTATAACGCTTCAGCAACAATGCATCGGCATAACCCGCTGCCGAGCATCAGGATGTGGGGCTGGCGGTCCCGCATAGCTACAAGTCCGAATTGAGGTTGAAAGATGAAGCCTGGCCTCGGCGCGCAGACGAACGTGACCTGTTTGCCAAATACCGCGTTCCTTCAGAAGAAGGACGCAATGAAGATTGGCGAGAGTTTCACCAAACAGGTCCAGTTCGACGCTGCGACGATTTCGGCGTTCGCGCTGTCGACCGGCGACACCAACCCGCTGCACCATGATGCTGCCTATGCGGCCAAGACCCGCTTCGGCGGCATCATCGCCTCGGGCAGCCATGTGACCGCGCTGATGATGGGCATGGTAGCGGGTTATTTCGCCGATAAGGGCACCAATGTCGGGCTCGATTTCTCTTTCCGCTTCCAGGCGCCGGTGCGGACCGGCGATACCATCACCTTCCGCTGGACGATCACCGGCCGGATGCCGAAATTGTCGCTCAAGGGTGACATCATCACGCTTGAGGGCGAGGCAGTGCGCGAAAACGGTGTCGTCGCCGTGTCGAGCACCGGCCATGCGCTGCTCCTTGTAAACTAAGCGGTTTGCGACAATCCGCATGATATTCAAAGGCGCGCAAAGCGCCGAAACACATTTACCGCTGCGAACGCGGAGAAGCGTAGAGGACGCAGAGTTAAGGGGCTATTCCTCCGCACCCTCTGCGTTTCTCAGCGCTCTCAGCGGTTGGATCCGGAAGCTTGGTGTCGTTGTGCCTTTACGGTTCGCGTTATGTTGCAATCTGCCGGGCGCGTCGACTGCCTTGCCTTAAGCCAGCCGCCATCGGTATCGTCTGCCCGCGCCCGTTCGGGCGAGTCCGTCCGGGAGACACCATGGTCACGCCGCGCTCAATCCTCTGCCTGTTCTTCGCACTGTCGATGCTGGGCACCGCTCTCATGGCAAAGGCTGCCGACGCCCCGGTCGATCCGCGCATGGTCGAGCATGCGCTGGGCAACCCCAAGGCTCCCGTCCGGATCGACGAGTATTACTCGCTCGACTGCCCGCACTGCGCCGAGTTCGAGGTCGATACGCTGCCCAAGCTCAAGGCCGACTATATCGACAAGGGCGAGGTCTATCTCGTGCTGCATGACTTTCCGCTGCACGAGCCGGCGTTGCGCGCGTTCCAGCTGGCCCGCTGTCTGCCGCCCGACCGCTTCCTGCCGATGGTCGATACGCTGTTCAAGGTCCAGCAGGGCTGGCTGTTGCAGACCATGGGTGCGACGATGGATGCCTTGAAGCAGCAGGCGAAGTTCGCCGGCCTCTCGGACGCGCAGATCGACGCCTGCCTCGGCGACAGCAAACTCGAGACCGAGATTCTCGACCAGCGCCTCCAGGCTGAGAATAATGTCGGCATCAACGCAACGCCGACCTTCATCTTCAACCAGAACAAGAGCGATCGGATCGAGGCACCCGGGCCTTATTCGCTCTTCGTGAGCAAGATCGACTCGCTGGCGAAGAAATAGCCGACCGCATTCGCAGGTTCTTGTCCGCAGGTTCTTGTCCGCAGGTTCTTGTCCATTGCAGTTCACCCGTCTCCGCCTCGCGGGGTTCAAATCTTTCGTCGATCCCGTCGAGCTCGAAATCGCCCCGGGCATGACCGGGATCGTCGGCCCGAACGGCTGCGGCAAATCGAACCTGGTTGAGGCGTTGCGCTGGGTGATGGGCGAGACCTCGGCCCGACGCATGCGCGGCGGCGATATGGAGGACGTGATCTTCGGCGGCACCGCCGCAAGGCCCGCCCGCAATATCGCCGAAGTCACTTTGGTGCTCGAGGACGATCTCGGCACCCTGCCGCCCGGCATCATTCAGCTGGCGGGCCGGGGTGAGGTCGAGATTGCGCGCCGCATCGAGCGCGGGCAGGGCTCCGACTACCGGGTCAGCGGCCGACCCGCGCGGGCACGCGACGTGCAGACCCTGTTCGCCGACGCCGCCAGCGGCGCCCATTCGCCGGCTCTGGTCAGCCAGGGCCGCGTCTCCGGCCTCATCAACGCCAAGCCGACCGAACGCCGCCAAGTCCTCGAAGACGCCGCCGGCATCTCCGGCCTGCACGCCCGCCGGCACGAGGCCGAGCTGAAGCTGAAGGCTGCTGAAGCCAACCTGGAGCGGTTGGACGATGTGCTGGGCACGATGCAGACCCAACTGGGCGGTCTCAAGAAGCAGGCCCGCCAAGCCATTCGCTATCGTGAGCTGACCGATGAGATCCGGCGGGCCGATGCTGTCATGCTGGCGCTCCGCTGGCAGGGCCTGGTTCGCCGCGCCGAGGATACGCGCAGCGCGTTCGCCGCCGCGGACGGCGTCGTGCGCCAGGCGATGCTGGACGTGACCCACACGACCACCCGCAACACCGAGTGCGCTGCCGCCCTGCCGCCGCTCCGCAAGGAGGAAGCGGCGCGGGTGCAGGCGCTGTCCTCGGTGTTGGCCCGCCGCGACACGCTGGCGGCTGAGGAGCGGCAGCTTGCCGCTGCAACCGAGGAAAATGATCGCCAATCGCGGCAGCTTGCCAACGACCGCGCGCACGAGGAGCGGCAGCAGGTCGAGGCCCGCACAGTCGACGGTAGGCTTGCTGCGGAGGCTGAAAACCTCGAACGCCAAGCCGAAGGCCATCCCGGTCGCGTTGCTGCCGCCGAGCAGACCTTGGCCGAGGCTCGCGTCGTCGTGTCCGACACCGACGCCGAGCTCGCCAAGCTGACCGCCAGCGTTGCTGCAGCGGAGACGGAGGCGGGGGCCCTCGGCCGTCAGAAGCGCGAGCTGGAGCAACGCCTCGCTACGCTCGACCGCCGTATCGCCGAGGAGAAGCGCCGGCTCGACGCGCTCCCCGCCGATGCGGCCGACGCGGCTGCTATCGAAGCCGCCTCGGCTAGCCTCGCGGCAGCGGAAAAGAACGCGGCTGACGCGCGCGAGGCGCTGACTCAGGCGGAGAAGGCGCGGTTCGAGGCGGAAACCGGCATTGGCGCGGCACGCAGCGCTGAGCGCCAGACGTCGGGCGAGGCGACTCGGCTTGCCGCCGAGCAGCGAGCTCTAGCCGGGCTGTTCAGGAACAAGGCGTCCGGTAATTTCCCGCCGGTGCTCGATGCGATGCGGGTGGCGCGCGGCTACGAGACCGCATTGGCGGTGGCGCTGGCTGATGGGCTCGAAGCGGCGCTCGATCAAGCCGCCCCGACGCATTGGACTGTCGCCGCAGACGGGCAAGAGGCGGCGCGGTTCCCGCCAGGGGTCGAGCCCCTGGCGCCCAAGATCACCGCGCCGGCCGCGCTCGCCTGGGCGCTCGCCCATATCGGGCTGGTGGCGGACGACGCGACCGGTGCCCGGCTCGCGGCCGGCCTCGCCCCCGGCCAGATGCTGGTGACCAAGGCCGGCGCACTCTGGCGCTGGGACGGGCTGGTCCGCCGCCCAGGCACGCAGTCCGCCGTCGCCATCCGCCTGGAGCAACGCAACCGGCTTGACCAGGTCGAGCGCGAGCTCGAGGCCGCGACCGCCACCGCTAAAGCGGCCGCTGAGACACTGGCCGCCACCGAGCGCATGCTGTCCCAGGCCTCCGCCGCTGAGAAGCAGGCCCGCGCCACCGTCATGACCGCGACCGCCGCGCTCGAGCGCGCCCGCGGCGATCTAGCTCAGCGCAAGCGCGATGCCGAGGCGCGGATGATGACTCGCCAGGCGCTGGCCGGCTCACTGGCCTTGGCCGAGACCGACCGCAGCGCCGTCGCCGCCTCGCTGGCCGCATTGGAAAAAGACTTGGCGGCACTGCCCGATTCCGCCGAGGCCCGACGGCGGCTGGACGCGTCGCGCGTGCGTCTCACAGCCGAGCGCAACCGGTTGGCCGCCTCCCAGGCCGCGGTCGAGCAGCTGGCTCGCGAAGCCGCCAACCGCGCCCAGCGCCTCGCCGCCATTGCCGCCGAGCGCATCGAATGGCTGGAGCGCGCCGGCCGCGCCGAGGCGCGCATGGCCGAGCTGGATGAGCGTGGCCAGGCGCTCGCATCCGCGCGCGACAAGCTGGCGGGCGAACCGGCCCGGCTGGCCGCGGCGCGCGAGCGCATCCTGTCCGAGCTCGATGCGGCCGAAAGGTCACGCGGCCAGGCCGCTGACCGGGTGCTCGCCGCCGAATCGGCCCAGCAGGCGAGTGAGCGGGCATTGCGTCAGGCCGAGGCCGCGCTCGCCGACGCGCGCGAGGCGCGGGTCCGCGCCGAGGCCGCCGTCGCGGCGGTGATCGAGGAGATGGAGCAACTGAAGCTCCGCGCCGTCGAGCGGTTGGGCGACGTCTCGCCCGACCGCATCGACCTCGCCATGCTGGCAGGCCTCGCCGGTCTGACCCCCGACCGCCTGCCCGACCCGGCCGCAGCCGAGACGCGCTATGCCAAGCTCGTGCGCGACCGCGATTCGATTGGCCCGGTCAATCTCCGCGCCGAACTGGAGGTGGCCGAACTGGACGCGGAGATCCAGCGCATGACGGCCGAGCGCGATGATCTGATCGCCGCCATCGCCCGCCTGCGCCACGCCGTCCACGGCCTGAACCGCGAAGCGCGCGAGCGCCTGCTGGCCTCGTTCGGCACCATCGACGCCCATTTCCGCCGCTTGTTCACCCAGCTCTTCGGCGGCGGCAGCGCCGAGCTCAAGCTGACCGAAGCCGAAGACCCCTTGGACGCCGGTCTCGAAATCCTGGCCAGCCCTCCCGGAAAGAAGCTGCAGAGCCTGACCCTCCTGTCCGGCGGCGAGCAGGCCTTGACCGCAATCGCGCTCATTTTTGCGATGTTCCTGACCAACCCGTCCCCAGTCTGCGTGCTCGACGAGGTGGACGCCCCGCTGGACGACGCGAATGTCGACCGCTTCTGTCTGTTGGTGAACGAAATCGCCGACACCGTCGGCACCCGCTTCTTGATCATCACCCACCATCGACTGACCATGGCCCGCATGGATCGCCTCTACGGCGTGACAATGGCCGAGCGCGGCGTCTCGCAGCTGGTCTCCGTGGATCTGCGCCGGGCGGATGAGCTGACGGCGGCTTAGCAAGGGGGCCTGCGCTCTAACCCCCTCTCCCCGCCACGGCGAGGGAGTTTTCGTTCAGCTGGATGTTCTGATCCGCGCATTTCGCCTTTGAACCCAAACCCGTCTACGGCTAACATTGCAATGATATAAACTATACTGCTGCTCGGTGCCGGCAGCGCTTGGGAGGACGCAACATGGGAACCAGCACGAACGCGAAGCGCGAATACAGACTCATCTCGGCCGACGGCCACCTCAACGAGCCCGCGGACGTGTGGACTTCGCGCGTCGCGTCCAACAACCGTGACAGGGTGCCAAGGGTGGAGTCCTTGCCGCAGGGCGACGGCTGGGTGTTCCCGGGCTATGATGCTGTCATCCCATTCAGCTGGGGCGCCTGCGCCGGGCGCGATCCGAACAAGATGGACGCCTGGTGCCGTTATGCCGACATCAACCCCGGCAGCTACGATCCCAAGGCGCGCATCGCGGAGATGGCGGAGGACGGCGTCGACGCCGAGCTGATCTTCGGCTCGAATTACCCGTCCGCCTTCGTCGCCCAGTGCGAGGACGCCGACCTGCACCATGACATGGTGCGGGCCTATAACGACTTCATGTCGGAGTTCTGCGCCACCGACCCGACCTGCCTCGGCGGCACCGCCTTGTTACCCAACCGCGGCGCGGAAGGGTGCCTGCGCGAAATCGAGCGGCTTTCAAAGATGCCCGGCTTTGTCGCCTTTCTGATCAAGCGCTATCCGAACGGCGGCACCTCCATTCTGCCCGATGACGACGCGGTGTGGGAGGCGATCGAGGCGTCCGGCAAGCCGCTCACCATCCATGTCGGCCTCACGACCCACATGATGGGCGTCCAGCGCGCGGAATCCCTCCCGGGCACGGGCCACTTCCACGACGCCCCCTTGCGGATGCTGCAGTTCATCTTCGGCGGCGTGCTCGACCGTTTCCCCAATCTCCGCATCCCGCTGATCGAGGTCGATTGCGGCTGGATCCCCTATTTCGAGGATCAGGCCGACGACAATTACATGCGCCACTCCAAGGCATCGCTGAAGAACAAGAAGCTGCGCCGCCGGCCCAGCGAGTACATGCACGAGTTTTTCCCGGCGGCCTTCATCAGCGACCCCTTCGCCATCGTCAACCGCCACCGGATCGGCGTGGAGCGGATGCTCTGGTCGAGCGACTATCCCCACATCACCAGCGACTGGCCCTATTCCTGGAAGACAATCAACTCCCAGTTCAGCGAAGTCCCCGCCAACGAACGCCACGCGATCCTGGCTGGCAACGCGCTGCGGCTGTTCAAGTTCGACGAAATCGGTGCTTAGCCGGCACGGGCAGGAGGGGGTGCCAATCATTCGCCCGACCCTGCACTTGACAGCATCCCGCCCCGACCCTACGGTCGCGCCGCTTTTGGCGCCGAGGGGGTGCTGAGGGTTTTTCGTTGCGTCCGCGTGAAAGCCGCATCGGTGAATCCAGACGACCTCGATGATCGTATCGCTCGGGCGCGCGCGCGCATTGAACAACGCGATCGCGCCGCGGGCGGAACGACGTCGGACGTCGAGCGGACCGGGATGGGCGCGGGCCTGCGCGCCGCATCGCAGTTCGTCTCGGCGATCGTCGGCGGCGGCCTGATCGGCTGGGGCATCGACCATTGGGTGGGGACGCGGCCGTTTGGCCTCATCATCCTGCTGCTGGCGGGCTTCATTGTCGGGCTCATCGGGCTCAAGAGGTTCATGACCGGTCCTTGACTCTAAGGTCCGGTTTTCAATAACGGGTCGCCGCCTGAAGGCGGTTGAAAGTCTGTTGAGGGTGTGAACGGGACGATGCAGAGCCCACTCGAGCAATTCATCATACGGCCGATCATCCCGATCCATGTCGCCGGCTATGATCTGTCTTTCACCAACTCCACGCTCGCCATGGCGATCGGGCTCGGCATCATCTTCTTCCTGTTCCTGGTCGGAACCTCGAAGAAGGCGATGATCCCCGGCCGGCTGCAGAGCGTGGCCGAAATGGCGTACGAGTTCGTCGCCAACATGGTGAACGACAACACCGGGCATGACGGGCGGAAATACATCCCCTTGGTGTTCACTGTCTTCTTGGTGGTGCTGTTCGGCAACCTCCTGGGTCTCATCCCCTACAATTTCACCTACACCAGCCACATCGTTGTCACGTTCGCGCTCGCGATCTTCATCTTCGCACTGGTGGTGACCCTCGCGGTGGCACGGCACCGGCAGCATTTCTTCGCGCTTTTTCTGCCGCACGGCGTGCCGGCGGTGCTGGCGCCGCTCGTCATCCCGATCGAGGTGATCTCCTACGTCTTCCGGCCGATCAGCCTCTCCGTCCGACTGTTCGCCAACATGCTGGCCGGGCACGTGATGGTGCAGCTGTTCGCCGGCTTCACCATCGCGTTGGGCTTGTTCGGCTTCATGCCGCTCGCCTTCATCGTTGCGCTGATCGGGCTGGAGCTGATCGTGGCGCTGCTGCAGGCCTACGTCTTCGCCGTGCTGACCGCGATCTATCTCAAGGATACGGTCGAAGTCTCTCACTAGTTTCCGTCAACCCTCACTCTCCAACTTACCAAGTGATCTCTGACTAAAGGATTGAAATTATGGATGTTGCTTCCGCGAAACTCATTGGCGCCGGTCTTGCCGCCGCGGCCCTCGCCGGCGTCGGTGCCGGCCTGGGCATGATCTTCTCCGCCTGGATCAACGCGGTCGGCCGCAACCCGGCGGCGCGCCCCGTCGTCTCGGGCGTGGGCTGGATCGGCTTCGCGCTGACGGAAGCCGTCGCGATTTATGCGCTGATGGTCGTGTTCCTCATCCTTCTGAACGTACTCTGATCGGCCTCCTGAACCCGAGGTTGATCATGCGCGGATCACTCCGTCGCCGGGCCGCAGCGGCCAGCGCCACCCTCGCCCTTCTCGCCCTCGTTCCGGGGACGAGCCGGGCGGCGGAGGCGGTCGGTTTGCCGCAGCTCGATGTGAATACCTATGCCGGCCAGCTGTTCTGGCTCGCGGTCTATTTCGCCATCGTCTACCTGTTCATGCGCAATGTCGGCATCCCGCGAGTCGCGGCGATCATCGAGGCGCGCAGGGCGCGGGTTGACGCGGACCTCAGCGATGCCGAAAGGCTGCGAAACCGGGCGGCGGAGGCCCGTGCGGCCTACGAGGCGACCATGGCCGAGGCGCATGCCACGGCGCGGCAGCTGCTCGCGCAAACCCACGAGCAGAACCTGGCCATCCTGACCGAGCAGACTCGCGCCCGCGCGGCGGAGTACGAGCAGCGGGTGGCCGAGGCCGTCAAGCGGATCGAGGCTGCGAGCGCCGAGGCGCTCAAATCCATCCCCGAGATCGCCGCCGATCTTGCCAGCGAGATCACGGCAAAGCTCTCCGGCCAGGCGCCGGGGGCGGACATGGTAGCCCGCGCTGTCAGCCAGGCCGCAGAGCGGGAGGCCGCGTGATGTCGCTCTTGCACGAACAGGAATTCTGGTTCGCTGTCGCCTTCATCATCTTCGTGGTCTCGGCCGTCCGGCCGATCGCGAAGGCGCTGACCAGCAATCTCGATGCCCGCGCGGCCAAGCATCGCGCCGAGCTGGAAGAGGCCGAGCGGCTCAAGGCCGAGGCGCAGGCGCTGCTCGACAGCTTCAACGCGAAGCAGGCCGAGGCGGTGAAGTCCGCCGAGGACATCATGGCGTCGGCGAGGGATGAAGCAGAACGGATGCGAATCGAAGGCGAGGAAGAGCTGAAGCGCAGTCTCGCCGCCCGCGAGGCCCAGGCGATGGACCGCATCGCGCTGGCCGAGCAGAACGCCATACAGGCGGTCAAGGCCCGCGCCGTCGAACTCGCCATCCGCGCCGCCACCGGCCTGGTGGCCGAAAGCCTCGACCAGAGGGCCGCGAACGGGTTGGTCGAGCAGGCGATCGAAGACTTGCCGAAACGGGCACGGGCGTCATAGGCGCCGGGCGCGTTTTTAGCGCGCCGGCTGTCTAGCTCGATAGGGGGCTTGCGACACTTTCGAGCGATTTGCCCTCGGCGTCCACGCCCAGCTTCGCCTCGGTCGCTGCTGCAGCCAGCATCAGCAATGATGCCGCGATATAGCCACCCGCCAGCATCCAGGGGCGGCCGGTGTCGATCAGGTGGCCGAAGCTGAACGGAGCGGCGATCCCGCCGATCGCGGTTCCGAATGCATAAAAGACGGCGATGGCGAGTGATCGGGTTTCCAGCGGAAAGATTTCGCTCGCTGTCATGTATGCTGAGCTCGCGGTGGCCGACGCGACGAAAAAGATAGCGATCCAGGCGATCGTCTGGGTCCAGGCGGTGAAGACCCCCATGTCGAACAGCACCGCGACGGCGGCAAGCAGCAGCCCGCTCAGGCCATAGGAAGCGGTGATCATGCGGCGGCGGCCGACCGAGTCGAACAAGGGACCGATGAGTATCGGTCCAAGGAAATTGCCGGCGGCGAGCGGCAAGATATAGAGGCCGGCGCGATTCTCCGGCACGTGATAGAACTTTGCCAGTACCAAGCCGTAAGTGAAGAACACGGCGTTGAACAGGAACGCCTGCGCCGTCATCAGCGTGATCGCGAGGGCGCGGCGCGCTCGGTACTGGTTCCACATGGCGGTAACGATCGTCGCCAGGCCGAAATACGGTTTTGGATGCACTTTGAGCGGCTTGCCCGCGGGGGCCGGCAGTTCCTCGCTCCGATGCCTTTCAACCTGTCGCTCGATGTCGTCGGTGGTGTCTTTGGCCGGCTTTTCCCGGTCATGCGTGATCAGCCATCGCGGGCTCTCCGGAATCAAACGGCGAAGATAGATCACGATCAGGCCGAGGACGGCGCCGGTGCCGAAGCCGATGCGCCAGCCCAGGTCGAGACTGACCAGCTTGCCGCCGAGCAGCAGCAGCGATCCTGCGGCCCCCATGGCTGCGCCGAACCAGTAGCTGCCGTTCACCGCCATATCGACGCGCCCCCTGATCCTGGCCGGGATCAGCTCGTCAATCGCCGAGTTCACCGACGCGTACTCCCCGCCGATGCCGATCCCGGTCAGCAGCCGAAACAGGGCGAAGCTCCAGCCGTTCCAACTCGACGCAGTCAGCACCACGCCCAGCAAATAGATGCCCAGCGTGATGTTGAAGATCGCACGCCGGCCAAACCGGTCCGTCAGCCACCCGAAGCCGATCGCACCGCTGACAGCCCCCAGCACGTAGCAGGATGCGGCCATGCCGACCTGCCCGGCCGAAAGCGACAGCGTGTGCTCGTCCTGCAGCACGGGGCCGATCGAGCCGACGATTGTCACCTCCAGCCCGTCCAGGATCCAGGTGATGCCCAGCGCGGCGATCACGCGCATGTGGAACCAGCTGAACGGCAGTCGGTCCATCCTGGCTGGGATGTCGGTCTGCAGTTCCTTCCCGCCGCCTTGCGCAGCCGTGCTCAAGACTCGTTCTGGATGATAGCGATTTTGCCGTCACGATCGGCAACGGCGTAGCGGATCTGCTC
>CAZVYC010000008.1:0-13701 GCA_964631425.1 uncultured Rhodospirillales bacterium
GATAGGAAAATGCGCGGCCGAAGCGGCGGCGACGGATTCCAGGCATCCGGTCGTTGACGTATCGCAATCCCGCCTGCCGGGCGATGACGAGCGGATCGCCGCCGCCGTTTATTTTGTCTTCTCGTAATTCTTGCAACATCTGTTAATAAGTACGATTGAGTAGGACTCACTATACACAACGCAACAATCAAATCTTTGTTGCTCGGCGGAGGTTAATTTGAATCAATTCGGCGCATTTTAATAATAAGTTCGCCGAAAATTGGAGGAATCGTGGGCGGAGGGAGTGATACACGCAACGGCGACGAACGCAGCATTGGGATCGCGGCTGACATCCGCGGCGGCCTTGCCGCGTTGGAGTTCGAGCCGTTCTTTCAACCGATTGTCAGTCTGGCCAACTCGGCCCTGGTGGGCTTCGAGGCGCTGGCGCGCTGGCGCCATCCCGAGCGGGGGCTTGTGTCGCCAGCGGAATTCGTCGACGCTGCGGAGGCGGCCGGCCTCATCCGGGAGATCGATGCTGTCATTCTGGAACGGGCCTGGCGCATCTTCGAGGACGCGCTGACGGCTCATCCGCTGCGTGGTCCGCCGCTCCTGCTCAGCGTCAACCTGTCGACCGAGCATCTGCGCGATGCCGCTATCGTCGAGCGGGTGGAGGCGTTGCTGGCGGAGGGCAGGGGCATTCTCTCGCGCCTGCAGTTCGAGATCACCGAGACGCTGCTGATCAAGAACCAGGACGAAGCGGAGGATGTGCTCAACCGGCTGAAGGCGCTCGGGATCTCGATCGCGTTGGACGATTTTGGAACCGGCTATTCGAGCCTGGTCTATCTCCATCGCTTCCCGATCGACTGCATCAAGATCGATCGTTCCTTCTCCGAAGCCATCCTCCGCTCGCAGCGTAGCCGGGCGATCGTGCGCTCGATCGTCACCTTGGCGCAATCGATGGACCTGCGCACGATCGCCGAGGGCGTGGAGGAAAAGGGCGTGGCCGACGACCTGCTGGCGCTCGGCTGCACGTTCGGCCAGGGCCGCTATTACGGCAAACCGACCCCGGCCAGCGGGCTGATCGATGTAATCAAGGCTGCCCGGCGGGGGTGATCGGTCTCGGCAAGCGTAGGGCGGATGAGCGCAGCGTCATCCGCCGTTCCGATCTCAACGCCGTTCCTGGTTAGCGACAATAATTCCCAGTAGGTTGAACTGATGCCGCGCTTTGTGCGGCGGCGGAATGCGCTTGCGCTTTTTCCGCCCTACGCCTCCACCTGGTCAATCCATGAGGCGCGCGATGACCATGTCGGCGTGCCGGGTGTAGAAGCTGTAGTCGAACAGCTCGTCCAGTTCGGCCGGCGACAGCAGGGCTGAGACTTTCGGGTCGCGCCCGAGCAGAGCACGGAAATGGTTGGAGCGGTCGTCCCACACCCGCATCGCAGCGCTCTGGACCGTGCTGTACGCATCCTCCCGGCTCATGCCGGCCTGGGTCAGCGCCAGCAGCACACGCTGCGAGAAGACCAGGCCGTGCAGCGATTCCAGGTTCTTGCGCATGTTTTCCGGATGGATCACCAGACGGTCGACCAGACCGGCCAGCCGCACCAGCGCGAAGTCGAGCGCGATGGTGGCGTCGGGCCCGATCACGCGCTCGACCGACGAATGCGAGATATCGCGCTCATGCCACAGCGTCACGTCCTCGAGCGCCGGCACCACCGCGGCGCGCACCAGCCGCGCCAGTCCGCAGAGATTTTCCGACAGAACGGGGTTGCGCTTGTGCGGCATCGCCGACGAGCCTTTCTGCCCGGCCGCGAAGAACTCCTCGGCCTCCAGCACCTCCGAGCGCTGTAGATGGCGGATCTCGGTCGCCAGATTTTCAACTGAGGAGGCGATCACGCCCAAGGTGGCGAAGAACTGGGCGTGGCGATCGCGCGGGATCACCTGAGTCGAGACGGTTTCGGGCACCAACCCCATCTTCTCGGCGACATGGGCTTCGACGCGCGGATCGACGGTGGCGTAGGTGCCGACCGGTCCGGAGATCGCGCATGTGGCGATCTCCGCGCGCGCCGCCTCGAGGCGAGCGCGGTTGCGCTTGAATGCGGCCCAATGGCCGGCGAGCTTCAATCCGAAAGTCGTGGGCTCGGCATGGATGCCGTGACTGCGTCCGATGGTCAGCGTGTGCGCATGTTCGAGCGTGCGCCGCCGGATCGCCTGGATCACGTGGTCAAGATCCAGGAGCAGGAGGTCGGCGGCCTCCTTCAGCTGGACGGCGAGCGCGGTATCGAGCACGTCGGACGAAGTCATGCCCTGGTGCAGGAAACGCGCTTCCGGCCCGACATGCTCGGCGACGTTGGTCAGGAAAGCGATCACGTCGTGCCGCGTCTCCTTCTCGATCTCGTCGATCCGGTCGGGATCGAACGCGCCGCGTTCCCAGATCGCCTTGGCCGCCTCTTTGGGGATGGTTCCCATCTCCGCCATCGCATCGCAGGCATGCGCCTCGATCTCGAACCAGATGCGGTAGCGGTTCCTCGGTTCCCAGATGCGGGCCATCTCGGCCCGGCTATAGCGCGGAATCATGGTGTTCTCGGATTATTCAACGGGGCAATAGAACTGGCGCCGCCCGAGTGGCGGCGCCCATAACAAATGGCGACGACAAGCTCAGCTGGCGCGCGAGATCGGGGCGACTGAGCCCGGCCACGCAACGCTCGAGGTGACATGCGGGTCGCCCAGATAGCGGACGCGGCCGGGACCGTTCAGCTTGGCGGTCAGGGTCTCGGTCGCGAACACTTCGGCGTCGCTGACGCCGTTCATCCGGATCGAGACGTTCTTGGCCTCGAGCTTGGCGAGGTCGAGCTTGCTCGCGCCGTTCAGAACGAGATCGAGGCTATCGACTGCGCCCGTGGCCTTGAGCGAGGCAACACCGTTGATCGTGATCGCCAGCGGGTCGCGCAGGTTGACGAGCTCGATGCCCCCGGCCCGGTTGATCTGCAGCTTGTGCAGGTGCGGCACCGTGATCTTAAGCTGGCCGCCGCTGCCGGTCACGATCAGCTTGCCGCGATGCACCTCAGTCTGCACCAGGTCGGCCCGGCCCGGCGCGTCGGTAACGAGCACCGAGGGAACATCGCCGATGGCAATCGTCGTCGCCGTCTCGCCGTCGAGCTCGACCGTGTCGAACTCTTCGAGCGGGTGGGTTTCGAAACCGGCCTTCGGCCTCGCGTCGTCCGGCAGGGTCAGGGCGGTCTGCTCGATCGCGCCGGCATGCTTGTGCGCGTGGGCATGAAGGTAATGCAGCAGGTCGAATGGCGATGAGGCGCCGATCACCAGATAGGCGATCCCCGCCGCGACTCCCGCAGCGATGAGCGGAAAGCGTGTATCGCCCGGCCGCATGATGATCTCCCCAGTCGATTCCGCGCAGTTTTAGCACGGCAGAGCGACGGCGGGGAGAGGCCGGGAGCAATCCAGAGTGGGGCGGGTCTCCGCGCCGGCCTTCCGACACCGAAAGGCGGGCGCGGAGGCCCCCACTGAAGCGGGAAAAGGGTTTTCAGCCTTCCTTCGGCTTCAGCTTCAGCGAGGCGGAGTTCATGCAGAAGCGCAGACCCGTGGGCTCGGGGCCATCGGGGAAGACGTGTCCCAGATGCGAGCCGCAGCGCGCGCACATCGCTTCGGTCCGTACCATGCCATGGCTGGTGTCGGTTTCGGTCGCGACCTTGTCTTCGGCGAGCGGCGCATAGAAGCTGGGCCAGCCCGAGCCGGACTCGTACTTCGTGTCGGAGCTGAACAGCTCGTTCCCGCAGGCGGCGCAGAGATAGGTGCCGGGATCCTTGGTCTTCCAGTACCGGCCGGTGAAGGCGCGCTCGGTGCCCTTCTGGCGCAGTACATGGTATTCTTCGGGTGACAGAAGCTTGCGCCACTCGTCGTCCGTTTTCTCGATCTTGTCAGTCATGACACCAAGATAGTGTCGGCGCCGCCTGCTGTAAACGCGCGCTATTCCGCGGCCAGGCCGCGGGTCTGGCCGCTTTCGGCGAACAGGTCGATCGCGGCCGCGCAGAAGGCCGGCAGGTCGTCGGGGTTGCGGCTGGTGACCAGTTGGCCGTCGCGCACCACCTCCTGGTCGACCCATTCCGCGCCGGCGTTCCGCAGGTCGGTCCTCAGCGACGGCCAGGAGGTCATTTTCTTGCCGCGGACGAAGCCGGTTTCGATCAGGGTCCAGGGCGCGTGGCAGATCGCGGCGATCGGCTTGCCCGAATCGACGAAATGCTGGACGAAGCGGACGGCCTGCTCGTCGATCCGCAGCGCGTCCGGGTTGGCGACGCCGCCCGGCAGGACCAGCGCGTCATAGTCCTGCGGCGAGGCGCGGTCGAGCGTCCGGTCGACGGCTACCTTGTCGCCTTTCTCATGATGCTCCATGCCCTGTATGCGGCCGTTCTTCGGCGAGACGATCTCGACCTCGGCGCCGGCCTTGCGCAGCGCCTCGAGCGGCTTCTTGAGCTCGCTCTGCTCGAAACCGTCGGTCGCTACAATCGCGATATGCTTTCCCTTGAGATTGGCACTCATGATGTACTCCTCCGTCCGGCCGAAGATGCGGTCTCCGCCGGTTTTGGCAATCTGTCGATGCACTGTGGATCAGCGCCCGTCGCTCGATTCGGACGCGAACCTGCCTGGTATGTTTGTAACGCGACGCTCCGGCCTGGGTTCCTTAGGGCCCTGGCCCATCCAGCGTTTCCGGATCGGCATCGATGACGCGGACCGCGGTCTCGTAGGCAAATCCCGCACGGCCGAGCGCCGCCAGGTCGCGCTGGCGATGCTCGGCGCGGCCGCACGCCCGGAACGGACCGAGCCGGCGGCGGCGGGCGAGACGGATGGCGGCCTGCCGATCGTCCACGGCGTCGTTGAGCGCTGCGGTCTGTTCCTCGATCACTGGACCTGGGATGCCTTTGGCCACCAGGCGCTGGGCGATGACCCGGCCCGATCCGCCGCGGCGGCGCAGCTTGCCGATCTGGCTTTCGGCAAAGAGTCGATCGTCGATATGGCCGTCGGCCACATGCCTGGCTATCAAGTGATCGATTACCGCGAGAAGCGGCTGGGGATCGTCGCCGTAATGGCGCGCCGACCGCAGCAGCTTCTGGATCAGGACGCGCCGCAGGCTGCCGGAGGAGGCGGCATAGCGGGCGAGATAGCGATCCGCAGCGTCGCGGAGCGCGGCTTCCGACATGCGGGCAGGGGGGCGGGCGCGGGGCATGCGCCAACCGTGGCGTCGCGCCGCAGCTTTGCCAAGCGCAGATTGCGAGCAGCCTCGGCAAATCCTATACAGGATCATGGATTCCCTGCCGCTTGCCGATTCCGCGCTTTCCGTCCGCGTTCCCGCGCCACGTATCATGGGCCGCGTCAACTGGATCGGCTTCTGGACGCTGCTCCTCAAGGAAGTCCGCCGTTTCGTCAAGGTCTACATGCAGACGATCGTGGCCCCGGTTGCCACCGCGCTGTTGTTCTATCTTGTCATGTCGCTGGCGATGGGCAGCGGCCGTGCGCCGGTGGGCGCTGTGCCGTATTTCAACTTCCTGGCGCCCGGCCTCATCATGATGGCGATGTCGCAGAATGCCTTCGCCAACACCTCGTCATCGGTGATGGTGTCGAAGGTCCAGGGCAACATCGTCGACGTGCTGATGACCCCGATCGCGCCGGTCGAGCTGGGCCTCGCCTATATGCTGGGCGGCGTTATTCGGGGGCTGGTGGTCGGGCTTGCCACCGCGCTGGTGATCGACCTGTTCCTGCCGCTCAGGGTCGTCGATTTCGGCGCGCTCGCGCTCTATGGCGTGCTGGCGACCGCGCTCCTGGCGATGCTGGGCGTGATCGGCGCGATCTGGGCGGACAAGTTCGACCATATCGCGGCAGTGACCAACTTCATCGTCACGCCGCTGACTTTCCTGTCGGGCACGTTCTATTCGGTCGGCATGCTGCCGCCGGCGATGCGGTCGCTCAGCCACTGGAACCCGTTCTTCTATATGATCGACGGGTTCCGTTATGGCCTGACCGGCCATGCCGAGGCGTCGCTCATGACCGGATTCTGGGTTCTGATCGCGGTGGACGCCGTGCTGTGGGTTGTCATGCACCGCATGCTGGTCACGGGGTATAAGCTGAAGTCTTGACGTTTCCCTCGCCCCGTTGGGCGCGCAAGCGGGGCGAGGGCATTAGCTGACCCGCCGGCAGTGCATTCCAGGGATGCCGCACTGCGGCGCATTCGTCCTTGTGGTCTCGGGCAGGCGGCTGTAAACACGCTGTCTTTTTGGGGATCACCCATGATTTCGCCAGTCATGCCGGTCTACTCGCGGGCGGACATCCAGTTCGAACGGGGGGAAGGGGCCTATCTTTTCGATCTGGACGGCAAGCGTTATCTCGACTTCGCCAGCGGGATCGCCGTGACGGCGCTGGGCCATTGCCATCCGCGCCTGATCGAAGCCTTGACTGAACAGGCGCGCAAGGTCTGGCATACCTCCAACCTGTTCCGCGTTCCCGGGCAGGAGAAACTGGCCAGGCGCCTCATCGAGCTCACCTTCGCCGACACGGTGTTCTTCACCAATTCGGGCGTGGAGGCGTGGGAATGCGGCGTCAAGCTGATCCGCAAGCATTTCTACTCCAAGGGCCAGCCTCAGAAGAACCGCATCATCGTCATTGAGGGCGCGTTCCACGGCCGGACTCTGGGCGCCATCTCGGCGTCCAAGGCCGAGAAGATGGTGAAGGGCTTCGGACCGCTGCTCGACGGTTTCGACCAGGTCGCCTTCGGCAATCTGAACGAGCTTCGTACCGCGATCACGCCCGAGACGGCGGCGATCAATATCGAGCCGATCCTGGGCGAGGGCGGCATCAAGGATCCGGGCATCGCGTATCTGCGCTCGCTGCGCCAGATCGCCGACGAGTTCGGTCTTCTGCTGTTCTTCGACGAGATACAGTGCGGCATGGGGCGCACCGGCAAGCTGTTCGCGCATGAATGGGCCGGCATCACGCCCGATGTGATGAGCGTGGCCAAGGCGATCGGCGGCGGCTTCCCGGTCGGTGCCTGCCTGGCGACCGCGGATGCCGCAAGCGGCATGGTAGCCGGGACGCACGGATCGACCTATGGCGGCAACCCGCTGGCCATGGCCGTTGCGCTCACCGCGCTTAACCTGATTGCCGACCCGGCGTTCCTCGAGAATGTCGGCAGCCAGGCTGCAATCCTGCGCGGGAAACTCGATACCCTGGTCCGTGACAACCCGAAGGTTTTCGTCGAGGTTCGCGGCGTCGGGCTCTTGCTGGGGCTGCGCTGCGCCGAGGCCGTCGTGAGCGCGGATGTCGTCGCCACGCTGCAGCGACATGGCATGCTGACGGTCAACGCTGCCGAGAATGTCATCCGCCTGCTGCCCCCGCTGATCATCGGCCCGACCGAGATCGACCTTGCGATGGAGAAGCTCAATGCCGCTGCAAACGACATCGCTCAGAAAGCGTGATTCCGTGGCCGCGCCCCGGCATTTCCTGGACCTGCACGAGATTCCCACCGACACGCTGCGCCGGCTGCTGCTGCGCGCCCATGACATGAAGAAGGCGCAGCGGGCCGGGGTGCCCGAGCAGCGTCCGCTCGCCGGCCGCACGCTGGCGATGATCTTCGAGAAGCCGTCGACCCGCACCCGCGTGTCGTTCGATGTCGGGATGCAGCAACTGGGCGGCTATACGGTGATGCTGACCGGCGCCGAGATGCAGCTGGGCCGGGGCGAGACGATCGCCGACACCGCGCGCGTGCTGTCGCGCTTCGTCGACGCGGTGATGATACGTACCCTTGACCACGAGATCGTGCGCGAGCTGGCCGGTGCCGCGTCGATCCCGGTCATCAACGGCTTGACCAAGCTCAGCCACCCTTGCCAGGTGCTCGCCGACCTGATGACCTTCGAAGAACGCAAAGGGCCGATCGCCGGGCGGACCGTGGCATGGACCGGCGATTCGGACAACGTGCTGGCGTCGTGGATCCACGCGGCGGCGCAGTTCGGCTTCACGCTCAAGATTGCGACCCCGCCGGAGCTGGCGCCGCAGGCCGCGCTCAGGCGCTGGGCCAAAGAGGCCGGGGCGGACATCCGCTACAGCGACGACCCGGTCGCCTGCGTGCGCGGCGCCGATTGCGTGGTCACCGATACCTGGGTGTCGATGGGCGACGAGGCCTCGTCTGAGCTGCGCTATGCGCTGCTCCAGCCTTATCAGGTGAACGAGGCGCTGATGGCGCATGCCGCCCCGGATGCGATCTTCATGCACTGCCTGCCCGCCCATCGCGGCGAGGAAGTGACCGACGGCGTGCTTGACGGCCCGCAATCGGCCGTGTGGGATGAGGCCGAGAACCGGCTGCACGCACAGAAGGCGATCCTGGAATGGTGCCTGGCCTAATTCGTTCGTGGGGTGGCGGGTGATCGGGGCCGCTCTGGATCCAAGCAGCGAACTGACCACCGAGCTCATTCAGCCGTTCCAGCTCGAGCTGGCGAATGTTCGCGGCCGCGCCGTACGGCTCAGTGCGGTGCTGGATCAAGTGCTGGCACGGCACGATTATCCGCCGGTGGTGGAGCACATCGTCGCCGAGGCGATGGTGGCGACCGTGCTGCTGGCCAGCCTGCTCAAATATGACGGCGTTTTCACGCTGCAGGCCAAAGGCGATGGGCCGCTCTCACTGCTGGTAGTCGACGTCACCACGGCGGGCGAGGTCAGGGCCTATGCCCGTTTCGACGCGGACCGTCTGCCGCCCATCGATGGGACGCGGAGCCTGCTGGGCGAAGGCTATCTCGCTTTCACCGTCGACCAGGGCGAGAACACTGAAGGCTACCAGGGGATCGTGGCCCTGACGGGTGACCGCTTGGCCGACAGCGTCGCCCATTATTTCGAGCAATCGGAGCAGCTGCCCACCATGGCAAGGCTGGCGGCGCGCGCCTATCCCGACGGCTGGCGCGCCGGCGCGGTGCTGGTGCAGCGCCTGCCCGATGACGACGCCGGGCGGGTGCATAAAAGCCCGGGGGAGGATGAGGAAGATTGGCGGCGCGCCACGATCCTGCTCAACACGGTTGCCGATGTCGAGCTGCTCGACCGCACGCTGCACCTGAACAGTTTACTGTTCCGGCTGTTTCACGAGGAGCGCATCCGCGTGTTCCCGCCCAGCGCCGTTCAGCGCGGCTGCCGCTGCTCCGCCGAGCGGGTCGAACGTGTACTGCGCTCGATTCCGCAGGCCGAGCTGGACGCCCTCAAGATCGACGGCGAGCTGGTGGTGAAATGCGAGTTCTGCGGCACGGAATACCGGTCGCAGGACGGCGAGACGGCGGAGGTACGGATTTATGAATGACTATATCACCACAGAGACTGTCTCTGTGGTGAAATAGTCATAATTCGGATAGTGTCGGCTTAACCAGTTCGAACTAGAACATGCGTATTCTAGCTGTTGTCCTGATCGTCATGCTTGCCGGTTGCACGCGGCCTGATCCGCAGCCTGGGGTCGACCTTAATTTCGCGGCGTACGGCATTCTGCCGCTCAAGGTCGCACATATCGACGTGGTCGAGGATTACGTGCCGCTGGCGACGCCGCCGTATATCCAGAACAGCTTCGCTGTGCCGCCGGACCAGGCGATCCGGCGCTGGGTGGCGGACAGGCTGCGGGCCGATGGCGGCGAGGACGATCTGATGATCGACATCACCGAGGCCGACGTGACCGAGGAGGCGCTGCCGCTGGAGGGCGGCATCGTGGGCGCGCTGACGGACCAGCAGAACCGGCAATGGACCGCGCATCTCTCCGCCACATTCAGTCTGCGGTCGCTCATCACCGGCCACATTGTCGCCACCGCCAGCTTCAACATCAAGCACCTGCGCACGACATCCCAGAGCGCCAGCGAAAGCGACATCCGCGAGGCGCAGGCCGAGCTGATCCGCGAGGCGATGGACGATTTCAACAAGATGGCGACCCAGACCCTGCAACAGGACATGCCGCAGGTGCTGGAGACCGCTACCCGATGAACGGCACCAGGGGATATCGCGCCTTGGCCAAGTAGGCGGAACAGCCCGGCAGTCTCCTCGACCGTCTTGGCAGCCTCCTCGTTGCGGCTCCTGGGGGCGCTGTCCCGCCGGGACCGACACCGCTCAACGGCCGCTCCCCGGGGACGGTATTCCTCGCAGGGGAGTTGATTTGTTAGCCGCCATACCTATTTGGTCAGGTGACTAACAGAATGGTGCCCGCCATGCACAAATAGCTACTTTCGCCGCCGTTATCGCCCTGACGACCGTCATCGCCCCCGCACAGGCCGAGGACGGCCGCCACGCTGCCTTTGCCGCCGGCGCCGCCGTCGGCATTCTTGCGATCCACCCTCCGCACCCCGCCCCCGTCTACGGGGTCGCGCCCGCCCCGGTCTATGTGGTGCCGTCGCCGCCGGGGCAGCCAGTCTATTATCATTATTATTATTATTATTATTGTTCTCATCCCTCCGGCTATTACCCGACGGTGCCACGATGCCCGGTCGCCTGGCAGGTCGTTCCGGCCCCAGCCGCTGCCACGGTGGTGCCACCGTAATGATCGACATTGGCGGCGCGGCACGCTCATCGGCCTCGGCTTACATCGTTTTCCGGCCTTACCGCTTTGTGGCTCCACTCAGCGAATCTCGGTGCCGCCCTCGTGCGCCGAAACGCACACTCAGCTGTAGCCCGAGGAATTAACGAATGTGGAATGACGATCGCACCAAGATAATCCACAGGAGAACGCCTGAATCAGCGGCGATGTTGGCAAACACCAAGCGGGCGATGGCCATCACCTCCGCTCCCAACCGTTTGACATTCAACGATGCGGACGAATTCGGGCCTTGTTCAGCGATCTCATCCATAAAGACGTGGACGAGAGATTCTTGCTGATCCCGCCATTCTATACTGCCGGCGGGGACGAGATCCGCCTCCGGCGTAATGTCTTCGTCAATCAGAACTGCACTTTCTATGACCTTGGTGGGCTCGACATCGCCGACGATGTGATGATCAGGCCGAACGTGAGCATCATCACGACGGGCCATCTCCTTGAACCTTCGCAGCGGCGCGCCATCACAATCGGTCCTACAGTACCAGCGAACGTCCCTCAGAAGATGCCTGCGGCGAGTCCGGCGGCCAGCGCCAAAGCGATGTCCTCACAGCGTTGCAGGTCCTCAGGTCCGATCCTCTTCGGCGCAAGGATCGTCTCCGGCGTCTGAGCGTGCGTGCAGACGATGAGCGGGTCAGCCACCGGCTTCAGCCGCCAACCGGCGGCGATGCGGATCACTTGGCGCACCGCATTTTGCCCATCGCTGCCGGCGCAAATCAGCAGGGCATAGGGGCGCCCGTTAACGCGCTCCAGCGCGGGGTAATAGGCGCGGTCAAAAAACCACTTCATTTGTCCCGCCAGGCCGGCGAGCATCTCCGGCGAAACAAAGATATAGCCGTCGGCCGCGAGCACGTCCTCCGCGGTGGCCATGTCCGCGTGCAGCAGGCGACAGCGAACGCCCGGCTCCTGTTCGGCGCCGCGCGCGGCGGCCTGCGCCATTTGATGCGCCCCGCCGGTCACGGAGACATAAACGATCAGCAGGGTCTTCATTGTCGGCCAATGTCTCCGAACTCGAGCGGGCTCACGATCGCGGCCTGAGCGGGCGCGACAGGAGATCGAGAACCGCATGATTGAACGCAGCCGGCCTTTCGTACATTGCCCAATGTCCCGCGCCGGGAATCACCCGGAAATCAAGGCCTGGGTGGAAACGGCGAAAGACGCGTTCCTGGGCGGCGGGATCGGGATGAGGGCGGTCGTGCTCGCCCCAAATGGCGTCGAGCTGAACGGAAACGCGCGGCAGCACCTGCAGCAGCTTGTCCGGCAACACGAACGCCTCGGCATGCAGTCGTCCACGTCGTCCGTTGGTCGCCTGAAGATGCAAGGCCAGCTCATCCACGCTGGCCGGATCGTGGAGCATGAGCGACAGCAGGTTCGCGCGCAGCACTGCGCGGCGTTCCTTGTCTTCGAGGCCGCGAATTCCGCGCACGTCGATAGGACCCATGGGCAGGTCCAGCCCGCCGGTGTCCACGAGGATCAGCCGACGCACGAGTTCGGGATGAAAGACGGCCAGATGTGCGGCGGCCACGCCACCGAAAGAGAAGCCGACGATGTCCAGGGGAAGTTCCTGCGCGATCAGCTGCCGCAACCCCGTGGCGATGGCGTCCGCAATCGCCGCATGGTCATCGCGCGCCGGCATGGCCGACTCGCCGAATCCGGGAAGGTCCGGGGCCAGTACCGTCCATTTTTGCGCGAGAGCATCGATGTTGCGGATCCAATGCGACCAGGCTCCGTGTCCACCATGGGCGAGAAGAACGGGTGGGCCGCTTCCCCAGGCGCGCCAGACAAGAGAGCCGTCTCCGCACGGCGTTTCGAGACGTCGGGCGCGGCGTTCGAAATCGGCGATTACGGCGGCCGGTTCTGCATCGGTCGGGAGGGAGCCCGGATTCATCTTCGGAGGTCTCGGGGCGATTGGCTTTGCTCAACCTCTAAACGGCTAGCACGCCCAGGGCTTTATCGTCCATCCAGCGCCCAGACAACACCAGCTTCGATCGCGGCGCCGGGCGGAGCGATGCCGCGCTTTGACGCGGCGTACCGGCGGAGCCGGGGGCCATTTTGCTGTCGTTTCGGCTGCGGGGCGATGGATCCCGTCTTTGGACGGATGACGGACGAGGGAAGGGATGCGCGGCGGTGCGCCGGTTCAATCGCCGCGGCGGTGGCCGATGATGGAGAGGAATTCCTTGCGGGTGGCCTCGTTGTCGCGGAAGACGCCCATCATCTGGCTCGTCACCATGTTCACGCCCGGGCGGTGGACGCCGCGCGTGGTCATGCATTGATGTTCGCCTTCGATCACCACTGCCACTCCCTGGGGGCGCAGCACCCGATCGATCGTCATGGCGATCTGGGCTGTCATCTTTTCCTGGATCTGCAGCCGTTTGGAGAAGATCTCGAGCACGCGGGCGAGCTTGCTGATCCCCACCACGCGGCGGAGCGGCAGATAGCCGATATGGGCGATGCCGACGATCGGCACCATATGGTGCTCGCAGTAGGACTCGAACCGGATGCCGCGCAGGACGACCATGTCGTCATAGCCTTCAGTTTCCTCGAAGGTGCGCGCCAGGATCTCTTCCGGATCCTGCTCGTAGCCGGCGAAGAACTCTTCATAGGAGCGGACGACGCGGTCCGGTGTGGCGCGCAGGCCTTCGCGGGCAGGATCGTCGCCCGCCCAGCGGATCAGGGTGCGGACCGCCTCTTCCGCCTCGGCGCGGCTCGGGCGGGGCGGGGCGGCAGGCTCGATGGCTTGCGGAGCGGAAACGGGCGTGAGCGACGGCTTGTTGGGCATTGTTCGATCCTGGACACGCGGCGCTTATCGGCCGCGTCTGGTTTAAAAGTGAGGACAGGGTGCAAACGATCAAGGGAGCGATTAGTTCAGCCGAACCGGCTGATAGGGACTGTCGAGCGAGAAGGCAGGGATGACGACATTGAACAATTCACCGCTGCCGCGCTCCTCCATCTGATAGAGGCCGTCCATGATTCCGGAGGGCGTCGGCAGCGGCGTCCAGCTCTTGAGCAGCGGATCGTAGTAGTGGATGGCGACCAAGGAGAGCTGGCCCGGCGCCACCAGGTCCGCGTCGTACGGCGCCTCGATCACCACCGGCTTGCCGAAGGTCAGCCCCTCG
>CAZVYC010000008.1:13711-45645 GCA_964631425.1 uncultured Rhodospirillales bacterium
CGACCACGCCGGCGCCGCGCACCTCCTTCACCCGCCCCATGGCATCGGTGATCCGCCAATAGCGCGACAGCAATTTGACGGTTCCGGTACCATTATTCTCGATGCGCACACGGTAGGCCCAGCGGAACTCATTGTTCGCGGGAGTCGATTCCTCCTCCAGGTAGGAAGGGTTCACGGTGACGGTGATCGAGCGGGTCGAGGCAGTGTACATCGGCGCCTGGCTGGCAGATTTTCACAGAACCATACGACCGGGAAGCCGATCTGAACAGACCCACACCCGGCAGCGTTCAATCGGGGCGAGTTCAAATTGCCCCGCTGCGGGTCCCATGGTAACCAGCGCCCATGAATATCACCGGCGAACGCCCCGAGGACAATGCCGATATCGAGCGGCTGCTCGACCTGGCTTTCGGCCCCGATCGCGAGGGCAAGACGGTTTATCGCCTGCGCGAGGGCGTCGAGCCGGTTGCCGAGCTGGACAGTGTCATCCGTGAGGACGGTGTGCTCAAGGGAAGCCTGCGTTTCTGGCCGGTGGTGATCGGGCCGGACCGAATGCTGGCGCTGCTGCTGGGGCCGGTGGCGGTGGCGCCGGAGGACCGCGGCAAGGGCTATGCGCGGGCGCTGATCTGGAACAGCCTGTCGGTCGCGCGGGACCTCGGCTATCGCATCGTCATCCTGGTGGGGGACGAGCCCTATTATTGCCAGTTCGGCTTCAACAGGGCGGTGGCCGAGAAGCTCGAATTGCCCGGCCCGGTCGACCCTGCGCGAGTCCTGGGGTTGGAGCTTGTGCCGGGCGCGCTCGCGGACGTGCACGGCATGGTCCAGAAGGTGCGGCCGGGCGAGGGCCGGCCGGCCGTGCAGGCGGAGCGCAAGTCCGCTTGAAGGCCGCGCGCCGGCACCGTATAAGCACAAGCGACGCGGGTGTAGCTCAATGGTAGAGCAGAAGCTTCCCAAGCTTACGACGAGGGTTCGATTCCCTTCACCCGCTCCAATGAAATCAAGAGCTAAACTGACAATGCCGCGGGCGCGGCATATCTAGCCAAGAAGCAATCGATGGCGGCGTCGACCTGCCGCTTGGTCTCCGCACGAGACGGCCGGAAGCTTGGGTCGAGCATGCAATGAAAGTGCAGCTCGCCTCTGACAAGAACGACGAATTGATCAGCCGCGGTAGACGCATCGTTGGTCACGAGATTGCCGTCTTCAAAGGCCCGTTCAATCATGTCGAGAATAATCGCGTGGGTTTGTTTCACGCGGGTTTCATAGATCGAGTGCCCCAGCGTCGGAAAGCGGTGAGCAGCTGCTAAGGTAATTCGGAAGAGGGACAGCAGCGAAGGGTCGAGCAGCATCTCAATGAGCTCCTGCGCGATCTGTTCCAACCTGTCGCGGATCGGCAGCGGCCCGGTTGTCGAAAGCGCGGAGAGCATGACGCGCTGCTCGCTGTCGACGACGGCGAGGAACAAGGCATCCTTACTGGCGTAATGGGCATAGACAGTTTGCTTCGCCACGCCGGCGCGCTTCGCCACTTCGTCCATGCTGACGCCGTCATAGCCTTGTTCGAGGAATGCCTCGCGCGCGGCGGCAATGATCCGCGCAGCCTTGCCGGTCGTGGCCGGACTCGATGATTGGTCGAGAGATGTCATCGGATGAGCCTTTCATGCACGCTGGACGTCCCAGCCATTCCCCATAGTCATACTATACCGTCTAGTTCCATATAGACACGCGTCCCGCGGAAGTCTACATCCACCATAAGACTGGACGGTCTAGTTTATGGAGATGGTGATGGCGTTCGTGATGACATTCAACGATGGAGAGAATCCCAATCGCATCAGCGGCGGGGACACCGGATGGGTATCCCTTGCCACCGGCCCCGAAGAACGGAGCGGTCCGCGCGGCGTCAACCTGGAGCGATTGGCCTTTGCTCTCGCGCTGCTCGTCGGCGCCGTGCTGTGCATCGTGTCGATCAACGATTTCCGGACAAGTCTGACGATGCTGGTGTCGGCGGTGAATTGCTTGCCGTGCCGGTTCGATGGGCACCCATGACCAACCCAAACGGACTTTCATCGCGCTCAAAAGAGGTGGTGTGTGATGCGCAATCTCGTGATGCCCGATCTAAAGAAGCATCTGCTGCAGTCTCGGGGCCGATCCGATTCGTCATCTTCCCCCCGGTCTGTTCGCGAATCCGCCGTGAAGCGTGAGGCGCACCCCGAGACCCAGGAGCCGGCCCGGTCTTCGGCGGCGCCCCGCGTGGAGAGACTGCTTCGCGACCAGCCAAGCCCGCCCTACGAGGTGGAGCACGGTGCGCAGCCCCGCCCCGCGGACGATGCCCGCACGGGCTGGTTCCGCCGGCATCCGATCGCGCTTGCCTTCGGCCTCTTCTGGCTGATGCCTGTCGGCGCGGCGGGATACCTCTATTTGGATAATGCCCGGCATTATCAGTCCACCGATGACGCTTTTATTGCCGCACGCCAGTTCGCCATCGCCCCCAATGCTGATCTCGCTGGCGGCAGTGCCGCTTGCGCTTGCCCTGCGGAAGGTCAAGCTCGGCGCGGCCGCCCCCATCGCACATTGACATGTGCGGTGGCACACGGCTGGTCCGGCGCCGCACCATGCACTATTTTTCACGAGACCGTGCAGATCAGCCGGTTATTGGCTGGAGAGCACAATCGTAATGGCGAACTTTCCCCTGGCGACGCCCGAACGCTCTGAAGTTCGGCCATCCGGTGCTGCACCTTTCGCATTCGACAACAGCTACGCGCGTCTGCCGCCGCGGTTCTTCGTTCGGCTTGCCCCGACTCCCGTGTCGGCGCCCAGGCTTGTCCGGTTGAATGACAGGCTCGCCCGGGATCTTGGAGCCGATCCGGAAAATCTCGCGTCATCCGACGGTGTGGCGATGCTTGCGGGCAATCTCATACCGGAAGGGGCGGAGCCACTGGCGATGGCCTATGCGGGCCATCAGTTCGGGAATTGGGTGCCGCAGCTCGGCGACGGGCGCGCGGTGCTGCTGGGTGAGGTGATCGATCGGGAGGGCGTTCGCCGCGACATCCAGCTGAAGGGCGCGGGGCGGACGCCGTTCTCGCGCCGGGGCGACGGCCGGGCCGCGCTCGGGCCCGTGTTGCGCGAATATATGGTCAGCGAGGCGATGGCGGCGCTCGGGGTTCCAACCACCCGCGCACTGGCCGCAGTGACGACCGGCGAACAGATTCTGCGGGATGGGGCCCTGTCCGGCGCGATCCTGACGCGGGTTGCAACGAGCCATGTGCGGATCGGCACATTCGAATATTTTGCCAACCAGGGCGATGCGGACGCGGTGCGCAGCCTCGCCGATTATGTGATCGCCCGGC
This sequence comes from uncultured Rhodospirillales bacterium, assembly GCA_964631425.1. Lineage (GTDB taxonomy): Bacteria > Pseudomonadota > Alphaproteobacteria > BOG-932 > Roseiterribacteraceae > BOG-932. The sequence continues at coordinate 17,050 of CAZVYC010000008.1, forward strand.
ATTATCCCCAAGCTGCAGCAGCAGAAAGACCCTATCGCACGCTGCTCGACGGGGTCATCGATCGGGTGGCGGCGCTGGTTGCGCGCTGGCAGCTGATCGGGTTCATCCATGGCGTGATGAACACCGACAACATGTCAATCGCGGGGGAGACCATAGACTATGGCCCGTGCGCCTTCATGGACGATTTCCATCCCGCGACGGTCTATAGCTCGATCGATGTCAACGGGCGCTATGCATATGGCAACCAGCCGCGCATTGCTCATTGGAACCTCGTCCGCTTTGCCGGGACCCTGTTGTCATTGCTTGGCGAGGACGAGGCGGCTGCGATTGCAGTGGCCCGCGAGGCGTTGGACGCATTCCCCGCCAGGTTCGAATCCGCCTATTCGAACGGCCTGCGGCGAAAGCTCGGCCTGGCGCAGGCCCGAGAGGGCGACATGGTCTTGGCGCAGGATCTTCTGGATCGGATGGCTCAGAACCATGCCGATTTCACCCTGACTTTTCGGCGGCTGAGCGATTCGGCAGGCGGACGGCCGGATGACGACCACGCTGTGCGCAGTCTGTTCGACGAACCTGCAGCCTTCGACGGCTGGGCCGTCAAGTGGCGGCAGCGGCTGGGTGAGGAGAGCGGCACCGCTGCGGCGCGCCGAACCGCAATGCGGGCGGTCAACCCTGCTTTCGTGCCGCGCAACCACAGAGTCGAAGCGGCTCTTGTGGCGGCGGAAGCCGGTGGGGACTACACGCAGTTCGACGAACTCCTGACCGTACTCGCCAGACCCTATGACGACCAGCCGGCCTTCGCCCGCTATGCCGATCCGCCGCGCCCGGAGGAAGTGGTGCATAAGACGTTCTGCGGAACCTGAAAACGCTTACATGCAACGCATTGACCCCGAAGTCGACCGGGGTTCGACCTGAAACACATTCATGAGCGTGCGGCGGCTTCGAAAACTGCGCCGACGATCGTAGTCAAATCGAAGCGCCCTCTCTTCAGATCGTGTCCCGCTTTCTCGAGCGCGACAATTCGGGCCCGCGTCGGGATTGTGGCGACAGCGGCCTGAAGCTCGGCAATCGAACCGAATGGATCGGCCATGCCATGAACGAACACTGCCGGCATCTTCAACCGCGGAAAATGTTGCGTGCGTAATTGCGCCGGCTTTCCGGGTGGGTGGAGCGGGTAGGAGAGCAAGAGGAGCGCTGCAGCAATCTCTGGTTCCTCGGCGGCCAGCAGACTTGCTTGTCGGCCGCCATAGCTATGTCCGCCAAGGAGCATCGGGCCGGGTACGATGCCCCGCAGTGCGACGACCGCGCTCCGGAGACCAGCGCGATCTGCAGCGGCTGTCGACGGAGATGGAGGCCCGGAAGCTCGACGCCGGCGGAACGGAAGGTCGCAGCGCAGAACTGTGACGCCAGCGTCGGAGAATGCCGCCGCGATGCTGACGAGCAATGGGGTAGTGCAATCGCTGCCGGCACCATGTGTCAGAACCATTCCTTGGTTGCTCCGACTATCCTCGGGCTGATGCAGGAACCCCCGGACGTCGGGAGTTTCAAATGGGACGACGCGCATGATCGCACATTCGTTGCGGGTCAGAGGCGAATTGAGTTGGGACTCTGAGCCGCGACGCTATCAGATGAACGAGCCCAAACGTAAGACCGGGTGCGAAAGAGCAGGTAGCGACGGCGGTGGTGACCGGCTTCACCGACGCGGGAATTGATATCGACACCCCGGCGACCCAGCTTCAGCACGAAGGGGCGGCTTCCTTCATCAAATCCTGGGACGATTTGATGTCCTGGATCGAAGGGAAAGGCGCCGGAAGACGGGCTCATCGTTCGACGGTCGGCGTCCTACGGTCTGTGGGGCGTGGGATGGCCGCGGAGCCCAAGCTCGAAGCATGACAGCTCGACCAGGAGGCACCCGATGCCAAGAGGATATGACCGCCCTCTCTATATCCTTCCCTTCGACCATCGCGCCTCCTTCGAGACCAAGATGTTCGGTTGGGAGGGGTCCCTCAGCGAGGCTCAGACCGCTGAGATCGCGGCTGCCAAGCGCGTGATCTATGACGGTTTCAAAGCGGCCGTCGGCGGCGGCGTTCCAAAAGCGAGGGCTGGTATCCTGGTGGATGAGCAGTTCGGAGCCGCCATCCTGCGGGACGCGAAGGCGGAGGGTTTCATCACCTGCTGCCCGGCTGAAAAAAGCGGGCAGGAGGAGTTCGATTTCGAATACGGCGAGGATTTTGCTCGTCATATCGAGGCTTTCGACCCGACCTTCTGCAAGGTTCTGGTGCGCTATAATCCGGAGGGTGATCAGGCTCTGAACAGAAGGCAGGCCGAGCGCCTCAAGCGCCTCTCCGACTATCTCGCCGGCAAGGGCCAAAGCCGCTTCATGTTCGAGCTGCTGGTGCCGGCGGAGAAGGCGCAGCTTGATGAGCTCAAGGGCGACAACAAGGCCTATGACCTGCAGCTCCGGCCGAAACTCATGGTCCGGGCAATTCAAGACCTTCAGGACGCCGGCGTCGAGCCGGACCTGTGGAAAGTCGAAGGTCTTGATCGACGCGAGGACTGTGAAAGCATCGTCGCGGCGGCGCAGCGCGGCGGCCGGGACAAAGTCCGCTGCATCATTCTTGGTCGTGGCGAGGACGATCGCAAGGTGAGAGCGTGGCTGGAGACGGCGGCGACCGTGCCTGGATTCATCGGCTTCGCTGTCGGTCGCACCGATTTTTGGCAACCCCTTGTCGACTGGCGGGCCAAGAAGGCCACGCGAGACGAAGCGCTAGCCGAGATCGCGCGCCGCTATCGCGAGTTCGTGGATATTTTCGAGACTGCAGGCGTTCATTCCTAGCGCCTTGTCAAGCAGGTCGAGCCACCAGACGAGGCTGCTGCAGTGAAACGGCTGGATCTGGAAAGGAGGACGTGATGGTAGGCAACAACGGTCAGCCAGCGGCAACTCGGGCTCAGCGCCCGGCCGATAGCGATGTTCCGGAAGCAGCGCCCGTCGCGCCGCCTTGCGTGATGGTAATCTTTGGCGCTGCGGGCGACCTCACCAAGCGCCTCGTCGTGCCGGCTCTCTACGACTTGGCAACTGCTAAGCGGCTATCGGAGGGTTTTCAGCTCGTCGGCATCGATCTGGTATCCCAGACCGCGGAACAATGGCAGCAGAGCCTGACGGATATGATGAGGGAATTCATCACCAAGGGCGACGGCGAGTGGGAGGCTGATCATATCGACCGGGATGTCTGGCGCTGGCTGACCACGCGGATGACCTATCTTCAAGGAGATCTCACCGATCCCGGCTGTTATCGCCGCCTCGGTCAGCATTTGGCTGAGCTGGACAAAGCCAAGGGCACTGCCGGCAATCACCTCTTCTATCTCGCAGTGGCCGATCGATTCTTTGGTACCGTGGTCGAGCAGCTCGGAGCTGCAGGCCTCGTCAAGGAAGAAGAAGAAGGAGGCGGCTGGCGCCGCGTGGTGATCGAAAAACCCTTCGGTCACGACCTGAACTCGGCGCGGACCCTGAACGCCAAGATCCTGAAGATATTGGACGAACACCAGATTTACCGGATGGATCACTTCCTGGGAAAGGAAACGGTTCAGAACATCATGGTCCTGCGTTTCGCCAACGGCTTGTTCGAGCCGCTGTGGAATCGGGAGCATATCGACCATGTGCAGATAACGGCGGCGGAGACCGTCGGCGTCGAACACCGGGGGAAGTTCTACGAGAAGACCGGTGCGCTGCGCGACATGGTTCCCAATCACGTCTTCCAGCTGCTGTCGATGACCGCGATGGAACCTCCTGTCTCCTTTGAGGCGGACGCCGTCCGCGCCAAGAAAGCCGAGGTCCTACAGGCGGTGCACCCCATAAATCCGGAAGGCGCTCTGCGGGACGCCGTGCGCGGCCAATATGATGCCGGCATGGTTCTGGGTCATCCGGTGCGTGCGTATCGGCAGGAACCCGACGTGGCGCCGGACTCGAATACCGAGACCTATGTTGCCTGCAAGCTGCTGATCGACAACTGGCGCTGGGCCGGCGTCCCATTCTATTTGCGGACCGGGAAATATCTTGCGGCGCACACCACCCATATCGCCATACGGTTTCATCAGGCACCATTCACGCTGTTTCGAAATACTCCTGTCGACCGCCTGACTCCGAATTGGATGATCCTGCGTATCCAGCCTGACGAGGGTATCTCCCTGCGATTTGCCACCAAGCATCCTGGGCCATCTGTCCAGATCGCCTCGGCGAGCATGGATTTCGCCTATAAGGATCGTTTTAAGACCATGCCCAGCACCGGCTATGAGACGCTACTTTATGACTGCATGATCGGCGACGCGACACTGTTCCAGCGGGCCGACAATGTCGAAGCGGGCTGGCAGGTCGTGCAACCTATCATTGATGCCTGGGCAAATACGCCTCCCAAGGACTTTCCCAATTACCGGGCGGGCAGCGAAGGCCCCGCCGCGGCGGACGAGTTGCTGCGGCGCGACGACCGCGCCTGGCTGCCGCTCACCAGCTGAACGTGTCGCAGAAGGGAATACCATGGCGAAGCCTCTGAAGATCTCTCTGGTCCTGGCCGACGTCGATGGCACTCTTGTCAATCAGAACAAGGTGCTGACGGAACGCGCTCAGGCGGCCGTCCTGCGCCTGTATGACGTCGGCATCCGCTTCGCCATTACCAGCGGCCGTCCACCGAAGGGCATGAGTATGCTCATTGCTCCACTGCGGCTCGATACCCCGATCGCCGGCTTCAATGGCGGCCTCTTCGTCAAGCCGGATCTCTCGATCATCGAGCAGAAGATTGTGCCGCCCGATATCGCCACGCGAGCCGTCGATCTGATTCGCCAGCACGGCCTCGACGCCTGGGTCTATAGCGGCAATGACTGGCTGATCACCAAAGCAGGCGCTCCCCATGTCGAGCGCGAAGCGTGGACCGTCAAGTTCGATCCGAAGGTGGTCACGGATTTCGTCGATGCTCTGAAGCAGGCGGCCAAGATCGTCGGCGTGAGCGACGATTTTGACTGTGTGCAGAGATGCGAAGCAGATGCCCGGGCAGCCTTTGGGCAACACGCGACGGCGGCCCGATCGCAGCCCTATTACCTTGATATCACCCATAAGGACGCCAACAAGGGCGCGGTTGTGGAGTATCTGTCGCGCACCATTGGCATCCCGACCGGGGAAATCGCCACCATCGGCGATCAGCCGAACGACGTCCTGATGTTCAAGCGCTCCGGCTTCAGCATCGCCATGGGCAACGCCTCCGACCAGGTTAAATCCCAGGCCGGCGCCGTCACCGATTCCTACAACGACGAAGGTTTTGCCAAGGCAATGGAGCGGTTCATCCTGGGATCTTTGGAGTAACCGCGCCATCGCCCATGACTTGCAGCTCCGCGCGGGCCGGGCTTCAATGGGCAAAATTTGAGATTGAGGAATGACACATAAGCGGCTTCTGTTCGTCGTCGTCGCCGGCGCAATCCTCGTTCTGGCGGCGGCTGGTGCGGTCTCACAGAAATTCTCGCCGGCATCGCGCGAGCAGCGGGCGGCGGTCTGCCGGGAGCCGAGCAGGGAGCAGGTCCGCGTTCCCGGTGGCACGTTCCGCATGGGGTCCGACAAATACTACGAGGAGGAGGGTCCGGTTCATTCGGTGACCGTCGCCAGCTTTTCGATCGATCGCTACGCGGTCACCAACAGCGAGTTCGCGCAATTCGTCGCCGCGACCCATTACGTCACCGACGCCGAGCGCAAGCCGAATCCTGCCGATTATCCTGAAGTTCCAGCCGACAAGCTGGTGGCCGGCGGGGCGGTCTTCACGTCGCCGACGGGCATCAGAACCACCGAGGACCCGTTGCAGTGGTGGGCTTTCGTGGCCGGCGCGGACTGGCGCCATCCCGAAGGGCCGGGCAGCTCAATTGTCGACCGCGATAACGATCCGGTGGTACAGGTCAGCTATGATGACGCGCTCGCCTATGCTCACTGGCTGGGCCGTGAGCTGCCGACCGAGGAGCAGTTCGAATATGCTGCGCGGGGCGGCCTCGACGGCAAAACTTACGCCTGGGGCGACGAGCTCGCGCCCGGCGGCAAGTGGCAGGCCAATTCATGGCAGGGCGAATTTCCCAGTCGCAATACCGGTGAGGACGGCTTTACCGGCCGCGCACCGGTCGGCTGCTTTCCGCCCAACGGCTACGGGCTCTACGACATGATCGGCAATGTCTGGGAATGGACCAGCAGCCTCTACCAGGCCGAATCCAGCGACATGATGAAGATGTCCGAGATGCCGCCGCGCACACCGGCGGCGCGCGTAGTGCGGACGATCAAGGGGGGCTCGTACCTTTGCGCCCCCAATTATTGCCGCCGCTACCGTCCGGCCGCCCGCGAAGCCCAGGAATCGTCGTTCAGCGCACTGCACCTGGGATTCAGAACGGTCAGTAACTAGAGGCCGATCGGGCTCTTCCGGGAGGATCCCGGTCCAGCCGAGGCGGTTCGGAGTGCCAATGCCATGTCTGCCGTCCGAGTCGAGCGCCAGAGCCAAGTGACCACGGTCATCCTTGACCGACCGGCTGTTCGTAACGCAGTCGATCGCGACGCCGCCTTGGCCCTCGCCGACGCGTTCCGTGCCTTCGACGCGGACGAGGCGGCATATGTGGCGGTGCTGTGGGGTGCGGGTGGGCATTTCTGCGCGGGAGCCGACCTTCAGGCATTCGCGGTGGGACGCGGCAACCGGGTCGAGCCGGATGGCAACGGTCCCATGGGGCCAACCCGGATGATGCTCTCCAAGCCGGTGGTCGCCGCGATCAGCGGCTATGCCGTGGCCGGCGGACTTGAACTCGCCTGCTGGTGCGATTTGCGGGTGATGGAGGAAGATGCGGTGCTCGGCGTGTTCTGCCGGCGCTGGGGCGTGCCGTTGATCGACGGTGGTACTGTCCGGCTGCCGCGGCTCATCGGTCAGAGTCGGGCGCTCGACATGATCCTGACCGGGCGGCCCGTCGGCGCCACCGAGGCGTTGGCGATGGGACTCGCCAACCGGGTCGTGCCGACGGGAGGTGCACGCGCAGCCGCGGAGGCTCTGGCGCGAGAGATCGCGCGCATGCCGCAGGCGGCGCTGCGGAGCGACCGGCTGTCCAGCTACGAGCAGGCGGCTTTGAGCATCGAAACGGCGATGGCGCGCGAGTTCGCACTGGGCGTGCCGGCACTCCAGGAGGCCCAAGCCGGCGCCGCGCGCTTCGCGGCCGGCAAGGGGCGGAAAGGGAGCTTCGAGGACATATGACGCCGGGGTGCGGCGGCTCTCGGCGGCTTACGCCTCCTTGTCGAAGATCTCGTCGAACTTGATCGGCTTGCCGCCGGGTTGCTGCGCCCAGGCGTGACACGTGAGCTTCTTGCCGCCATTGGACAGCACGAACGTGCTGCGCTCGAGAACAAACCCATCCTTGTTGTGGCGTACCGCCTTGTAGGACGTGGCAGTCAGGTGGGTGAAGGCCATCGTCTCGCCGTTGCCGACATCATAGAACTTGCCATCATAGGCACCGTCATAGGGCTGGACCATCGTCTTGCCGGCGCTGACGACGGTTTCAACGTATTTGAGCGTCTTGCCGTCATCCTTGCTGACCACGAGGTCGTTGTCGGTGACTAGGACGCCCTTCGGATAATGTGTCTCGGTCTTGTTGAGATGCCACGTGCCCTCCCAGGAGACGTATTTGGTTTCCGCATGGGCGGGCAGGGCCATAGCGGCCGTCAATGCCAGGGACGTGATCGCGAGTCTATCTATACCCATGAATTTTACCTCCCTTGTAGCGTGTCCTCGGCGACTGCCTTGCGGATCTCGTGGTGAAAATGCTGCAAAGCCAGTTCGTTGCGGCCGAACAGGAATTTCGGCATCGCCTTGTCCTTGACCGCGGCGTGGGCCGTGGTCACGCCGTAGGGCAGGTCTTGGCGCTGCACGATGCTGTGCGCGTTCTCCCAAGTCATCTCGAACATCTCCAGGTTTCCCGGCTCGTTCAGGTCCATCCGGGCATAGCAGGAATGGCGGACAATCGATTTGCCGACGGACACCGGGATGATCTGGAAGAACTCCAATACCTGCGGCGAGTTGATCAAGATGGTGCCGGGAAACAGGATATAGGCGAGCGTGATATGGTTCTCAGGGACCCAGGCATCTACTGGGGTCGTGCTGAGCTCGGTGATGCTCTTGTGAGGTATGGACAGGCGGATATGCCGCCCCAGCACGGTGATATCGGCGACGTTGCCGAAATAGAAATGGGCCAGATTGTCCCGGTGCGCGTAGTCGAAATGGTAGGATTCGAGGAAGGCCTCGAGCGACAGCTTCCAGTTGCCATCGAGCGGGATCGGGCCCGACTTGCTCGATTGCACCTTGTCGAAGCCCCAATGTGGCAGCTCCTGGTCTAGCTCCGGCCCCAGGAACGCGTCCAGGTCGAGCGTTACGCCGGGTTTGGTCGCGACGAAAATCAGGCCGTGGCGCTCCTCAGCTGCCACTTCGATCAGGCCGTGCTCGGATTTGTCGGGGTTGCCGAAGCTTGAGTTGCAGGTGATCCCGAGCAGCTTGCCGTCGAGGTTATAGCTCCAGCCGTGATAGGGGCAGGTGAAGCCAGCGCCCGCGCTGCCGCGTTCCTCGTAAACCAGAGCCGCGCCACGATGGCGGCAGGAATTGACGAATGCCTTGATCTCTCCCGCCTTGTTCCGCGTGACCAGGATTGGTGTGCCGAAATCATCGATGTTGAGGAAGTCGCCTGGTTTCTCGACGTCGCGCGACATGCCGGCGACGAACGGGAACCGGTCGAAGATGGCGCGTTTCTCTGCCTCGTAAAGGTCAGGGTCACCATAGATTCCGGTGTCGACCTCCATATAGGCCGGCGCCAAGGTCGGGCGGCCTTCCTTGATGAGCGCGATCAGCCGGTCGGCAATACCGATCATCGTCTGCCGGTTGATGTTGCCGAGCCCTTTTGCGTCCAACTTGGACCGCATGTTGGCGATAGCCTGAAGCGACTCCGCATCGCTCATCAGCTCGCGTTCAGCGATATGCCCTTCGTTCATGTTGTCCTCCCCCGTCATGCCGTCTGGACTCCGCCCATGCCGATCGCGGAAGTCCCATCTTTAGCCAGCGCCCCCGCTCCCTAGCGGAATAATCATACTCTACCATATGATTTCCGACGCGCAATCATACTTTGATGAATGATAAGGAGTGGCGGCTAAGCCAGCGGCTTCATCTCGCCCAGCATGGTCGGGATCAGCTCGGAGACGGTGGGGTGGATATGCACCGTGCGCTGCAGGGTCGTGTAGGGCGCTTTCGCCGACATGATGTCCAGAATGCAGTGGATCGCCTCATCGCCGCCGACGCCGAGGATGGCGGCGCCGAGGATATGCTTGGTTTCGGCGTCGACCAGGACCTTCATGAAGCCTTGGGTCTCGCCTTTTTCCACGGCGCGCCCGACTCGGGTCATCGGTCGCATGCCGACCAGGGCGGGGCGTCCGGATTTGCGGACCTCGGCTTCGGTCATGCCGGCCCGGCCAAGCGGTGGATCGACATAGAGCGCATAAGTCTGGATGCGGTCGCTGAGCCGGCGCGGGTCATTGTCCAGCAGGTTGGCGGCGACGATCTCGAAATCGTTGTAGGAGGTGTGGGTGAAGGCGCCGCGGCCATTGCAGTCGCCCATTGCCCAGATACCGCGAACGTTGGTGCGCAACTGGTCGTCGACAGTGATGTAGCCATGTGTGTCGACCGCGACGCCGGCCTCGTCGAGACCGAGATCATATGTGTTGGGCGTACGACCGACCGCAAGCAGGACATGGGAGCCGACGATCTCCGGCTCGCCCTCGGTGCAGTCGACACCGACACCAATGTCCTCGCCTACCGGGCGGAAGCTGATGCATTCGGCATTGACGCGGACGGTTATCCCTTCGTTCGTCAGGATATCCTGAATGGCCGTTGAGATATCCTCGTCCTCCCGCGCGATCAGGCGCGGGGCCTTTTCGACCACCGTCACCTGACTGCCGAACCGGCGATACATCTGGGCGAACTCGAGTCCGATATAAGACCCACCCACCACCACTAGATGGCGCGGAAGAGTATCGATCTCGTGCATCGAGGTGTTGGTCAGGTACCTTACATCGTGGACGCCCGGCATATCGGGCACCGAGGCCCGGCCGCCGACATTGATGAAGATGCGGGGTGCCGCCAGCAAATTCTCGCCGACGCGGATCTCGGTCGGGGACTCGAAGCGGGCGTGGCCCTGGAGGACCGTGCAGCCGTTCATGCCCCGGACCCATTTCTCGACATTGCCGCGCGACCTGCCAGAGACGGCGTCCTTCCGCGCCTTTACCGCCTTCATGTCAACGCCGACCGGGGCGCCCAATGTGACGCCGTAGTCGGCGGCGCGGCGGGCCAGATGCGCGGCATAGGCGCTCGCCACGAGCGTCTTGGTCGGGATGCAGCCGGTGTTGACGCAAGTGCCGCCGAACAGCTTGCGCTCGATCAGCGCCACTTTCATGCCGGCCCCCGTCAGCCTTCCGGCCAGCGGCGGCCCGGCTTGGCCGGCGCCGATGACGATTGCGTCGAATTGGGCGGTGGACAAGATCCGTCTCCGCGTTTCGGTCACCGGGTCTAAGCCCGGATCATGATACCGTAGAGCACGACCTTGACGAAGAATTATTGTCGAACAGCGCCGCGCTTGATCGGCAAGCGCTCTGCCTGCCGGCAGGTTGTGCTTTGCAGGAGACCGTCGCGCGGCCAGGTAAGCTGGTGCCAGGCGGGGTCGACGGATTAGATCCCTCGCCTCAGGGCGCCGTCACGCCCGGCACCACGGGCAGCTCGACATAGGACGGGTGCGCTTCGTCGTGCAGGATGGTCTGGTCGGCGATCGCCACCATGTTGGTGTCCTCGTTCGACAGGCCGGTGTTCAGATTGCGGTCGTAGTGCGGGAAATTGGAGGATGAGATTTCCAGCAGCACGCGGTGGCCCTTGCGAAAAATCGTCGCCGTACTGCCGAGGCTTAGCGTGTAGGGATAGGCGCGGCCCGGCTGGATCGGCTCGGGGGGATGGCTGGAGCCACGCCTCAACCGCGCGCGGATTATCCGGTCTACGACGTTGTGGGCAAAGCCGTCCGGGTGAACGTCAACCAGCTTGGCCGTGAAATCCGTGTCAGGCGCCGACGTGCGCGCCCAGAACGACACCGTAACCGGCCCGATCACGGCCATGTCGTCGGCGAGCGGCGGGCTCTTGTAGACGAGCACGTCCTGACGGCTTTCGATGCCGGACTGGTCAAAGGCGCCACCCGGTATACCCGGGATGCCATCATTGCCGCCCCGTGTCGGTACCGGGTGGTTCGGGTCATAGGTGAATTGGTCATCAGGGCCGCTACTTTGGCCAGCAGCCAGCACGCCGTCGCCGCTTTTCGTGTTCGCTCGGCCGCTGCTCGAAAGATAGAAGCGCGCCCAGCGCGTGCCGGGCACGGGAAAGTCTGTCGTCTTATAGAGGAAGCTGGTGCCATGGGTGCCTCGGTCTGGCGGCACCAGCACGACCAGCTGCACCCGCGGCTCCTGCTCGATCCCGTTTTCGACCCCGCGGGCGTAGTGGTCGATGAAGCGCTTTGCGAGGTCCTTGTCACTCGGATCGGGGCCCCAGGTGATCTCGCCGGGAGACGGCTCGTCCAGCGCTGCATGCCCGCCCCACGACATGGCGAGCATTGTGCCCTTGCGCGCCGTGAGCGTGCCGGCGTGATCACGCATTCCCCAGTAGGAATCAATAGTGCCGACCGCGAACAGATCGTACCAGGCACCCGAGATCAGGGCGGGAACCGCGACGTTCTTGTAGTGCTGGCCAAGGTCGGTCTGTTTCCAGAAGGCATCGTAATAGGGATGGCGAAGCCATTCGCCGTAGAACGGGGCATCGCGCGCAATGTCCGTATTCCAGAAGCCGCTCAAGGGCAGGTTCGCCATCCACCTGGTCAGGTTGTCGTTCCGCTCCTGCTTCCAGCCGGCAAGCTTGGCGTCGATTTCGCCTTGCGACACGCCTTGGGCCTTGAGGTCGCGCGCCAGCTGATCGGGGACAAATCCGCCGGAAATCCACGACACCGTGAAGAGCGGGTCGAAGACGCCGTTCCGGTAAATCCAGTCGTCATGGTAGTCCGCAGCAGCAATCGCCGGGGCGATAGCAACCAGGTGCGGCGGGTCGGAAAGCGCGGCCTGCCATTGTGTAACGCCCAGATAGGAGCCGCTTGTCATGCTGACATGACCATCCGACCAGGGCTGGGCCGCGGCCCACTCGACCGTGTCATAGCCATCATTCTGTTCCTGGACGAAAGGCGTGAACGTGCCTTCCGACCGGCTTGTGCCGCGGACGTCCTGCGAGATTCCGACATAGCCGTCGCGGACGTACGAATCGAGCTGGTCGCGGCTCAGCTTCGACCCGCAACCAGCCCCGAGCGTAGCGCCATAAGGATTGCGCATTAGAACGACGGGATGCCGTCCTGGCGTGCCAGGCTCATAGATATCGGTCGCGAGCCTCACCCCGTCCCGCATCGCCACCATCTCGGTGTGGCATTGGGCGGCCTGCTTCTGGCTGTGCTGGCAGCCAGCGAGAAGTGTCGACAGGGTCACGAGCGAAATGGATGCGAAGGCAATACGTCGTGCGTGCATGGGGCGGTAGTGGAGTCGGCGGGACGATATATTAGCGGGGTTTTTCGATCTCGCGCCATGGATTGCGAATGGTCGGCGCAACACCATCGACCAGACCGGGAAACAACGCTTGCCAGCGACCGTCGGGCCCGCGTCGCACGAGCTCGCGTGTCCGCACCTGTTCCGTTTCGACTGCTTGCTCCAGGTCCAGGACGGGCGCCAGGCAGCAATCGGCCGGTCCGAACCGAGCCACGGCCTCAGCCTGGGTCAAGGTACCGAACAGCGCCTCCAGCTCGGCGATCAGTCCGCTCTGGGGCAGGGGCTCCTCGTACCGCGGCGTCCAGTCCGGCCGGCCCGCGGCATCGCAGAACGCGGCCCAGAATTTCGGTTCGACTGCGCCCAAAGTCACGAATGTGCCATCGACGCAGCGATAGAGCCGATAGCGCGCCGCACCACCGTTGAGGAGTTCCCCTTCGCGCTTGGGTGGCCCGTGGCCGGCATCGAGGGCGGCCAGGGGAAAGCTGACCAGCGGCATGACCGAGTCGGCAAGCGCCAGGTCGAGGATGCAGCCTTCGCCATCGCGCGCCCGCTTGTTGACTGCCCCCAGCATGGCAATCGTCGCCATCATGCTGCCGGTCACGTCGGCGACCGGCGGGTCGAAGAAGACGGGGAGGTCCTTGAGCCCGGTGCCGGCAAGCGCGCCGTTCAGGGAGAGATAATTGTTGTCGTGTCCGGCCTGATCGCGCCGGGGACCGGTGGCGCCGAATCCCGAGAGACCGCAATAGATCAGCCGGGGGTTCCGCTCACGCAGCATTTCCGGCGCAAGGCCGAGCCGCGCCAGCGTGCCGGGCCGGAAGGATTCCAGCAGAATGTCGGCTTCATCGGCCAGGCTTAGAAACTGCGCCTTGTCATCGGCGTTGCGCAGGTCGAGCTTGAGGCTGACCTTCCCCGCGTTGACCGCTTCGAAATAGACCGAGACACCGCGGGGCCCGATCGGGCCAAGGACCCGCGCCTCGTCGCCTGATGGAGATTCGATCTTCAGGACCGATGCGCCCAGATCGACCAACAGCAGGGAGGCGAGCGGACCCGGCAGGTGGCGTGAGAGGTCGAGCACCTTGAGACCGCCCAGGAAATCGGCCCATTTGCCTTTGGCCGGCTCTGGCCACAGGGAGTTCGGGAGGTCCGTCATTTCTGCTCCGCTACGCGTCGGTCTGGTCGTCGCACACCGACGGTTGCTGATGGTTTACCGCCTGGCTACCCTAGATAAAGGGCGTCCGCCGTCAAGCGCGGCGCCTGAACCGGCGGGAGGATCGATGGACGCGTTGGAGGAGCTGCAGGGCGGGAAAGCGGCGGAAATCGTCCGCTACCACGCCATCATCGACGGCCGGCGGGAGGAGGCGATATCGGGCAGGCGGCTCGATGTTGTGGCGCCGTCCGACGGCCGGGTCTTTGCCTCCATCCCGCGCGGCCATGCGGAGGACATCAATCGCGCGATGAAGGCGGCGCGGCGCGCGTTCGAAGGGCCGTGGGGCCGGATGGCGCCGGCGGAGCGCGGGCGTATCCTGATGCGGCTGTCCGGGTTGATCGCGACCGAGCATGAAAGTCTGGCGCAGCTCGACGCGCGCGACGTCGGCAAATCGATCAAGCAGGCGCGCGGCGATGTCACCGTGCTGGTGCGCTACTTCGAGTTCTATGCCGGCGCGGCCGACAAGGTGGGTGGCGAGACCATCCCCTTGCCGGGCGGATTCACCGCGATGACCTTCCGCGAGCCGCATGGGATTGTCGGCGCCATCCTGCCCTGGAACTCGCCGACCCAGATGCTGGGCCGCACGGCCGCGCCGGCGCTGGCGATGGGCAATGTGATGGTGGTGAAGCCGGCGGAGGATGCGTGCCTGTCCACCCTCCGTTTGGCCGAGCTGGCGCTCGAGGCCGGGCTGCCGGCGGGCGTGCTCAATGTCGTTACCGGGCTGGGCGAGGAGGCCGGCGCGGCGCTGGCTGCTCATCCGGACGTCAATTTCATCACGTTCACCGGCTCGCCCGAGGTGGGGACGCTGATCCAGCAGGCCGCCGCCCGGCATCACGTCGCCGTGACCTTGGAGCTGGGCGGGAAATCGCCGCAGATCGTCTTCGCCGACGCGGACTTGGAGGCGGCGCTGCCGGTGATCGTCGGCGCCATCACCGTGAACAGCGGCCAGACCTGCGTCGCCGGTAGCCGCCTGTTGGTCGAGGAGACCGCATGGGACAGGGTGGTCGACGCCTTTGCCGGCCGCTTCCGTTCGCTCAAGACCGGCCCGCATCATGGCGAGTATGATTTCGGCGCGCTCATCAACGCCAAGCAGCGGGATCGCGTGCAGCGATTCATTGGCAACGCCAAGGCGGATCGCGTGCCGGTGCTGGCCGAGGGGCAGATCGCGCCGGATGCCGCCGACAGCGGATTCTATGTGCCGGCCGTGCTGTTCGGCCCGGTGCCGACGGATCACGCGCTTGCCAAGCAGGAGGTGTTCGGTCCTTGCCTCTCCGCCATTCCGTTCAAGCACGAGGCCGAGGTGATCCGGCTGGCCAACGACACCCAATACGGCCTTGCGGCAGGGGTCTGGACGCGCGACGTCGGTCGCGCGCTGCGTCTGGCGCGCGCCGTGCGGTCGGGCCAGGTCTACATCAACGGTTACGGCGCCGGCGGGGGTGTCGAACTGCCGTTCGGCGGCTTCAAGAGCTCGGGGCATGGCCGGGAAAAGGGCCTTGAAGCGCTCAGGGAATTCTCGGCTACCAAGACCGTGATCATCAATCACGGGTGAGCGTGTCAAATAGTTGCCGAAAAAGGCGACGAGGGAGGACCTATGGCCGAGATCGCGGCCGATTACGTCGTCGTTGGGGCCGGCTCGGCGGGCTGTGTCGTTGCGGCACGTCTGAGCGAGACAGGAGCAAAGGTGCTGCTGCTCGAGGCGGGTCCAAGGGACTGGTATCCGCTGATCCATGTGCCGGCCGGAATCCTGAAATTGCTGCACAATCCGCGGGTCAACTGGAACTACACGGCCGAGCCCGAAGCCACGACGGGCAACCGGCCGATCCATTGGCCGCGCGGCAAGGTGCTGGGCGGATCGAGCTCGATCAACGGCATGTTCTATGTCCGCGGCAACCCCGCCGACTATGATGGCTGGGCGCAGATGGGCTGCCGCGGGTGGAGCTATGACGACGTGCTCCCCTTCTTTCGCAAATCCGAGCGGTACGCACCGGGCGACCCGGCCTGGCGCGGCAAGGACGGGCCGCTCAAGGTGGAGGACTACCGCACTGTCCTGCCGTTGACCCATCGCTTCGTCGAAGCCGCGCAGCAGGCGGGATTTCCGCTGACGCCGGACTTCAACGGCAAGACCCAGGAAGGCGTCGGCTATGCCCAGATGACACGGAACGGCCGTTTCCGCGGGTCGACGGCACGGACATTCCTGCGCGAGGCGAAGGGTAGGAGCAATCTCCGGATCGAAACCCGGGCAATCGCGACCCGGCTGCTGTTCGACGGCAAGCATTGCACCGGGGTCGCCTTCCGGCAGGGCGATGCCGATCGCACGGCGTTGGCCGCTCGCGAGGTGATCCTGTCGGGCGGCTCGATCAATTCGCCCCAGCTGCTGCAGGTTTCGGGTATTGGGCCGGCCGATCATCTGAAGTCAATCGGCGTGGAGGTGCTGCACGATGCCGCTGGTGTTGGCGCCAACATGTCTGACCATTACGCGGTCAGGATCACGCACCGGATCAAGGACCTGATCTCGATCAACCAGCTGTCGCGCGGAACGCGGCTGGTGCGCGAGGCGCTCAACTGGGCCACCATCGGCAAGGGAGCGCTGACCTTCGGTGTCACCAGCGCCACGCTTTTCTGCCGCAGCCGCGAGGGCCTTTCGAGCCCGGACCTGCAGCTGCTGTTCACGCCCGCGAGCTATGATCAGAACCGCTTCGGCGAACTCGAGCGGGAATCCGGCGCAACGATGGCCGTTTGCCCGGTCCGGCCGGAAAGCCGCGGGTCGGTGATGGCCAAGTCCGCCGACCCGTTTACCTACCCGACCATCCGTCCCAACTACCTGTCCTCACCGACCGACATCCAGGTCATGCTGTCCGGCATCCGCCAGGCGCGACGCATCTTCGCGCAGCCAGCGCTGGCGCGGCACAGCCTAGGAGAAACACTGCCGAGCGACGCGGTGGCATCCGACGCCGCACTGGAAGATTTCGTCCGCAAGGGCGGCACCAGCCTCTATCATCCGGTCGGCACCTGCAGGATGGGCGAGGATCCGCTGGCCGTGGTCGACTCCCGGCTGCGGCTGCGAGGGATTGGCGGCCTGCGGGTCGTCGATGCCTCGATCATGCCAACGGTCACGACGGGGAACACCAACGCACCTTCGATCATGATCGGCGAGAAGGGCGCCGCGATGATCCGCGAGGACGCGGCCGCTTAGCCCGCGGCGGGCACCAGCCCGAGTTCCTGATAGCGGCGCATATATTTGGCGACCATCTCGGCCGTATCGATGCAGTGATGGAAGCCGGCCTGCCGGATCTTGATTGTGCTGGCGAGGCCGTAGCGCACCACGTCGGCCGGCGCGATGTCGGCGGTCCAGCTGCCGCCGACCTCCAGAGACTCGCCGAGCAGCGCACCTAAGTCTTCCGGCGCACGAAGTTTGTATTTGCGGACCATGTCGGGCCAGAGCGGCGCGTGCTTCCTGAGCTCTTCCACCAGTTCGTATTTCCTGGGCTCCCCCAACTCCATCCGAAAGGCTTCGGCAACGATGGGGAATGCGTCGTGCAGTGAGAAGATGTCGCCGTTGACCAGGTTGAAGATCTCGTTGCGGGCGGCCGGGCTTTCCGCGGCCCATTCGAGGCCGAGCGCGATCAGGTCGGCGTCAGCCACGTCGGTCACCATGCTGGTCCCATCCGGTCGCGGCAGAGGAAGCCCTGCCTCCTTGCAGAGCGCGGCGAAGACCGCCAGCACCAGATAGGAGTTCATATTGGCGCCGATCGCCTCGCCGGCGATCATGGCGGGGCGGATCACCGTCCAGGCCCAGTCATTCCCAGCCTGCTTAGCGGCGATATAGTCTTCCTGATGATAATAGAAATTCTCGTGCGGTACGCGAGGCAGGCTCTCGCGGTAGGGCAGGGGCGGGACCCGGTCCCACAGATGTGAGCCATAGGCCTTCATGCCATGCACCAGCGAAATGTGCCGGAAGCTCTTCGCCGCCGCGGCCAACGGATCGAACAGGTTCTTGAGCATCGCCATGTTCTTGGCCGCCTGCACAGGATCCTGCCAGCCGGCGACCATGTTTCCCTCCTGCTCGTTGACCGCGGCGTAGGCGACATGGGTCACGTCGTCCATGGCGCCAAACACGCCGACGCACTGTTCCGCATCGAGCAGGCCAACCGACAGGTGCTGCGCGTTTTCCGGCAGCAGGAACGGCCTGCGGCGGGAGATCGCCACGACCTCCCAGTCCGACCGGCTGGCG
Organism: uncultured Rhodospirillales bacterium; assembly: GCA_964631425.1. Taxonomy (GTDB): domain Bacteria; phylum Pseudomonadota; class Alphaproteobacteria; order BOG-932; family Roseiterribacteraceae; genus BOG-932. The sequence goes on from CAZVYC010000008.1 coordinate 35,137, forward strand.
AACAGTTTGGTCGTGGCGGTGCCGACGAGGCCGGACGCGCCGGCGATCAGGATTTTCCTGTTTGGCATGGATATGGTTGTGGTTCAGGCGGAGCGCAAAAGCCCCGCGACGGATATGTCTTCATCGATATCAGGCCAATGGATACCGTGGCCTCGTCCGATAAGGCGCCAGTTCGCGCGCTGCTCAGGTGTCGCATCACGGAGCCGCGGAAACCACTCCAGAGGCACGGCCAGCTCGCGGCCATCAGCCAAGGTCACATGCAGAAGCGAATCGTCAATCTGCACGTCGACAGCGGTAGCGTCGAATTTAACTGCCAAAGTGGGCACGCCACGCCTCCTGAAACGTGATGCGATTCTCGATGATGATCATACGGAGCCTATTCAATTCCTGCGAATGAAATCCGTGGGAGCTCTCGAGCTGCACCGGATCGAGCCAGTACTTGGCTACCTTGTCCCCATGCTCCACGTGGATATGCATGGGCTCGTTGCCTTCCAAGCTGTAGAAGAAAAATCGAAAGCCCGCGGTCCTTAGAACGGTCGGCATTCGATTGCGTTTTCAGCAACGATGTTCGTAGGTGCGCATTATCCCCGCACCTTCCGCACCACATCCACCGTGCCGTCGATCAGGAAATTCCGATAGGTCCGGCGGCAAACGCGCCAGCCGGCAGGCGTGCGCACCCACTGGTCATCATATTCGCCCCAGCAGGTATAGTGCTCGCCCGCGCAGCGGTTGATGCCTTCGTGCGCGGCGTAGAAATGGGCCTTACCCGTGGCACGGTCGCCGTCGACGAAGATGCGGAAATTACAGACATTGTGGTGCGTCGGGCCGCAATCCGACCCTGGGCCCATGCCGCGGGTCACGTGTTCGACCAAGGGCGCCAAGCCTTCCTGGATCTTCCCATTCGTGGAGCGGTAATCGCCGATGCAGTCCGCGGTGAAGACCTCGTACAGCCGGGCGAATTCCTTGCGGTCGATGATGTCGCAATAGGCGAGATAGACCCGCTCGATTGCGCGCTCGTCGTTGAGCCGGGCCAGCAGGTCCGTCATCGCAGCCTCGAAAGGAGCACGGCGACGAATCCGGAAATCCGCGGGCTTATCGGCGATTTCCTCACGGCTCGACCGGCAACGCGGTTGTTTCGATCCAGTCGACGATCAGTTCTCGGCGCGAGAACAGCCATTTCCCATCCATGCGGACAAAAGAATCCTGATAGCGGATGCCCCAATCGATCCGTTCCTGCTTGCCGTTCTCGGGGCGTTTCAGGTGGTAGGCGACTGAATAGGTCTCGCCCGCCGCGCTGTCGTCCACGACCCGCGCTGTCTGGTTGCGGACCGTGTGAAGGGTTGCGGCGTAGAGCCCGTCGAGCCTGGCCGGAATGCCAAGCAGCTGGGCGCGGCCGCGCCACTCGGCGCCGCTGCGCGCAATGACGCCGTCCTCAGTAAACAAGGCGGCCAGCGCCTGGGACCACCGCCGGTCGACTGCCTCGGCATAGCGATAAGCAAGGCGAAGCAGGGTCCATTCATCGGCGATCAACTGGTCGCTCAATTCACGCCGTCCCGCCATGCGGAGATGCGGGCGAAGAACGCAGGAAGCTCGGCAGCGCTCCGGCACCAGGCGGAGGGCAGGAACTCGATCACCGTCGCGCCGGCCTCGATCAGGGCAGGAGCCGTCTTCAGCGTCACCTCCAGGTCGGGACGGTCCTGCCCTGGGGGAATTGCGGGGCGCAGCCCGACGCGCACGTCGGCTTCGGCGGGGTCGCGACCGCGGGCGGCGAAGGCGTAGCGCAGCGCCTGGATATGGCCCTTCAGCACTTCGGGTCGGCGCTCCATCGGTACCCAGCCGTCGCCGAGTTCGGCAATGCGGGCGAAATTCCGTTCCGTGGGGGCGAGGCCGAACCAGATCGGCATCTTGGCCTGCACCGGCCGCGGATAGGCATGGATCCGTTCGAACGAAACTGTTTTACCCGAAAAACTGGCCGGCGCGGTCGACCACAGGAGCTTGCAAACCCTGATCTGCTCTTCCATTCGGGAGTAGCGGCCCTCCCATGGGATGCCGGACGCGTCGTATTCCTCCTTCTGCCAGCCGACGCCGAGCCCGATCGTCACCCGTCCGCGCGACATCACATCCAGGGTCGCCAACTGCTTGGCCAGCAGAACGGCGGGGCGCAGCGGTGCGATCACGACGCCGGCGGAAAGCCTGATCTTGCGCGTAGCGCCGGCGATGGCGGCGAGCACGGTCAAGGGCTCGAACCAGGGGTAGTCGAGCGGCATGGGGAAGGGGCCGTAAGGGTAGTTCTCCAGATGCTCGCCCATCACGACATGGTCGGTGAGGCTGACGATGTCGACGCCCGCCTCGTCGGCCTGCTGCGCCGCCTCGACCACGCCGGCGAAATCTCCGCCCGATAGCCGCTCCATGCCAATGAGGCCGATCGAGACCTTGACCATACCCATTCCCCGCTTTGCCGATTGTCTCGTTGTAGCGCCCCTATTTAGGGTCGGCCAGGGCCAACACGGGAGTTCCATTCCGCCGATCGAACAAGAGTGCTGGCGCGACGATTGGGCCACGGACACGCCGCCGCTGTGCCGTAATCCGGGCGGTGGATGCGTGGCGACAAGCGCGGTTTGACCGCCATTTACGCACCGGCTCTGCTATTCTTGAGCCGGAGGACCGAATTCATAAGGCCTCAGCGACTCTGTCTTGCGAAGGATGGCATGAGGCGGGCGGGCGAATTCGGGCGATGCTGAGCTTCGAGCGGATATTGCGCTGGGCGGGTGACCCTATCGAGGAGTCACCCCAACCCAACGTCCTGGGCAGCGGTAGCCTGCGTACGCTCTCGCCCCTGTTCTGGGTGCTGGTCGTCGTTACCGGAGCGGGTGCCGGGCTGGCCGGCGGGCTGCTGATGCTCCTGCTGCAGGCGGTCGAGCACCTGTCCTGGCCCTATCAGCCCGGCAACGATTTCGTCGCGGCAGTCGAGAATGCGACGCCCGTCCGAATCGTGCTCGTCGTCACGGCGGCCGGCCTTCTGGCGGGGGTGGTCCGCCAGGTCATGCGCCGGGAGACGAACGGTGGACATGGCGGTGAGCTGGCCCAACGAATCTGGTTCGGCGCGGGGCAGCTCGACCCGGTCCATACAATGGTGCGCGCTGTCCTGTCGATCGTGATCGTCGGCATGGGCGCATCGCTCGGGCGCGAGTCGGCACCAAAACAGATCGGGACGCTGATCGCCAGTCTGCTGGCGCGCTGGGGCGAGTTTCCAACCGCGCAGCGGCGGCTCTTAGCCGCTTGCGGGGCAGGAGCCGGCATTGCCGCGGTTTATAATGTGCCGTTCGGGGGCGCGATGTTCGCGCTGGAGGTCCTGTTGGGCACCATCTCGCTGCCGCTGGTGCCGCCGGCATTCGCTGCGTCGCTCACCGCCGTCGCCGTTTCATGGCTGATGCTGCCCAATGTGTCCACCTATGCGATTCCATTCTATCCGGTGAGCTATGACATGATCATCTGGGCGTTGATCGCCGGGCCGGTGGTCGGACTGGTCTCGGTTCTCTATGTACGGCTGATCTCGTCGGCCGATCGAGTGCGGCCCAGCGGTCGGCTCACGGTCATTGCGCCCGTCCTGGTCTTCGGCGCGCTCGGCGCGCTGGCGATTCCCTACCCTCAGCTTCTCGGCAATGGCAAGGACCTCACGCAGGAGCTTTTCTTGGGGCAGCTCGGCCTGCCGGTGCTGCTGGTCCTGCTGATCTTGAAGCCGATCGCAACGGCGGCGTGCCTGGGCAGCGGCGCGCCTGGCGGCTTGTTCACACCCACATTGACGGTGGGCGCGCTGCTCGGCGGTGTGCTCGGTCATCTCTGGCTGCATTTGTGGCCAGCTGCGCCGCTGGGCGGTTTCGCCATTGTTGGCGCTTGTGCCGTCCTTGCTGCCTCAACTCAAGGGCCGGTTTCCGCGCTCGTGCTGCTGCTGGAGATGACGCGCCGCCTCGACACGCTGATGGTGCCGACCGTGCTGGCGACTGCGGGTGCGGTACTGGTCGCGCGGCGATTGGAGCATCGCTCGATCTATTCGGCCCGCATCCATAGCGGGCGATCGGCCGCCGGCCGCGCCGGTGCCAGCCAGGCCGACGCGTTCATCGCGCTGTCGTCGGCAGCCCGCCCGATCGAACTGCTCCGTGCCCTCCTGCGGACGGAGAGCCAGCCCAAGCCGATCTTCATAGTCGATGAGCAAGGTGCGCTGGTGGGCGGCGTCTCGGCCGACCGCGTACGAGATCCGCCGCCCGAGACCCTGCCGCTCGAAACCGCGACTGCGGGCGATTTCGCCACGCCGATCCAGACCATCCTGACGACTGATGACGAGGCCTTGGTTGCCTCCAAATTCCAGGTGGCAGAGACTGAGTGCCTGCCGGTTGTCATACCCGGGACCGGTGAGCTCGTTGGCGTCCGCCGTCGGCCGGTGTGAAAGCCGCGCCTTCTGTGATTAGATGGCTGTGCGTTGACAGGGAGGAGTTACGCCATGAAGCTGAGCGCACGCAATCAGATCAAGGGCAAGGTGGTGGCAGTGAACAAGGGCGCCACCACGTCACACGTCCAGATCGACATCGGCGGCGGGATCGTCATCACTGCGTCGATCACCAACGAAGCTGTCGACGAGCTCGCGCTCAGGGCGGGCGACGAAGCGACCGCGGTGATCAAGGCCTCCGATGTGATGGTCGGGAAGTAGCGCTTGGCCTGAATCGCCGCTCAGCGCAGCTTTCGATCCACGAAATCGACCAGGGCTGCGTTCATCTCGCGATCCTCCGGCGTCGGGTTGCCGAAGATGCCACCGAAGCCGCCGTGGGGCATCGCCTCCCACACATGCAGCTCCGCCTCCACCCCGGCGTTGACCATCGCGCGGTGCAGCCTGACGGTATCCGAAAGCAGCAGGTCGCGCGTGCCGGTCTGCAGGAAGGTAGGCGGGAAGCCCTTGGTGTAGTCGCCAAAGAGCGGCGACAGATACGGGTCCTTCAGGTCGTGCCCGCCGGCATAGAGCAGCGCTGCGCTCCCGAACGGGCGCAGCACCGTGTCGATGCCGGCGTTGGTGTGCAGCGAATCGCTTTCGCGCGCTAAGTCGGTCGCGGGAGTGAGGAGCCCGACCGCCCCGGGCATAGGCAGGCCGCTGTCCCGGACCTTCAAGGTCACCGCGGCCGAGAGGTTGCCGCCCGCCGAGGCGCCCGAGACTGCGATCTTCTTCGGGTCGTGCCGCTGGATGATCTCACGCCAGACGGCGAGCCCATCCTCGACCGCGGCAGGGTAGGGGTGGTCGGGCGGCATCCGGTAATCGAGGCCGTACGTGACGCAGCCGAATTCCGCGGCCGTCATCAGGGCCTCGCCCATCGAGAACTTGCCGCCCATGAACACCCAAGCCCCGCCATGGATCCTCAGATGCGCCCGTTCCGGATGGCGGATGGCATGCGGCGTGGCGACATGCACGGTGACGCCGGCAATCTGGCGGGTTTCGACGGAGGCCGGCGTCGTTTCCATCCACTGTTCAACCACGGTCTCGAACATGCGGTCGGCGACGGCGACCACCTTTTTCCACCCAGCCTTATCGGTGACGGCCGGCTGCGGGACCTGAGGGAACGGGGTGGCGAGGAATTTCTGCGCACCGTCGCTGACCGATTTCGGCACGGGGATGACGCGTGGACCGATATGGAGCGCGCCGTCTTCGGCTACGGTGACTTCGAGTTCGGGCATTAGTGGTTACCTCCCACCATGTGATCCGCGCTGTTGAGCTTCATTGATAGCACGATCAAAGGCGAGGCTTACGCCCGCTCCAGATGCCCCCTAACCGTCCCGTCGGCCTCGTTCACCCAGCCGAAGGGCTTTACCTTTTCCAGCATCTTGTCGAATGACGCGATCCAATCCTCGGGCTGGCGCTGGCCGTTCAGGTTCTTCAGTGCTTCGGCCGAAACCCAGGCGTTCTTGCCGTCGGCGTCGAGGGTGGCGACACCGCTCAGGGCCGCGGCGATCTCTGCGTCGGTCATGCGTGGCTTTTCGACGGCGATCTTGAAGCCCTTGAAGTCGTGCGCTTCTTTCAGCTCCAGGCGGCCGGACGAGGTGATGGCGATGATCATTTTGGTTTCCTCAACAGGTTGGGGGACAGGTGCCTCCCTCCTTGAGGGGGAGGCACCAAGGTCGGCGGGGGAAAAGGGTCAGGCATCTGCCTTCACGTTTTCGAGAAACGAAATGATCGCCTCGTTCGTCGCGGCGGGCTGTTCCTGCTGCACGAAATGACCAGCATCGGGAATGATCGAAACCTGGCGCAAATCCGGTGTGCGGCCGCGCATGATCTCGATCGCGTCGGGACGGATCATCTTCAGCACCGGGTCGTGCGCGCCGGCGATGAAGGCGGTGGGGACCTCGATGTTGGCATCGGCCCATTTCGCGCCCAGCTCCCAGTTGCGATCGGCGATGCGGTAGGAGTTGAGGCCGCCGATAAAGGTCTTGTCGCCGCCCTCGCGGGTGAATTCGGCGACATAGGTGTCCATGTCCTCCTCGCTCATCCAGGGCCAGGGCAGGGGGATCTCGGGCGGTGCCAGCACGTCAAGATAGCCGGTGCCCTCGGTTGGGTATTTGGTCCAGTCCAAGAGCTTGCCGCGCGGCGACAGGGCCCAGAACAGGCGGGTCAGGAACTCGCGCGGGTTGGCGCCGAGCTCCTTCTCCGCCGGGCCGATGGTCTGGAAATAATGCAGGTGCAAGAAATGCTGCTTGGCGGCCTTGGCGAACACTTCGCTTGGCCGCATGTCGGGGGCGGCGAACTCGGCCTCAAAGCCGCTGTCATCCTTCTTGGGACTGGAGCCTGCGCCGCCGCGGCCGGCCAGGTCGAAATCATAGGGGCATGCCATGCCGATCACCGCGGTTACCCGGTCGGGATGCCGGACCGCCAGGTTAAAGACCAGCTGCGCGCCGAAATCGTGGCCGATAAATATCGCTTTCGTCTCGCCCAGCGCGTCCAGCAGCCCCAGCATGTCGTTGGCGACATAATTGGCGTCATAGACCGCGGGATCGGCCGGCCGGTCGCTGCGGCCATAGCCGCGCTGATCTACGGCCACCGCGTGCCAGCCAGCTTTGGCCAGCGCCGGCAGCTGATGGCGCCAGGAGTACCAGAGGCCCGGGAACCCATGCACCATCACCACTAGCGGGCCTTTGCCCGCCTCGGCGATGTGCATGTTGATCCCGTTGGTCTTCACCAGCCGGTGCGTGATTTCGGTCATTCTCTCCCCGTTTTCCTTTACAACGCGTTATCGATGGCGCGGAGCTTTTCCAGCATCGCCTGCTCCCCAGCCTTCCCGGGCTGGGACAGCGTGTGCTCCAGCTCGATGAGGCCGTTATAGCCACGGTCGATCAGCGCGCGGAAGATATTGACCCAGTTGAGCTCGCCCGAGCCCAGTTCGAGGCGTCCGGGATTGTCCGCCACCTGGACGATCGCGATCATGTCCCAGCACAGCGCCAGGTTGGTCAGCACATCGCCGTCCATCGGATGAATGTGGCCGATATCGAATACCAGCCTGACGGCCGGGCTGCCGACAGCCTTCACCACCGCGTATGCATCGGAAATATGGTGCAGCAGCATGCCGGGCCAGCGCCTGGCGTTCACGGTCTCGACCGCCAGGACCAAGCCTTCCCTGGCAGCCACGTCGCCCAATCGCTTCAGGTTCTCGACCATATTGGTCCACTGATAGGCAACCGGCATCGCCGGCTCGCGCGCGCTGACCACGGTCAGGTATTTGCCGCCCGTGCGCTTCGCCGCCGTTACCGATTCGGTCATGTCGCGGTCCAGCTGCGCCCGCGCATCGGCGTCGGCGCGGCCCCACAGAGGCTGGTTCCAGTGCATCGGGTTATTGACGAAGCACCCCATTGCCAAGCCATGGCGCGCCAGGGCCGCGCCCATGCGCTCCTGCAGCGCCGGCGGACGAACCTTGAGGAAATTGTCCTCGATGCCGGCAAATCCCATCATCGCAAGGTAGCCGATCTGCTCGACCGGGTCCGCCGAGCCCGTGCTCTCGAGGAATAGCGGTGCGTCGGGTGCAACCAGGCCGACATGCGGCGCGTAACGCTGCTTCCAGGCCTGCGAGCTGCCCATTCCCGATTTCCCCTTGCCGATATCGCCCCTGGTTAGCACGATGGCGCGGTCTGAGAGGAAGGAAATTCATTCGCATGCGCATCGGCATAGATCTGGGCGGCACCAAGATCGCCGGAATCATTCTCGACGAGGCCGGCGCGGTCATGGCCGAGGCGCGCGTACCGACACCGCGCGACTATTCGGGTTCGATCGAAGGGATCCGCGAAATGGTCGGCAGGCTGGAAATGGCGGGCGGCGCCCCTGCCGGCGCGGCGACGGTCGGGGTTGGCATGCCGGGTGCGCTGTCGCGGCAGTCCGGCAACGTCAAGAACGCCAACTCCACATGGCTGAACGGCATGCCGTTCGACCGCGACCTCGCCGCCGCGCTCGGGCGGCCGGTGCGGCTTGCCAATGACGCCAACTGCCTGGCCGTTTCCGAGGCGACGGACGGGGCAGGGGCCGGGCGGGCAGTGCTGTTCGCCATCATTCTCGGGACGGGGGTGGGCGGCGGAATCGCCATTGATGGACGGCCGCTGGAAGGGCTGAACGCTATCGCAGGTGAGTGGGGCCACAATCCGCTACCCTGGCCGACGGCTGACGAATTGCCGGGCCGGCGCTGCTATTGCGGCAAGCAGGGCTGCATCGAGACCTGGCTTTCGGGGCCGGGCATGGCCGCCGACCACTTGGCAGTGACGGGCGTACAGCTCGACGGTACCGCGATCGGCGCCGCGGCCGAAGCGGGCGAGCCGGCCGCCATGGCGACGCTCGACCGGTATCGGGATCGACTGGCCCGGTCGCTCGCGACGGTGATCAATCTGCTCGACCCTGATATCGTGGTGATCGGCGGCGGCGTGTCACGGCTTACCAGCCTTTATGCGTCGTTGCCGGCGCTGTTGTCGAAGTGGTGCTTCTCCGACGGCGTCTCGACCCCGGTGGCGCCCGCGCGCCATGGGGATGCCTCAGGTGTGCGTGGCGCGGCTTGGCTATGGCCGCCCGAACGACGCGAGACAACATGACCCTGCTCTTCACCCATGAGGATTGCCTCAAACATAATCCAGGCCAAGGCCATCCCGAGCGGCCGGAACGGCTGGCCGCCGTTCTTTCGGCCCTGAGGCATGAGGACTTTGCCGCCCTTGTCTGGCGTGAGGCGCCGCTCGCCACCAAGGAGCAGGTTGCGCGCGTGCACGAACCCAGCTTTGTCGACCGGCTGCTGGCCAAGGCGCCGTCGTCGGGGTTGCTGCGGCTCGATGCTGACACAGCCATGTCACCGGGCTCGGCCGAGGCGGCGCTGCGCGCGGCGGGGGCGCTGGTGGCCGCGGTCGACGCAGTCATGAGCGGCGAAGCGCAGACTGCGTTCTGCGCCGTCCGCCCGCCCGGCCACCATGCCGAGCCGGGCCATGCCATGGGCTTTTGTCTGTTCAACTCGGCCGCCGTGGGCGCGGCGCATGCGCAGGCACAGTGGGGCGCCGAGCGCATCGCCATCGTCGATTTCGACGTCCATCACGGCAACGGCACTCAGACGATGACCGCGACCCGTCCAGGCTGGCTCTATGCCTCGACGCATCAGTATCCGTTCTATCCAGGCACCGGAGCGGCGCGGGAGCAGGGGCCGTACGGGAACATCGTCAACGCGCAGCTGGAAGGCGGCGACGGTAGCGCCGAGTTCCGCGCGGCCTTCGAGCAGCGCATCCTGCCTGCGCTGGAGAACTTCGCCCCGGATCTCGTTATCGTCTCGGCCGGCTTTGATGCTCATCATCGCGACCCGCTGGCCGCGATCGCGCTCGACAGCGAGGATTTCTTCTGGGCGACGGAAGTGCTGGCCGGCGTCGCCTATCGCACTGCCGCAGGCCGTATCGTCGCGACTCTGGAAGGCGGTTATGACCTTGCGGCGCTCGCCGAGTCCTCCGCGGCGCATGTCCGCGCGCTGATGGAAAGCGAGCTGCGCGGGCAATAAAAATCCCCCGGAAGCGCAGCCGCGCCGCCGGGGGCTCCTGGATCAGACCCGTCAGTCGCCGGAGCGGGTGGTAGTCTCCGAATAGGTGCTGGTGCGGCCATAAGGCGAGCTGGTCACCGACTGGCTGCTCTTCTCGACCACCGCGCCGTCCCGCGTCACCGTCTTTTCCTCGCGATAGGTGCGGGTCGGGTCGAACGGGCTCGGCGCCGGCGGCGTCGCCGCGGCGACCGGAGCGGTCGTGGTGGTCTGGCTGCGCTCCACGGTGCCGTAATACGGCGAATAGCTCTTCTGCACTGTGGTGGTTGAGCTTTCGGCGGGCGGCGCGACCGCGACCGGCGGGGCGACCGTCGTCGTGGTCGTGCGCGTGGTGCTGTCATACGCTTCCTGCGCGACGGCTGCCGTGGCGATCAGGGCGAGCGCTGCCGCGCCCGCGAACAGGCTCTTCATCATCATCGTCTCCATCGGTTTT
>CAZVYC010000009.1:0-45175 GCA_964631425.1 uncultured Rhodospirillales bacterium
GCCGGCATCCGCCATGGACGCGTTGGGGATCGGCTCGCTTAAGCAATATCGCCTTCTTATTCCCCTCGGCTTCGCATGTATCGGGGCCTACAGCGTCATGGGGATGTATGCGAGTCGCGTCGGTGCATTCTCGTCGATCGCCCACACAAGACTGAAACAGGGTTTCATCGGACCCATTGCCCAAATCTGCTTGGCGCTTGCCGGGACGGGGACGCCAGGCATGATCATCGGCTTCATCATCGGGCAATCGAGCGGCGTGGTAATGCTTGCACGCTTGCTGCTCCGCAACCGGCAAGCTGTTGCGGCTGTGACAATCCGGCGGATTTTCGCTGCCGCGCGCCGTTATTACCGGTATCCGCTCTTTTCCAGCTGGTCCGCCATCGTCGAATCGGCGGGCAGCGGCGGCATTCTCTATATGCTTGTGTCGGCCTACTATGTGCCCGTCATTGCGGGCTATTCCTTTTTGACCGGAAGAATGCTGGGACGGCCGCTTACGCTCGTCGCCGGGTCGCTGACACAAGTCTACACAGGAGAGGCCGGCCGACTGGTACATACGGATCCAGCCCGATTGCGCCGTCGCTTCCTGCAGGTCAGTTCGCGCCAGCTCGCTTTATCAGTGGCTGCGGCGGTGGTTATAAACCTGACGGCCGCCTGGGTTTACCCTTTGCTATTTGGTCAGGAATGGGCATCTGCGGTGGAATATGTGGCCCCGTTGAGCCTCGCCCTCGCATCCCAGACGGTCCTTCTGTCGGTTTCCCCAACTTTGCAGGTTCTCGAAAAGCAGGGCCTGGCCGCAAGCTGGCAGCCGGTCCCCGTCATTCTGCTTTTCGTGGTCTTTTGGGGGTGCTCCTCCAGGGGATTGCCGGCGATCGATGCATTCTGGGGCTACGGGCTGATCCAACTCCTGACCACGATCGTCATGTTCGCAATGATGCTCGTGTCGTTGCACCAAGCCGAGCAAAAATTCCGCGGAGCCGGAGCGACGCTGGATGAAACCTCGGCGGTAATCGGCTCAACTTCCTGACCATCGCAGCAGGTTCTGGAATGCAAACGCTGCGGCTCCGAACGGTGCCTTGAGGGCGTCACGCCGGGCCGAGTGGAAGGGCGCAGCCGGTCTAATCCCTAATCGCCGCAAGTAATAGTTGGCGCGGTAAATGTCAGCGCGCTCCCGGTCGCGTGCCCAAAAGTTTATGTTGACGGAAATCGATACATTGTCGCCGTTCTGAACCCAATGGGGCGCGTTGATCGGAATATGGACGCCTTCGCCGGGCTTCAGGCGGTAGACGTTCGCACGGTGCTGCAGGTGGTGCTTATAAAGCGCAGCATTGTTATCCACCGTCCAAAATCGTTCCAGCTCCTGCTCCGGAAGGACTTCACGGTCGTTGCGATCAAATACACTTATGTCCTTCTCGCCCTGTATTTGTAATAAAAAGCTGCATTCCCTATCGATATGATAGGTCGTTACACGTCCGGGTGCCGTAATAAAAACGATGATCTCGGTCCGCTTCATCCGCTCTTTCAGTTGCGCGCCGCTGAGCCGGAGCATATCCTGAATACAGGACTTCAGGACGCCAGCATAGTCCGGAACGAGATCGACCTGACGTAGAATGATCCAGGCATCCGACGTCTCGATACGCTGAATCGTCGCGTCGACCGCGGCATCGAGCTTTGGCGATTCCGACCAGCGTTGCGTTACCGCAATTTTGCCAGCGTCGGAGTAAATATCGTTCGGGCGGCGGGCGGCGATGGCACCCGCGAGTTCTACGAGGCGCGGAAGTGTGAAAAGCGGACTGTCGGCGAGACTGTGGGTGACCGGGAAGTCGCGCCTGTTGAAATCCTCCCGGAAACGCGATCGATTCAGATCGATGATGGTATCGCCTGCCGATCCCGCCAAATCGCATTGCTTCAAGATCATAGCACCAGACCAAATATAATTGAGCCCAGGTGGGCCAGCCAATTCACACAAGTGGCAAATTTTTCAGAAAAATACCGTATATGTAAATGGGATTAATGTGCCTCTCGAAGAGGTATTAGAGTTATGTTTTTATGGTTACCCCTGAAGATAGATTGGAACGGGCCGACGCCGACGATAGTATCTTTAATAAGAACTTATCATCCGCTCTTGGCAAACGCACTTTAGATGTCGAAATAATTACCTGTCAGACTCCTGGGGCTATCACAATAAATGTTTCAGAACTCAAAATATGCAGCCGAAAATACCTGTGAGCTGCAGTTTGATTTTGATGTCAGCCAGATGGCGGACTTTAACGAACAGCGCCCAACGGGGTTCAAACATAATTTGATGGATCTGGATATCTTTAGCTTTGACGCATTGCTGAGCCTCGCCGACCGATATCAAGGTAACTCCGAAGATTATTTCATCACGTCGGGTGCGGCCTCACCAAGTTCCGCATTCTATTCGACGGGATACCTGCCCTTTACACCGCGTGAAGCTTTGAATCGCTTGAATTCTCAGCCGATCCGCGTCCTCCTGAAGCGGCCCGAAAAATATGACACGAATTTCGCCAAGCTACTATTCGGGATTCATAGCCACGTCGCGAGAATACCAAACGGTCCTTCCTTGAGCGGGCTGGTTCGCCTGGAAACGGCTGTTTTAATCAGTTCGGCGGCGACGATCACGCCGTTCCACTTCGATCCGGAATTCGGCTTCTTTTCGCAGATCGAGGGGAACAAGATATATCACGTCTACGCACCGGCGGCGGTACGTGAAGAGGCCCTGGAGAGGTTCTTCGTGCACGGCGTGGTGAACATCGGCCGGCTGGAGCTAGCTGACTGCGATCCGCAATATGAACATGTCTTCGCGTTGACGCCCGGCACCGGATTTTACCAGCCTCACAACGCCCCTCACTGGGTGGAAACAGCCGACACACGGTCAATCTCCTATACCTTTGTTTTCCAAAACCGCGACGCCGCCGCTTTGGGCCGCGTCAGAGCTTTCAATCATTACGCACGAAAAATAGGCCTTGCGCCCCCTAAGCCCGGGCTCAACCTCGGCCGCGACGCAGCAAAGGCGAGTGTGATGCGGGTGGTTACCCCTGCGCGCAGGGCCGTGCGGCGCGCCGTATCGGCATTTCATCTGTAGGAGGGAACTTGCTCGCGACATCCTCCTGCCCCCTGCCTGAGCGCGACCAGAGACTGCAGCACCGCGCAACGCGGTGGCCGTTTCCAACGCGGACCTCTCGCCAGCGCATGCATCATGTCTGAAGACACTATTCACGGCGTTTTTCAGGCAGTGGCGGCCCGCGCGCCGCGAGCTATCGCAATCCGAAGTGACCTGGGCACGATGGATTTCGGCGAGCTCGATCGCCGTTCGACGCAATGGGCCAACTATCTGCGCCGCCTAGGCGTCCTGCCAGGGACCCGCGTCGGCAGCTTTCTCAGCGGCACTCCGGAGTCGCTTGTGGTTTTGCTGGGCATTCTGAAGGCCGGCGGCACCTACCTGCCACTTGATCCGGCCGATCCGGCCGGTCAGCTCAAATTTATGCTGACCGACAGCGCACCCGCCCTCACCCTGTTTCAAGATAACTACCCTCGCCTTGCCGGCGAGCCGGGTCTTGTCAAGATCGAAGGCATTCGGCATGCCGTCGAAGAAGAGAGCGCCGATCTTCCCGCCACTGAGGTGTCCTCCGAAGACCCGGCTTACATACTCTATACCTCCGGCTCGACCGGGCGCCCGAAAGGTATTCTGACCCCCCATCGCGCAGTCTTGCGGCTGGTCCGAGACGCTTCATACGTGCGGCTGGGTCCAGGTGAAACAATCCTCCAGCTGGCGCCGCTCACGTTCGACGCGAGCACCTTGGAAATCTGGGGTAATTTGTTGAACGGCGGCAGCGTCGCCGTAGTCCCGGGCGGTCAACGTTCTCTGGATGAGATCGGTGATGCCATCCGGCGTCACGGAGTCACGACGATGTGGCTCACCGCCGGCCTATTCCACCTGGTTGTCGATCACAGAATCGATATGCTCAGCCCGCTACGACAGCTTCTGGCCGGCGGCGACACGCTGTCTCCTTCGCATGTCAGGCGCTTTCTCGATCGGTTCCCGACATGCCGCCTGATCAATGGTTACGGCCCGACCGAGAACACGACCTTCACATGTTGCTACGAGGTACCGGCCGATATCGGCGCGGAACAGCCGATCCCGATCGGCTATCCGATCGGCGGCACGACGGTGCATATCCTCGACCCGGCGGATCTCAGGCCTGTGCCCGACGGTGAAAGCGGTGAACTCTGCACCGGAGGTGCGGGTGTCGCGCTCGGCTATCTCAATAATCCGGAGCTGACGGCCGCGAAGTTTGTCGCCGATCCCTTCCGTGATGTTGCCGGGGCGCTTCTATATCGGACCGGAGATTTGGCGCGCGTCCGCGCCGACGGTGCGATCGAGTTCCTCGGGCGCCTCGATCGGCAGGTCAAGATCAATGGAAAGCGGGTTGAACTCGATGGGATCGAGGCCGCGCTAAGGCAATGCGCGTCTATAACCGATGCGGCAGTCGTTATCCGCGACGAGAGTGCAACCACCAAGCGGATCGTCGCTTATGTCACCGCGGCGGAGCCGGTATCGGCACATAATGCCGCCGCTGCGCAAGCGAAGCTACGGATGGAGCTTCGCGCCAGCCTTCCCGAACATATGATCCCCGCCTCTTTCATATTCCTCGATCGCCTGCCGCTCACCCCCAACGGCAAGATCGATCGGCGGGGGCTTCCGAACCCCGAAACGATTCTGGAGGCGCCTCAGCCTGCCGAGGCCGTGGTCATGCGGGACGCGGGTACAATAGAACAGGCGCTGACCGCGATCTGGCAGCGAATTCTCGCCGTCGAAGCGATCGCCCCCGACGACAATTTCTTCGACCTTGGCGGAACGTCTCTCGACGTCATCGCGGCCCACGCTGCGATCCAAGACACAATAGATGCCGGAATCCCCCTCGTTGCGCTTTTCGCCAACCCCTCGATTCGTGCGCTCACGACGTATCTGACCGGCGACCGCAAGTCCCCTGGAGCCGATGAAAGCCAACGGGCGAAAATTCTCGGGCGGGAACCGATCGCGATCATCGGCATGTCAGGCCGTTTTCCCGGTGCGCCTTCGGTCAGCGCCTTCTGGAGCAACATCTGTCAGGGAGTAGACAGCGTCACCCGGTTTTCGCCGGATACGCTGGAGGATGCCTTCACCGATGAGGAGCGCGCGGCGCCGAATTATGTGCCGGCGCGCCCGATCCTGGAAAATGTCGAAATGTTCGACGCCGAGTTCTTCGCCATGCCTCCGCGCGAAGCCGAATTGGCCGATCCGCAGCACAGGCTGTTTCTGGAATGCGCCTGGGAGGCCATCGAGGACGCCGGTTACAACCATGCCACTTATCCCGGCTCGATCGGTGTCTTCGCCGGGTGCAGTATGCCGACCTATCTCCTGAATAATATCTGCGCCGAACGCAGCACGATCGAGGCGTTCGCAAGCGGATATCAGGTCGATGAATATCCGACATTGACGGGGGCGGGCGCCGACTTCCTTGCCACGCGGGTCTCCTACAAGCTCGATTTGCGCGGGCCCAGCATGACGGTGCAAACCGCCTGCTCAACCTCCTTGGTCGCCGTTGCACAAGCCTGCCGGGCACTTCAGGTCGGCGAGGCCGACATGGCCCTTGCCGGCGCGGTCTCGATCACCTTTCCGCAGCGCCGCGGCTATTTCCACGAGGAAGGCGGGATGGTTTCCGCCGACGGCGTATGTCGCCCGTTCGAGGAGCGCGCCAACGGCACGATCTTCGGCAGCGGCGCCGGCGTCGTTCTTTTGAAGCGCCTGTCCGATGCGCTCGCGGATGGCGACCATATATACGCGACCATCGCCGGAACGGCGCTGAACAACGACGGCGCCAGAAAGGTCGGGTACACGGCACCCAGTGTGGAACGGCAGGCGGATGTCGTTCGCGCCGCGCATCGTGCCGCGGGCGTTTCGCCGCGATCGATCGGCTATGTCGAGTGCCACGGGACGGCAACACCGCTCGGTGATCCGATAGAATTTGCCGGGCTGGTAAACGCATTCAGTGGCGGAACCACGGATCGAGGCTTTTGCGCGATCGGGTCGGTGAAAGGCAATGTCGGCCATTTGGACGTTGCCGCCGGTATCACGGGCATGATCAAGACCGCACTTGCCCTGAAGACCGGCATCGTGCCGCCGCTCGCCCATTTTGAACGGCCCAACCCTCTGATCGATTTCGAGAGCAGCCCCTTTTTCGTCAACACTACGCCGATCGCCTGGCCATCATCGGAAGGGCCGCGCCGCGCCGGGGTCAGCGCGCTAGGCGTTGGCGGGACGAACGCGCATGTCGTCATGGAGCAGCCGCCAGAGCCTGGCTTTGTTCCGGCCTCGCAAACGAGCCAGCTTCTCGTGCTTTCCGCCCGAACGCCAGCTGCCCTGGCCAGGATGCGAACCGAGCTCTCGCGCTATCTTCTGTCACATCCAGACCTTTCGCTCTCAGAGGTTGCCTACACACTGCAGGTCGGCCGCCGCTCATTCGATCATCGCTTCGCCCTCGCCTGCGAAACGCTTGAGGGCGCAGCGGCCGCGCTCACGAGCGTTCAACCGCTCAAGACGTCCCAAGGGAGATTGCCTAAGCGGGATTCGCGCGTCGCCTTCATGTTCCCAGGCCAAGGATCGCAATATCCCCGAATGGGCGCGACGCTGTATCGGACCCGACCGGTTTTCGGGCGCTGCATAGATACATGTGCAGAGATCCTGCTCCCGCTGATCGGTAGGGACCTGCGTGAACTCCTGTTTCCGGCGGACGGTATGGCCGCCGACGCGGCGGCCGAAGCCCTGAAGCCGACGATGTACGCGCAACCTGCGATCTTCGCAGTTGAATACGCCTTGGCACAATTATGGATGAGTATCGGCATTCGACCGGCCGCAATGGTGGGGCATAGTGTCGGCGAACTGACCGCTGCATGCATAGCCGGCGTGTTCTCCCTGGAAGACGCACTGAAGCTCGTATCGATCCGCGGGCGTTTGATGCAGGACGTCCCTGGTGGGGCGATGCTGGCGGTGCGGCTTTCAGAAGCCGAACTGGCCTTGCGGATCGGGCCTGATATCGCGGTGGCCGCGATCAATGCTCCCGGCTCCTGCGTGCTGGCTGGAACCTATGAGGCGATTGCGGCTTTCGAGCAGCAGCTCGAGGCGGACGGCAAATCCTTCCGCAGGTTGCAGACCTCGCACGCATTCCATTCGCCGATGATGGACGGCGTCTTGGCGCCGTTGGCAGAAGAGATCGGCAAGTTTCAACGTTCAGCCCCGCTCATCCCCTTCATCTCTGGCGTAACCGGGGACTGGATTACGCCGGAGCAGGCAATGTCGCCCGAATACTGGGCCCGCCACTGCCGCGAACCGGTTCGCTTCGCCGATAGTTTGGCGCGCCTGGTCGCCGACCTGTCCCCTGTTCTGCTGGAAGTAGGACCCGGGACGGCGCTTACCGCCTTCTCGCGCCAGGGCGCCGGCGCCGGTCGGCTAGTCGTTTCCTCCCTTCCCGGAGCCGAGGCTTCCGATCCGAACCAAGACAGTTTCCTGACGGGGCTCGGACAGCTTTGGCAGCACGGCGTCGATCCTGACTGGACTGCCTTGCACCCCGCCGGCAGCCGGCGCGTGTCGCTACCGACCTATTCGTTTGACCGTAAACGTCACTGGATCGAAGCCCCGCCGCCCCAGAGCAGATCTCGCACCACTTCACACGCAACAAACGCCGGGAACACCGGCATGGAGACGCACACCATGTCAGCAATGGAGCCCAAGCCCGCACCGGAACCTTCGCCTGCGGCGACCGATCCGAACGGCGCGCGTGCCAAGGAAATCCAAACCGCCATTGTCGGTATCTGTGAGGAGGTCTCGGGAATCTCGGTGGACGATGGTGCTCTGGAAACGACGTTCCTGGAGCTGGGCTTCGATTCCCTTCTGCTTGGGCAGGTCGCCCAACGGCTGAAGAAACGCTTCAATGTGAAGATCACGTTCCGGCAACTGCTCGGCCAGCAACCGACCGTCGCCGCGCTGACCCGGCATCTCAACGAGATTCTTCCCGCCGCACCGGCGCCGGCGCCGCTTCCGGCAACTGCTCCTCAACCGGCCGTGGTCCCGCAACCGGCTGCGATGAACGGGGCCACGCCGCCGCAAGCGGCTGCGATCACCGGGGCCATGCCGCCGCAAATGCTGGACGGATCGGCGACGGCGCTGGAGCGTGTGCTCCAGAGCCAGTTGGCCGCTATGTCGGAGCTGATGCGCCAACAGCTGACCATTTTACAGGGGCAACCTGCCGTCGCGCCTGTGACGGTCGTTTCCGGACCAGCCGAGGCTCCCACTGTGACAGTCCCGATGCCCACGGCGCCGCCGAGGAACAACGGCGTCGAGCGGCCAACGGCATCGGCAAGGGCGGCAGTTGAGATGACGCCCCTGCAAAAGCAGCATGTTGCGGCGCTAACTGCCCGCTACACAGCACGCACAGCGGGATCAAAGCGCCTGACCGAGCAGTATCGCCCTGTCCTGGCCGATCCGCGAGCCGCTTCCGCATTCCGTCGGGAATGGAAAGAAATGGTTTATCCGATCGTCTGTGATCGGTCGGCGGGTTCGCGGATCTGGGATATCGACGGCAACGAATATATCGACCTGGTCAACGGCTTCGGACAAACCGCGTTCGGACACACGCCTGATTTCGTTGTGGAGGCAGTCTCGGCGCAACTGCGCCGCAACTTCGCAATCGGCCCGCAAAGCGAGATGGCCGGCAAGGTGGCTGCACTGTTCAGCGAGTTGACCGGCAACGAACGGATTACCTTCTGCAATACTGGGTCTGAAGCCGTCATGGCGGCATTGCGCGTCGCCCGCACCGTTACCGGCCGCAGTCGCGTGGTGATGTTCGGTGGCGCCTATCACGGACAATTCGACGAGGTCCTGGTCAAGGGAGCACGTCGAGGCGGGGATTACCGCACGCTCTCGACCGCGCCCGGCGTTCCGGACGAGTCGGTTGCGAACATGACCGTCCTCGATTACGCCACGCCCGCCGCACTTGCCTGGATCAAGAATAATGCCGACGATTTGGCGGCAGTGATCGTCGAGCCCGTACAGAGCCGGCACCCCGCTCTGCAGCCCAAGGAATTCCTTTCAGAGCTGCGGACAGTAACCGAAGCGTCGGGCACGGCCCTGATCTTTGACGAGGTCGTAACCGGCTTTCGGGTGCACCCGGGCGGTATGCAGGCGCTGTTCGGCATTCGGGCCGACATGGCGACGTATGGCAAGGTGGTCGGTGGCGGCATGCCGGTCGGCATCCTGGCCGGCCGAGCCGCCTTCATGGACGCGCTGGACGGAGGGGCGTGGCGCTTCGGGGATGATTCCTACCCGGAAGTGGCCCCGACCTTCTTTGCCGGCACATTCGTCCGGCATCCGCTTGTCCTATCGGCGCTTTGGGCGGTGCTGAACCACATCAAGACCGAAGGGCCCTCTCTTCAGGAGGCGCTGACTGAAAAGACCGGGTCGCTGGTCGAAGCTTTGAATATCATCCTGCTACGCCGCGGCTTGAAGACCCGCGTCGAGACCTTCGGCAGCATGTTCTATTTCGACCTCGCCGCCGAGGACCGGAATGCGTCGCTCATCTACTATCACCTGCGCGCACGCGGCATTCATATCCAGGAGGGCTTCCCTTGTTTCCTGACGACCGCCCACGATCAGCATGATATCGCGCAAATCACGGCGGCCTTCGATGAAAGCCTTGGGGAATTGCAGGCCGCCGGCTTTCTGCCCGGATCTGCCGGAACCGATTTGGCCGATCCCGCGCCCCAAGCTCCTGCGGCGACGCCTTTGGACGGCACTATAAGCGACCCGCGTGAGGTCAGGCTGACCGAGCCGCAAATTGAAATCTGGCTATCTTCCCAACTCGGCGATGCCGCTTCCTGCGCCTTCAACGAGTCCGTGAGTATCCGGCTTCGCGGAACACTGGATTCCTCCGCGCTCGAGAATGCCGTCAGCGCGGTCGTGGCCCGCCATGACGCATTGAGAGCCGTTTTCTCCCCCTCGGGCGAGCACATGCAGTTCGCGCCGCCGACCGCGCTAAAGCTGGATTGCGTCGATCTGTCAGGCCCCGACGGGGAAGCGGCGCTCGAGGCTCTGGTGAAAGCGGACGCGAGCACGCCCTTCGACCTGGTAACCGGCCCTGCCTTCCGCGCGCAGCTCGTCCGCATGGCCCCCGACGACCATGTACTCGTCTTTACCGCGCATCACATCGTTTGCGATGGCTGGTCGATCAACGTCATTGTCAGCGAAATTGCCGCCCTTTACGACGCCGCCCGGACGCACGTCCCAGCGATGCTGGATCCACCAATGGCGTTCAGCGCCTACGCGGCGGACTCCGCCCTGAAGACAGGTCAATCCGACGAAGCCTATTGGCTCGGCAAGTTCAAAGCAGCTGTTCAACCGCTCGACCTTCCGACCGACCGACCCCGTCCGGCCAGCAAAAGCTTCAACGGGGCGACCTGCACGGGTCGAATCGATATCGGCATCACGAACGCCGTCCGACGCGCAGGCTCTGCCAAGGGATGCACCCTGTTCAGTACCTTGCTGACCGCCTTTCAGGTGCTGATGGGCCGGTTAAGCGCACAGAGCGAGACTGTCGTGGGCATCCCCACGGCGGGCCAGTCGCTTGTCGAGGACCAGATCCTTGTCGGTCACTGCGTGAACTTCCTGCCCGTGCGTGCCGGCTGGCAGGCCGATACGACATGGGCTGCGCTCATGAGCGACACAAAGCAAGCGGTGATGGAGCTGTATGATCACCAGGATTACACCCTGGGCACCCTGGTCCGGAAACTCGGCTTGGCGCGTACTCCCGATCGCCTGCCGCTGGTCGACGTTCAGTTCAATCTCGAAAAACTCGCCCCGGGCCTGACGATGCAAGGCTTGTCGGTCGAAATCGCCGGCAACCCGAAGAGCCATGTCAATTTCGATCTTTTCTTCAACATCACCGAAGACAGCGAGGGCTTGCGTCTCGACTGCGACTACAGCACCGATCTGTTCGACCAACGCACCATCGCGCGTTGGATCGATTGTTACCGCACATTGCTCCGTGCTCTCGCCGCCGATCCCGACGCGCTCGTGGAGGAGGCGCCCTTGCTGTCGGATGCGGAGCGGGCCGGCTTGTGCAGCGGCAGCAATGCGACCGACATTTCCTATCCGGCAGAGCTCGGCATGCACCGACTGTTCGAAATGCAGGCCGTCCAGACGCCGAATGCGATTGCCGCGCGCTATGGAGAAGCATCGCTCACCTACGCCGAGCTGGATCGGGCTGCGAACCGGCTGGCGCACTATATACGGGGCCGGGTCGGAAATCGGTCCGGAGCCTTGGTCGCCGTTCACCTCGAGCGGTCGCTGGAGATGCTGGTAGCGCTTCTGGCAGTGCATAAAGCCGGCTGCGCCTACCTGCCGCTCGACCCGAAGTTCCCTGCCGCACGGCTGCGGCTGATTCTCGATGATGCGCGGATCGCGGGTATTCTGACGGATAGCGATGCGGCGAAAGACCTTATCGCTGGTGGAACGCCGGTGATCCGCATCGATCGGGAGAAGAAAGCGATCGACCGCGCGCGCTCCCAGGCTCCCGAAACGGCGACGTCATCAGAAGACCTCGCTTATGTGATCTATACATCCGGCTCGACGGGCAAGCCCAAAGGCGTCGAGGTCACCCACGGCGCGCTGGTGAATTTCCTCAGCTCCATGCGCCAGAGCCCCGGCCTTGATCAAGGCGACGTGCTGCTCGCCGTCACCACGATCAGCTTCGATATCGCCGCGCTCGAACTGTTCCTGCCGCTGATCACCGGTGCCCAGGTCGTGTTGAGCGATCCGAAGGAAGTTGCCGACGGGTACGCCCTGCTGGCGCGCCTCAAAGCGTGCGGCGCGACGGTCATGCAGGCGACGCCGACTCTCTGGGCAATTCTGCTCGAAGCCGGGTTCAAGTCGTGGCACGGCCTGAAAATGCTCTGCGGCGGCGAACCGCTTCAGCGCGCGCTTGCTGACCGGCTGCTCGCCGGAGGCGGCGAGCTTTGGAACATGTATGGGCCGACCGAGACCACAATCTGGTCCGCGGTTGCACCGGTCCGGCTAGATAGCGCGCCGATCACGATCGGCAAGCCCATCGCCAATACCCGACTATACGTTCTGGATAGTCGCCGCCAGCCGGTACCAGCGGGGATACCGGGCGAACTCTGGATCGCCGGAGATGGCGTGGCGCGTGGATATCACGGCCGCCCAGATCTGACGGCCGAGCGCTTTCGCCCCGACCCCTTCTATCCCGACGCCGGCAGCCGCATGTACGCCACGGGTGATATGGCGCGCCGAACCGGCGACGGAGACGTTGTCCTGTTGGGCCGCCTTGATCACCAGGTGAAGCTGCGCGGATATCGGTTGGAGCTTGGCGACATCGAAGCGTCTCTTTCCCGCTGCCCGGGCGTTACCAGCTGCGCCGTGGCCCTTCGCGAGGACGTCCCCGGCTCGCCGCAGCTTGTCGCATATTATACAGCGACCGAAAGTGATGGGGCCTCGCCGAACGCACTGAGACTTCGGCTGGCCCAGGAGCTGCCAGATTATATGGTGCCGACCGGCTGGGTACGCCTCAGCGCGCTTCCGCGCACGCCGAACGGAAAGCTGGACCGCGCCCAATTGCCGGCACTGACTTCACCGTCATCGGCCGCCGCTTCGGTCACCCGGATCATAAGGGCGCCGAGTACACCGCTGGAGGGCCGGCTTGCGGCCATCTGGAAGGAGGTTCTCGGCTGCGATGAGATCAGCACCGATGACGACCTCTATGCCTTGGGCGCGGATTCCATTCATCTGTTCCAGATAACTGCCCGTGCTTTGCGGCAGGAAATCCCGCTGGCAGCCCAGCATCTCGTGCAGCATCGAACGATCACGAAAATTGCCGCCGCTCTGGAAGCACTGTCCACCGACACCGAAGCTGACCCGCGTCCGACGATGCCTCGGCTGAAAAAGTTCTCACGCATGAACGGCACTGTGCCGGCCGACCATGGCGCGAGTGTTGCCTGATGCCGCCGCCGAACTCCACATTCGTTCCGCAGTCGACAGCTGGTTCGCCCAGCGCCGAAGGGGTCGCGACCGCCCCCTGCTCGCAGCAGCAGGAAGCATTCTGGGCGCTCGACCGGCTGCAATCGAACCCATCCGCGCTGAACATCGCGGTGCGATGGCGGCTGGAAGGGGTCGTTATTCCGGCGCTCGTCGAACGGGCCTTTCAGCACATCATCGCGCGGCATGAGGTGTTGCGCACCGGTTTCGATGACAGCGGCGGCGTTCCGGTCCAACGCATCATGCCCTCGGTGGTCTTCCGCCTCGCGGTGGTCGACTTGTCATTACGATCCGAGCCCGGCCGCACGGAGAAGTGCGACGAGATCGCAGTGAATGAGGCGCATAGCGGTTTCAACCTCGATCAACCGCCGCTGATCAGAGTCGTGCTCGTTACCCTGGATGAGCGCACATCCATTCTGCTGGTTACTGCCCACCATACAGTTTGCGACGGCTGGTCGATCGGCATCCTCAGCCGGGAATTCGGTTTGACATACGACGCGCTGCAACGCGAAAGCCCTTCGCCGTTGCCGCCGTTGCAGATTCAATATGCTGATTTCGCCTTGTGGCAGCGAGAATGCCTGGCGCAAGGGGACTGGACGGCAGCCCGGACGTACTGGGAGCGTCAGCTCGCCGGCGTCAAGCGTTTCACGTTGCCTCCGGACCGGACTGCAGCGCCGCCGACGAATTCAAGCGCGCCGATCATCTCGATCCTCCTCGCGCGAGAGCTCACCGACCCGGCCCAAGAGCTGGCAAAATCGCAGCGCTGCAGTTTTTTTGCCCTCACGCTGGCCACCTTGTTTACCCTGCTGCACGAGCTCTCCGATCAAACGGACATCACTGTAGGGACCCAGATCGCGGGGCGAGACCAGATAGAGCTGGAGGACGTGGTCGGCGTCTTCATCAATACACTGCCGCTGCGCGCCGACCTTTCCGGGAATCCGTCGTTCCTCGACTTTCTCGGGCAGGTGCAGGAGACGGTCAGCGAGGCCCTGATCCATCAACATATCCCGGCCGACGACCTCGCCCGGCTGCTGAAGCCCAATGCGGAATTCGCAGCCGGCCCGCCGCTTGCCGTCAACTTCATTTTCCAGCGCTCTTTCATAACCAATCAGCGGTACGGCAGTTTTTCGCTTGTCGATATGCCCTCGGTTACGCCGGGAGCACTTTACGAACTGAATTTCTTCATGGTCGAGCGGCCGGAAGGGTGGCGGGTATCGTGTGAATATAATGGGGATCTCTATACCGCGGCAACGATCGAGCGCATCCTGGGGTGCTTCCGGACATTGCTGGAAGGTGCCGCTACCGACCCGGATCGCCGGCTGGCGGATATCCCGTTGCTCGCGACAGAGGACGGAAGGAGCGCCGGAGCTGTTCAACCGGATCCGGATCGCTTTCCAGCCGAGCGTCCGCAATCCGATCCGACGCCGAACCCGGTCGCACTCCAAGATGTGGAACAAGAGATCGGCGCAATCTGGGGCGACCTCCTCAATATCGAGCACATCGATCCGGATGCGAGTTTCTTCGACCTTGGCGGTCACTCGCTGCTGGCGGCCCGCATGCTTGCGCGGATCGAGGACCGGTTCGGCAAGCGTCTCAGCCTTGCGATGCTCGTCGATGCGCAAACGGTCAGAAGCTTTGCGCGGCACCTCGCACCAGCAACTGCATCGTCATTCACCCCCGACGTTCGACCTATCCAACGAGGCGGCTCCGGCACGCCCATTCTGGCGATCAATTACAATATCCTATTCAATGCCCTGAGCGGGCGGCTCGCGCCCGAGCATCCATTTATCACCTTTCAGTTGCCAGGATTCGACCATCGGGAGCATCTGCCGGCCCCACCATTCGATGAAATCGTCAAGTCGTTCGCAGATGCTTTCAATCGGGAGCGTCCCACGGGTCCGTTGGTCATCCTCGGCTTCTGCGGGTCCGCCCCGATCGCATTCGAGGCCGCGCGACGCCTTAGAAATCAAGGTCGAGAGGTTTCCCTGCTGGTGCTGATCGGCTCGTGGGCACCCGGCTATACCGCCGGAATGCCGAAGCACCGAGCTGTGCTCGCCGAGCTTGCCTACAGGATCGGAAGGCATCGCATCTTTCTCACGAAGCTCGTTACCGGCCGGTTACCTCTCCGAGACTATCTGTATGGCCTGGGCGTGATTCAGAATTTCCGTCTTCGGGTTTCCCGCTGGCTTTACCAGCATAAATTCACAAGCAAAATGCCCTTGGAGGCGCTCGACAAGGCCTATCCGCCGTACTTGAGGCGGATCACGGCTGACTATCGGCCGCTGCCTTATGACGGGCCGATGCTTATCCTGCGCGCCACCGAAGAACCGACAAGCCGCTTCCTTGATCCTTCCGGCGGATGGCGGGACTTCGCTCTTGGGAAGGTGGAGGTCCGGACGGTGGTCGGGGATCATCTTTCCATTTTCCAAGGAGAGGGCGTGGCCGCTATGGCCGACTATATTCGCGCTCACATTCAGTAACCGTCTTATGAACCGCAATGCGCCGCTCGCTGGTGTCAGGTATCCTCAAAGTAGGAAAGGGCCGGTGGGGAAAGCTCGCGCGAATTTCCAAATGGCTGACATCGCTATCCGCCTCGGGTCGGTGGCAGATGCTTCCGATCTACGCGGCAGCCCTGATTGTGCTCGCACTCGTGGCGCCTGGTGACGTGCCGGGAACTCTGCGATTGTTGACCGTCTGCCTGGCGCTGGCCGTTGCGGCCGGCGGCGTGATTGTATCGATCATCCTGCCGCATTTCACGCTCCCACCGCCCGACGGTCCCTTAGAGGTGGGCGTCTCGCATCTGAACGTCACGCAAATGGACCTCGATGCTGGTGGTAAACCATTGGCGCGCCGAATTGCCGTGGAGGTTTGGTACCCTGCCGGCACGCATTCCGGTGCCGGTTCGATCCGGGAGGGTATCAAAGAGGTGCGCCGTCGCCTTTCGAATCTGAACCCGTCGCGACCCTATGTGGCGGAGAACGTCCCGTTCATCGAAGGCGCGGCCACCTATCCCCTGCTGCTCTATATTCCAAGCTGGTCCGGGCAGCGGTTCGAGAACACGTTCCTGCTATCTTCGCTCGCTAGCCATGGCTATGTCGTCGCCGCGATGGATTATCCCGACGGTGAAGTCATCCGCCCCGACGTCAGCGCCCTTCCATCGCCAACGGACCTGACAGCGCCGATGCAATTCTCGTCCGAGAAAGGCTTCCTCCATACGCTCGAGCGGGCCGAGCTGCGGGTTCGCTCGCAGGCGAAAGACGCGATATTCGTTCTGGGACGGCTGCGGTGGATGAACGAAAACAAGGGCACCGCGGTGTTTTACGGTCGCCTCGATCGTCACGCGATCGGTGTGCTCGGCTACTCCTTTGGCGGGGCGGTCGCGTTCCAAACGGCTTGGCTCGACCCGGGGATCAGCGCGGTGGTCAACCTGGATGGCTGGATGTTCGGAGACGCCGCCAAGTCAGGGTTTTCCACCCCGCGACTTTTCGTGAGCGACGATACCCCCCTTCCGCCGCCTTCCGACCTGAACTCCCCGGATGCAGCAACACGCTTCACCGCTCAATTGAATTTAGAAGACGATGAACGCTGTCGCGCACAGCTTGCACAGCATGGCGGTTATCGTCTGCAAATTGCCGGCACGCGGCACGTCAATTTCTCAGACCGGCCATTTTTCGCAGCGATTCCTAGGCTGGTCGGGGCGGGACCGATAGACCCGGCGCGTGCGGCTTCGATTATCGAGCGGTTCACGCTCGCCTTTTTCGACGAGAGCCTCAAAGGCCAGTTGAGCCCCTTATTGAGTGAAGGCCAGACAGACTTCCCGGAAGCGAAGCTCGAAGTGTGGACTAGCCGATCGCCTGATCTTCGACATCAATGCGTACGTGGGAATCCACGCTGTTAAGATTATGGTGAAGGGCTCGATTCAGGGGGCTTGTAATGTGATCGCAAAGGCGGAGCCCAAGAGAGATCGCTGTGAGGGTACAGTTGGCAAATCCGCTGCTGGGGATTACAGCTGCGCCCGCGACATAGAGGTTAGCGCTCCCATAAACGCACAAGTCCTCATCTACCACCCCATCTGCGGGGGTTTTCCCCATCCTGGCACCTCCCATCTGGTGGTAAGTATCAGCCGCGTTGGCGAGAAAGGCCGGATCACGGGCGACTAGCCCGGGTTCGAGGGCAAGGTCTGCTACATCGGCGTTCCGCAGCGCATCGCGAACCCGTTCCGCGAAAAAGGCAATTGTTTCAAGCTCGCTGCCGTCGATTTTCCAGTTAACGTCGACCAGCGGCATATCCAATGAATCGCGTTCCTCGCGCAGCGTAATCCGACTGTCCCGCAATGGACGCTGCTCCGAGGTCACCCGGAAAAGAACTGCAGCATCCGATGGGTGAAAGGTTCGATTCGATCGAAAATATCTGTAAGCAAGCGGGACCGCGATTCTTGATAGAGCCACCGCGTGTCCAGGCAGTTTCCACCATTTGGGAGGCAGCCTGCCGTCGAGAACTGACCGAAGAAACATTTTTATGTCCCGGGCAGTATCCTCATAAGACGTTCTGAATATGAAAGAACCAGCAATGCCGAGCAAGTGATTCTCACGTTGCGCTTTTTGCGACAACTTTATTTTTGGGTTATATTTATAGCCGTCGAAAAAGATATTCTCGAACAGATCGTGGAACGATTTACCGCTTGTTGCGGTGACTTGGCCAGTGGTCACATCCAGGTGATCGATATAGCCGCGCCCGAGCCAGGCGTTGTCGTTCCAAGGGGTCGGCCGGCCGTCCACGTAAGGAAGCATCAGCAGCCGCGCGATTTCGATAGTGCCGCAAGCAAGGACTATGCGTTTCGCGGTTATCATGGCATTACGGCCGCCAAATGTGCGGATGCGGATGCGGGAGACCTCTCCGGTTTCGTCGCCTTCCAAGCCCGTGACATTAGCGTGGACGAAAACCCTGAGCTTGGGGCCAAAAAGATCAGCTTTGAATAACTTTGAAAAATTGGGCGTTTTCACCCAGCGCGTCAAGAAAAACTCGAGATCATCGCCAATATCGGGCAGATCAGTGTCAGCGCGCGTCCAGACCGCCTCGTCGGTCGCCTCGCTACCATCCATTCCGAGAAGGCTCATGGCACGGGCGTAATATGGAGCCAGGGTCTTCCGGTCGAAAGGCCAGCTCTCGCAGTTGATCCAGGGCCGCGGCTCGAACACGATGGGATCGAACGGAACGAGTTGGCCGCCCCAGAAATTCGTCGTGCCCCCCAGCAGGCGGAACCGCCCGGCATGCAATCCATCCAGTCTGAAGCCCGTCGATCGCGCTCCGCTCAATATGCCCTGGGATTGCGTTTCGAGACTGACGCCACCGGCTTCGAGCAGGACGACATCATGACCTTTGCGCGACAACGCGGCGGCCATGGCAATACCAACCGCCCCGGCGCCGATAATCGCAATATCGCAGGAAAGCTCGTCTGGTGTCTCACTCTTCTCAAAATCAAAGATCGTCATAAGTTTCCCTTACCGTCCCCCTGCTATTGCCAAACGCCGCTCAGCTTCCGACAATCGGCTCTTGCGATCATTCGCCATGTCTTGCATCACTAAACAAAAGCCAGGCCTTTCCGTAGTCGAGCGCCAGCAGGATGTCTGCTGGCGCTTCTCAGCGCAAAATCTCATTGGGAGTACTTTGTAGATCAAATAATTGAAAAACGGATTAATGCTAGATAGCCCGTCGCTCCTACACCGACTCTGCGTGCGGGATCACTTCGATCGACCACCGTGTTATCCAGTGACGGCGCGACACTTGTGCCAGCTTAGGGAGTGGCACGCAAAGCCGACTGCTTTGAATACTCCGGACTCGCCGCCAGCGGAGGTTACATTTAGTTTATGTGATATTCTCCAAATTGCGGCTGGCTTTTGCCAAGCGCCATTACGACCGGTGGCAGCAAACAGTCCACTGTCTATTGGACACCAGTGTTGCCGTCCGGAGTAGGTAATCCTATTTATTGTATGGACTTTTATCTAAATTTGTAATGAAGTAAGCATTAGGGAGGAGGAGATCCACAGGCAAGCTGCGTATCAACCCATCTTATCGAGGAACAATCACCCATTTCGGAGGAGCAAAATGACGAAGCGAAATTTGCTGTTATCGAGTAGAAACAAGCTATTCCGCGAAGGTCTTAAGCACATACTCGAGAATCAGACCTTTAACGTCGTCGCCGAACTGTCCTCACTGACTGAGGCCGTCACGTTTCTGCGATCGGCTGATGATAAGGTTGACTTGATAGTTTGCGACACCCTGAGCGAAGCAGAGGAGAGTTTTCTGGAACTACAGAACTTAGCCATTGAATTTCCCACGATCGGGATCGTCATTCTGACTGACAACTTGAGTCGCTCAAGTCTGGACTTGGCGGTGAATGGGGGTGCCCGCGGCTTCCTGCCTAAGGATATCTCGCCGGCCGCGCTGCGGACGTCGCTTGAACTCGTTCTGCTCGGCGAGAATATCTTCACCGCTCCCGCTTCCCTTTCAGGAGGAGGCTCGGACATTCCACAGATTTACGCCAAGCCAAACGCGCCGGAGCTGCGGGTCCCACTGTCCGCGAGAGAGACCCAGATACTGCGCTGCCTGGAAGCCGGTCAACCGAACAAGGTCATTGCTCGCAATCTCGATATGGCAGAAGCGACGGTAAAGGTCCACTTGAAGAAGGTATTGCGCAAGATCAACGTCCAAAACCGAACACAAGCGGCGATCTGGGCCATGAATTACATGCCAAGTTCGGGACAAGGTCGCCCGCAATTTTCAGTCTGATCCGGCCACAGGGCACAATGTTCAGTTTGCGAGGAAGCGGTCGAGCAATTCAACTCTGTTCTGCTGTCGCTCCTTCGTAGTTCCTCGACTCATATCTCGCGTTGAATGGCGGCAAAGCCTTATGTCGAGAATGATGTCCGATGCGTTTTCGGGGTACCGACCTTGACTTGGTCGGGACGCAGGGATGCTGCAAACCCGAATTTCAGATAGCCAGGATCGCAGCTGCGCGGGCCCCCTTTGCTTCAGCTCTGAACTGGCGGAGGGTCTTCTGGGACCTGCCGATATGGGCACCGTTACCGATCGCCTCCTTGGAAGCGCCGGCGCCTGACCGCCCGAATTATTCGGTTACGATTGTAACATGTGGGCAACCCCGGCCGCGCTAAAGCCGCTCGACCGGCAAGGAAAACACGTATCCGATGCCCCGCTCGGTCTGGATGATGCGCGGTGCGCTGGGGTCTGTTTCCAGCTTACGGCGCAGGCGCAGCACCTGCACGTCGATGCTGCGGTCGAATATGTCTTCGTGAATGCGGGTCGACGACAGCAGCCGGGAGGTGCGCGGACCAGGCGAGAGGTCGGCCATATTGCACACGTACCAGAGTCGGCTTCCGCAACCGACGGCTGGGCCGACCGGATGGCGGCGTTCGGCTGCCATTGTTTATCCACTGTGGTGAAATATACGATCGACGCCTTTGCCGTGTACGCTCTCGCGATGTATCCCGAGTTATCCTGGATGCTGAGCGACCGCCTCAGATCCGCCGAGATGACGAAGGATCTGGGCCGAGACCACGACGCGAACGGGCGACACCAACCGTGATCTGCGGGGCCGCATCATAGGCTACGGAGCGCGAACGAGGTTCGGTCCGGTGACGTGATACTGTTCGAGACGGCGAAGGGCGAGTTTTCCGGCAGGTGCGCGCGCTGGAGCCGGTGATAAAACGAACTCCAGCGCTGGCAAGGTAAGCAACCAGGTCGGCAATGTCTTCCGGCTTGCCCAGACGCCTAAGGGGGATAATGGCAAACCATCTCGGCGTGACCCGCCGCCATGTCGGTGGCCGTGGGGCCGGGCTGACGTTGTTGACCGTAATTGCGCACAAGGCGAGATCAATCGCTACGCCGCGGGATTCGGCAACAACGCTTATCCTCCGAGTTTCAGCGGGTCGAACGGATGGGCGGCCAGCAGGATGGCGTGCCACGTCTTGCCTTCGGCCATTGTCCGCCGGTCGGCGTCCGACGCCTGCAGCACCTCGACGATCAGCCTGTGGAACTTCGTTCTGAGCTCCGCCAGCGAGTGGGACGACAGGTTGACCACCTGCGCCGACCAGACGGAGCCGGGATCGCTGTAATCCATGGACGAGAACAGGTTCTTGAGGCCACGGCCGAAGGCCCGCCCAGCCTCGCCATTTTCGCGCCATCTGATATTCCGGCCGAACAGCAGCCTGACCTTGTTACCCGGCAGAAGCTCGACCAGCTTGATCTTTTCGAGCCGCACCAGATGCCTCACCAGCAGCGCTTCCGGCAGGACGCATTCGCGCTGGACCTCCTGCGGCGACCAGCCGCGTGTCAGCAACATGAAAACCAGCGCCAACTGCAGGTCGGAGAAGAGCAGTTGCTCCTGCTCGCGACTCAGTCGCTGCGGACGAATATCGAGCTCATCCTTGGCCACCTCGCAAAGCTCGATGAAGCTCATGCCGACGACGCCGCAAAGGTCTTCGACGACGTCCATTGTCAGCCCCTTGTCGGCGAACCAGCGCTTCACCGTCCTTTCGGTGACACCCAGCCGCTCGGCGATTTCCCGATAGCGCAATCCGCGTGCACGAAACACCTGTTTCAGCACGCCGAGCAACGCTCCCACCTGATGGTGGGTCTGTCGTTGGGCCATCTCTTCCCGCTTATGATTTCGCCAGGCCACAACCGACATTTGATACCGTTAGGCAGTGGGGATCAACCGCTCGGTTGAGCCAAACGCCAAGGCCGCAGGATACGACGGACAGAAAATGTCGCCAGGGGGGACGAATTTTGTCCCTCCTGGAACTTCCGCTTGCCGTCGCTCTGCAACGGGAGAAGCCTTCAATTCATAAAATCAGCGGAGTCAACTCCGACTGTGGGAACAGGGGAGCACCGTCGGCCAGGATACGGCGGCGATAAGGTAGCGGGGAGGTGACATGGCGCACCAGCATTTCGGCCTGAAATCGCGGGGTGGCTGTTGCTTGCGCTTTGGGGCGCTCAGCGTTCTCGCAGGCGTCGCAGGCATCTGGTCCGCCAACCCGGCTTTGGCCCAGGATCAACCGGCCGCCGGCCAGCGCAGCGACCAGGTCGAGGAAATCATCGTCACAGCGCAGAAGAAGCGGCAGAATCTGCAGGTAGTGCCGGTCGCGGTGACCGCGCTCAGCGGCCAGAAGCTGGAGGATTTCCACATCGAGAATCCCAGCAACATTAATGGCCTCATCCCCAACGTACAGGTCTACGTCGCCGGAGAGGGCGCGTCGACTGCGGAATATTTCATTCGTGGCATCGGCGGATCCTCCAGCACCAACGGCCAGGACAACAAGACCGCCTTCTATATTGACAATGTCTATATCCCGCGCGCGACCGGCGCGCTCGCCGATATCGCGGATATCGAGCGCGTCGAGGTTCTGCGCGGCCCCCAGGGAACGCTTTACGGCGAGTCCGCGACCGGCGGTGCGATCAATTTCATCACCGTCGGGCCCAAGGGCGAGTTCCGCGTCACGCAGAATTTCACGGCCGGCAATTATGGGGAGTTCAAGTCCAAGACCCGCATTGACCTTCCCGAGTGGAACGGGCTCAGCGGCGAATTCTCGTTCCTCCGCGAGGGAAGCGATGGCTGGGAAGACAATCTTTCGGGCGGCCAGATCTGGAATCTGGCGCCGGGGACCGGCGGCCATTTCGGCACGATGATCACGCCCAGCAAGTTCGCCTATGCCGACGTCAACGCCTATCACGCCTCGATCAAATGGGATGCGCCGATCGAGGGGCTGAGCGTCGTCTGGAAAGGGGACCACACCGACGATCATTCGATGCAGCCGGCGATCCAGATGCTCTTTCCCGAGACCCTGGGCACGACGATCTATGCGGTGCAGCCACCAGGCACCGTCGCGCCTTACGGCCCCCACGCGCTCGGCGCGATCGCCGGGCCGACCGATTTTCCCGACAATAACCAGGTCTGGGGCGAAAGCGTCACCATCGAGTATGATTTCACCGAGTGGCTAACCTTCAAGGACATTTCGGCGATCCGTTGGGCGCATGATCGGACCTCTACCGAATTGGGCGGCGGCGGCCAACTTGTCTGCGCCATCCCGGCGTTCTGCCACGGCAACCCGGTCAACTCGCCGATCACGCTCTTCACCTCCGTCATCGACACAGCAAGCCGGACGGAAAGCAACGAGTTCACCGTCACCGCCAAATCGTCGCTGGCGGATGCGATCGGCGGCATCTACTACTTCCATGAGGGCGTCAACGGCGCGGGCAACAATTTCGGTCCGTTCTACCCACCTGGCTTCGGCGTTTTCCATATCGTGAACGGCATCCCGACGCTGCCCGCCTATCCGGGCGCGAACGGGACGGTCGGACGCAACGACAATACCGATTTCGCCCTTTACGGCCAGGTGACCGTCCATATCACCGACCAACTCGACCTCCAGGGTGG
This sequence comes from uncultured Rhodospirillales bacterium, assembly GCA_964631425.1. Classification (GTDB taxonomy): domain Bacteria; phylum Pseudomonadota; class Alphaproteobacteria; order BOG-932; family Roseiterribacteraceae; genus BOG-932. Next base: position 23,556 of record CAZVYC010000009.1, read on the forward strand.
GCTGCGCTGGAGCAACGACATCCGCGACGACATCTCGACCACCGTCTTTCCGCCGGTCACCTACAACAATACGCTCTATCGGTTCGACTGGATGGCCGACCTGACTTGGCGGCCGACCGACGGCATCATGGCCTATGCCAAGATCGCGACTGGATTCGTGCCGGGCGGGCTGTTCGGCTCGGCGCCGTTCGGCCCGGAAAAGCTGACCGAACCGGAAGTCGGCCTGAAAGCCGACCTGCTCGGAAAGCAACTTCGCACCAACAGCGCCTTCTTCTGGGGCGACTATCGCCAGCGCCAGCTGCTGGCTGCGAACCCCACGATCCAGATCTCGAACATCGGATCGGACGAGATCTATGGTTTCGAGGAAGAGCTGACCTATGTCCCGACAGACGGGCTTCAGCTGGACGCCAATGCAGGCTGGACGCACGAACAATGCACGCGTACGCCGGCCGCCTGCCAGAGCGCCAATAATCAGCAGATTTCCGATGCGAATGTCGTGGCGGTCCCGAAATGGAACGTCTCGCTTTCGGCGGAGTACAACACCAAAGATCTGCCCTTGGGCGGGCACGGGCGGTTCCGGATCGACGGGATCTACGAATCCGACCAGAACTGGCTCGCCTATCCGCCGTCAACGCGCGCGCAGCAGGCAGCGATCACGACCAAGGGCTCCTGGATATTCAACCTGCGCGCGGGGATCGCGGAGCTGCCGATCGGGCAGAGCGGGGTTACCGCCGACATATCGTTTTTCGGAATGAATGTAGGGGACAACCGCAAGCTGAACTTCGCCTTCAGCGTCGGCGACGCGGCGGTCGGCACCTTCACGCCGCCCGCCATGTGGGGCGTCGACATCGCGTTGAGATATTAGGCGGAGGGGCACATGATCTGGGTGCACTTGGACTCAACGAGGCGGTTCGCCGTCATGAACCGGCGCGCGTTCGTGGCTCGGACCGTGCTGGGCGGCGGCATCGCGGCGACCGGGGCATTCGGGCAGGCGCTGGCGGCGGACGGCCCGGTGGTCGAGACCGCAGCGGGCAAGGTGCGTGGGGTGCTCGCAGGCGATGTCCAGATCTTCAAGGGCATTCCTTATGGCGCCTCGACTGCGGGCGCCGGGCGCTTCATGCCGCCGGCCAAGCCGGTACCGTGGAGTGGAATCCGGGAAGCGCGCGAGGTTGGTCCGCAATGCCCCCAGCTCGCCATGACGTTCGCGCCGGACATCCTGCAGGCTATGTTCGGGGTCAGGAGCACCTTGGCGCCCGAGCCGATGGGGGAAGACTGCCTCGTGCTCAACGTCTTCGCACCCGCATCCAAAGGCAGGCGGCCGGTCATGGTCTGGTTCCACGGCGGCGGCTTCACCGCCGGCACCGGCAGCACGTACAACGGCGAAAATCTCGCGCGCAACCATGACGTGGTCGTGGTCACGGTCAACCATCGTCTGAACGCGCTCGGCTATCTCTATCTCGGCGACCTTGGCGGGGAACGATTTGCGGATTCCGGCAATGCCGGGACGCTCGATCTGATCGCGGCGCTCCATTGGGTGCACGACAATATTGCCGGCTTTGGCGGCGACCCGGGCAGCGTCACCATTTTCGGCGAGTCAGGCGGCGGCGCGAAGGTCAGCGCGCTGATGGCAATGCCGTCCGCCAAGGGTCTGTTCCATAGGGCCATCGTCCAAAGCGGCTCGATGCTGCGGGCGCATACGCGTGAAGAGGCGACCCGGACCGCCACTGCGATCCTCGGCAAGCTCGGGATCGGGCCGGACCAGCTCGACCAGCTCGAGAAAATCCCGGCCGACAAACTTGTGGAGGCCACCAAGGCGGCCGGGGCGCCGCTCGGCTTGGGACCGGTCGTCGATGGCCGTTCGCTGCCAGGCCATCCGTTCGACCCCACGGCGCCGGACTGCTCGGCCGACGTGCCGATGCTGATCGGCACAAACCGCACGGAAACCACGTTTCTGCTCGGCTTCAACCCGAAACATTTCGCGCTCGACGAAGCCGCAATGCGCCAAAGCGTGAAGCAGTTCGTGGGCGTGGCCGACGCCGACCTGGACGGCCTGATTGCCGCCTACCAGACGGACAATCCCCGGGCGTCGCCCAGCGACCTGTTCTTCCTCATCACCAGTGATCGAATGATGCGGATGAACGCCATCACGCAGGCGGAGCGGAAATCCGCCCAGGGCGCCGCGCCGGCCTTTATGTACCTGTTCGCCTGGGAGACTCCCGTCTTCGACGGCAAGCTGAAGTCGCCGCATGGGCTGGAAGTCGATTTCGTGTTCGATCGGCCGGGCAACTCGCCCGCCAGCGCGTCGGGTCCAGGACGGGAGAAACTCGGGCGGGAGATGAGCGGCGCGTGGACGGCATTTGCCCGGACCGGCCGACCGGCGGCCGAGGGCCTGCCTGCGTGGCCTCCCTACGCCGCCGATAGCCGGTCGACCATGGTCTTCAATATCGACAGCAAGGTCGTCGACGACCCAGGGCGCGGCGAGAGGCTGGCGATGAGCAAGCTGCCCGCGCGAAGCTGAGGAAAGGACGCTCGACGTCCGCGACAAGGACGAAAAACGTCCCCCGGACAGGTCATAATTGACCAAGATCTTTCCCGGGCGGAACATCGTCCTTCGCCCACTGGCGTCGTGTGCGCCGCGGCTCCAGGGCAATGAGATCAAGGGGAGGCAAGCCGATGACCCAGGGGAGATTGCGACTCGCGGCGCTGGGCGCATGTGTGACGGCTGGCACCTTGCTGTGCATAACCGCACGCGCCGACGACGCCGGCACACGTGGGTTCATCGTCACCAACTTCGCCTTCGCCAGCTATGACGGCGGGCCGGCGGATTGCCCCGACGGGCTCAACATGAGCGCCAAGGACATCTACCTGCAAAGCCTGCCTGCGGCCGAGCGGGAACGGCTCAGCAAACCGGAAGCCGAGAAGGAGCTGTGGAAGCTGCTTTATGCACCGGGCGGCAATCTCGGACCCGGCAAGCGCACCCACAATCGTTGCGCCGACCCGGAGGATTTCGAATCGCCGCCGCTGCGCACTATCCAGGGCCACGTCGCCGACGGCATGGATTTGCAAGGTGCGTCGACCGCCAACGTTTGCAAGCATCAGCGCTTCACCAGCACCGACGGCAAGACTGAGGTCGACAACCAGCTGTGGCGGGCGATGGGGTGCATCCGCGGCTGGCGGCACGGCGCGGATATCGAGAAATATGCCCACGACAATATCCGTGCCGGGGAATACACAATCCTGCTCGAGATCACCGGCATGACCGACCCGCGCAATGATGGGCATGTTCAGGTCGGGTTCTATTCCAGCACCGATCAGGCCTCGGTCGACGCGGCCGGCAATGTCCTGCCCGACGCCAGCCTGCAAGTCCACGACGATCCCCGCTATCGCGCAGTAGCGAATGGACGAGTGATCGACGGGGTCGTCACCACCGACCCGGTCGATGTCAGGCTGAAATACCGCTCAGCCGGGTATGTCGACACCGACTTCTATATTCGCGGCGCGCGGCTCAGGCTGGAGTTGCAGCCGGACGGCAGCGCCAAGGGCATCATCGGCGGCTATTACGACGTCGAAACTCTATACGACGGTTTCATCCGCCAGCCGCAGGTCGTGACTTCGGTGCTGCTGGCCTATAGCTGCCCTGCTGTCTACGCGGCACTGAACCAGTTCGCCGACGGCTACCCCGACCCCAAGACCGGCAAGTGCAGCGCGATCTCCACCGCCTTCCGGCTGGAGGCCATCCCGGCCTTCGTGGTTCATCCGAAGGACGCGAAGACCAAGACGGCGGAGGTCGAAGCACGGTGAGATTCGCCGCAGCACTGACGGTTATTTGCCTGATCGGCCTCACCGGTTGCGGGCGGCGCGAACCTGCCACCGGCGGTGGGCCGCCCGAGATCCGCCGCTTGACCGAGGCGCAATACCGCCGGGCCGTCGCCGATATCTTCGGCGACGATATCAAGGTGGCGGGACGCTTCGAGCCCGGCCTGCGTGCCGATGGGCTGCTCGCCGTCGGAACCGGCAAGGTGACGGTGACCCCGGCAGGATTCGAGCAGTATGATTCGATGGCGCACGCCATCGCCCGGCAGGTCGTGGACGAAAGGCACCGCGACCGGCTGGTCGGGTGCAAGCCTGCCGACACGCAGGCGCCCGACGATGCCTGTGCCGCGAGCTTCCTGAAGCAGGTCGGCTTGCGGCTGTTCCGACGGCCGCTGACCGACAAGGAGCTCAGTGGCGAGGTCGCCGTCGCCGATGCGGCGGCGCGCACGCTCGGCAATTTCTACGCCGGCCTGGAATATGGCTTGGCCGGCCTGATCGCGGCACCCGAATTCCTGTTCCGCAAGGAGACGGCCGAGCCGGACCCGGATCATCCAGGGGCATGGCGGCTCGATTCGTGGTCAATGGCGTCGCGGCTCAGTTTCCTCTTCTGGGACACGGGGCCTGACCCCGAGCTGCTGGCGGCGGCGCGGAACGGGGACCTTCACGACCGGCGCAAGTTGGCCGTCCAGGTCGACCGACTATTGGCCTCGCCGCGGCTGGATAAGGGCATCAGGGCCTTCTTCGCCGACATGCTCGAATTCGATACGTTCGACGAGCTGGCCAAGGATGCGGTGATCTATCCGAAATTCAGCCTCAAGGTCGCGAACGACGCCAAGGAACAGACGCTGCGTACGATCAGCGACTTCGTGGTCGCCAACAAGGGCGACTATCGCGACCTGTTCACCAGCCGCAAGACCTTCCTGACCCGCAATCTCGGCATGCTCTATCGGGTGAAGGTGGAAACACGCGACGGGTGGGAGCCGCACGTCTTTCCCGACGGCGATGAACGCGTTGGCCTCCTGTCCGAGATCAGCTTCCTGGCGCTCCACTCCCATCCAGGCCGGAGTTCGGCAACCTTGCGCGGCAAGGCGATTCGCGAACTGCTGCTGTGCGAGTCGGTGCCAATGCCGCCGGCCAATGTCAACTTCGCCATCGTCCAGGACACCCGCAATCCGAAATACAAGACCGCGCGCGAACGGCTGACCGCCCATCGCACCGATACGGTGTGCGCCGGCTGCCACAAGATCATGGATCCGATCGGGCTTGGGCTGGAGAATTTCGACGGCGCCGGGCAGTACCGCGCGACCGAGAACGGCGCCCCGATCGATGCCTCGGGTGAGCTGGACGGCATCGCTTTCAAGGACGCCGCCGGCCTGGGCCAGGCGATGCACGATAATCCGGCGACGGTGTCCTGCCTGGTCAGCGATGTCTATCGCTATGCCGCCGGCCGCGAGGTCCAGCCGAACGAGGCTGACTATCTGGCATGGCTGAGGGCAGGTTTCGCAGCAGACGGCTACCGTGTGCCGGCCCTGCTGCGCCGCATCGCACTGTCCGATGCGTTCGCCCGCGTGTCGATGCCGCCCGGGCCGCAAACCGTGAAAGAGGTGCTGCGATGAAGCCGATCCTGACCCGCCGCACGGCGCTGAAGGGCATGCTGGGAGGCGCCACCATCAACGTCGGCCTGCCGCTGCTGGATTGCTTTCTCAACAACAACGGCACGGCGCTGGCCGCAGGCGGCCCACTGCCGCTCAGGTTCGGCACTTGGTTCTGGGGCTGCGGCATGACACCGGACCGATTCGTCCCCAAGAAGCTCGGCGCCGATTACGACATCCCGGTGGAGCTTGAGCCGGTCGCGCCGTTCAAGGACCAGATGGTGGTGCTGACCGGGTTCAAGGGAATCCTGGACGGGCGGTCCAACTTTCCGCATTCGAGCGGCAATATCGCGGTGCGCACCGGCACGGCGCCCGACAAGCCCGACGAGTTCGCCAATCCCACGATCGACATCCTGGTCGGCGACACCATCGCCGCCGGTACGCGCTTTCGGTCGCTGGAGGTCGCGGCCACCGGCGATCCGCGCCACAGCTACAGCGCGCGCAGCGCCGGCGCCCGCAACCCCGCTGAGGTATCTCCAGTCGCTCTTTACACGCGCATTTTCGGGCCCGAATTCCAGGACCCGAATGCGGCCGACTTCAAACCCGACCCCAAGGTGATGCTGCGCAAAAGCGTGTTGTCGGCCGTGGCCGAGCATCGCGGCAGCTTCCTCGGTGACCTCGGCGCAGCGGATAAAGCGAGGCTGGAGCAGTATTTCACCTCGCTGCGCCAGCTCGAGCAGCAGCTTGACCTGCAGCTGCAAAAGCCCCCGCCGGCCGAGGCCTGCGCCGTGTCCAAGGGCCCCAAGGACGGGCCGGTCGGCACCGAAATCAGTCAAGCGACCGCCAATCACGCGGTGATGGCCGACCTGCTGGCGATGGCGGTGGCCTGCAACCAGACCCGCGTGTTCAATATGGTCTTCTCCGACTCCGCCTCGTCGCTGCGCAAGGCCGGCAGCTCGACCACCCACCACCAGCTGACGCATGAGGAGCAAGTGGACGCCTCGCTCGGCTATCAGCCGCAGGCGACCTGGTTCGTCGAGCAGAGCATGGCCGCATTCGGGACCTTCGTGCGCGCGCTGGCCGCGGTGAAGGAGGGAGACGGCACGCTGCTCGACAACATGCTGCTGTTCGCGCACTCGGACACACAGTTCGCCAAGACGCATTCGATCGACGGCATCCCCATTGTGCTGGTTGGCAAGGCGGGTGGCCGCATTCGCACCGGGGTGCATATCGACGGCAACGGCGACCCGATCAGCCGCGTCGGCCTCACTGTCCAGCAGATCATGGGCGTGTCCGTCGACCGCTGGGGCGCGGGATCGATGCAGACTTCGAAGAACATCGCCGAACTGCTTGCCTGAGGCGGAGACCAGAACCAACGCGTGAAGAAGATCGGGCGGCCTGCACTGGCGTCCGGTCTCTCGACAATAAGTCAAGGAGATCACGCCAGGAAGCACATGATCACAGTCAGCGCATATCCCATAAGGAGCACCGCATCAAAGATCCAATCGCCGACGGTCCGCAGGATGCTGGTCCGCGGCGGCGGCAACAGGGAGATGCCGGCTGGAGAAATTTCCTCCGCCTGGACCGGAGCCGGCGCGGTCAGAGCGGCGGGGTTATATGCGGTCATGTGGCGTGGCCGGAAAAGGGTGTTCATGTTCGATATCCTTGAGTGTGATTGTCTGGCGCAGCGGCGGTCCTGCCGCGTTGCGCATGTTCGATTGGCCGGCGCGTCGCCCGCCGCGCGTATGTCGACAGCGTGGCGGCTAAAGAGCCTAGGCAGCGAAAGCGACAACGAAAAGGTCCCGTTTCCCGCGACCTGCCGGGAGCTGTCCCTTGACCAGGAGCATGTCGCCGTGCCGCCTCGCCTCGACCATCTGATAGGATAGTGGATCGCTCGGCTGATCGGCGGCCAGCAGATGGCCGAGAAGGGCCTTGGCCGCGGCATCAAGCGGATCATGGAGGAGTGTTGGCGCGTCCTCGAAAGTGAACGTGCGCTCCGCGGCGCCCTCTTCATTGAAGATCATGGCACAATAGGTTTGCTGAATGGGATGCGCGGCACTCTTCAGTTGAGCTAGGGCTGCCGAGCGTTCCGCTGCACAGGGGCGCCGGCGGAACTCCGGCATGTCGAGCGTTTCGATGTGCCAGGGCTCCATCACGAACGTCCACCGGGTACAGCTTTCCGCAATGCGCGAGAGCCAGGCGCTGATTGCCCTGACTGTTCGGGACGCTCGGCGACCGTCGGTCGAAGCCTCAGGCGATCGCTTGATGCGCGTCGGGTAAAGCATCGTGTGTGCAAGCACAGTGAACCTCTTCATGGCTTGGGTTGCGTAACGACGCCATGATCGACGGCCGTGCTGCTCAGTTGCGACGCCGAAAACTGCCCGATTTCTGCTCACGATTTTGGACATCGGATGAGCGAAGCCCGGTCTGGCGACCGGACAACCCGCGCACCATGCCGGTGTCGGTTTCGCCGAGATTCGGCGAAGTCCTGGAATTTTCTCATGCTGACCGAATCAGGGATCGCTCACGCACTGGTCGTGAGCGATATCATGGACGGAGGCGCAGAGATGCGGTGCCAGATTTCCTATGCCGCCGCTTCATAACATCGCGGGATGAGCGATGTCGGGCGTCTGGTATCGACTTCCATAGAAAGTCGATACGTCGCGATCGCGTTTAGCATCCGATCCACGCGACGTCGCGTGGATCGTTCTGCGACTCACCCTCCTTTGCGATCGGATACTAGCCCCCAGGTACGCCTGCCTTGCCCATGTCCGCGCAGATCTGCTCGCGCTGCGCGCGATAGGTCGGATTGTCGCTGAGTACGCCATTCCGATAACGGCTGATCGTGAAATTCGGCGAAAGAGCAAGACCTGCGTCGGTCGCTTCGCGCGCATCGGCGATGAGACCGTAGCGCGCCAAGGCGGCAGCGAGCAAAAAGTAGGCGGGTGGATAGCCCCGATTGGCCTCGATCCCGCGCCGAAGCCAAGCGATCGCCTGATGGACGCGGCCAAGGCCGAGCTTGGCCAAGCCGGCCATATGACACCAGGAATACGCCAAGGTGTCTTGCGGGCTGAGCAGGAGCGCTTTGGCGATATGCGTTTCGGTTTCCTCCGCGCGCCCGAGCATGACCTTCGCCCAGCCGATGGCGGCATAGCAAGGCGCGAGGGTGCGATCGAGCGCAATGGCGCGTTCGGCTTCCTTTATGCCGAGGACGGCCCGATTGGTCGTTATGTAGACATGGCCGAGCGCGGCGTGCGCCCGCGCGTGATTGGGCGCCAGCGTGAGCGCCCGCGATGCCGCCGCTTCGGCAGCTGCCATATACCGGGCTCGCTCGTCGGTCGCATAGGTTGCCGCGAACGAATATTTGACCATCGCAAGTCCGACCAGCGCCTCGACATTGTCGGGGTCGAGGGCGAGCGCCTCACCCAATAGGCGCTCGGCTTCGAGCAGATTGTCGGGGCTGTGCCCGCGGTTGAAAGCAGCCCAACCGCGATAGAAGAGATCGAGCGAATTGAGATCCGACGTAGCCAATCGCTCCGTGCGGCGGGCCTCCGCCGCAGTGAGCTCGACGTCGAGCGCACGCGCCAGACGGGTGACGATCAAATCCTGCATCTCGAACAGATCGCCGCGATCCCGATCGAACCGTTCCGCCCAGAGGTGCGCCCCGGTTTCCGCGTCAATCAGCTGCGCATTGACGCGAATGCGGTCCTGGCCAAGCAACACGCTGCCTTCCATTACGTAACGCACGCCGAGGTCATGCCCGATCTGCCGCGCGTCGATCGGCTTGTCCTTGTAGGTGAAGGCAGTGTTTCGGGCGATCACGAAGGCCCCCAGGGTCCGCGAAAGATCGGTCGTAAGACTGTCGGTGATGCCGTCCACGCAATATTCCTGACTCTTGTCGCCACCGAGGTTGACGAAAGGCAGTACGACGATTGAAAGCCGAGGCGTGCCGGGCCGGAGCGAAACGACAGCTGGCGCCGGATCGGCCAAACCACCCCTCACCCCCAAGGGCACGACGTTGTCGCGAATGCGTTCGGTTGGTTCATAATCCCAGAGCCACTCCGCCAAACGGGCGAGCGCGGTCGTGAGATGTCTGCGATAGGTGCCGAATGCCAGCCCGAGACGGTCTGCCGCTGCTTCCTGTTTAGGCGCGGGACGGAAATATGTGAGCTCGATTACGCGACGCAGCTTCTCGTCGCGCGAACTCCCAAACAACCGATCGACCGTGCCAGAAATCAACCCCTGCAAGTCCGCTGGGCCTGCTTGCACGTCTTCCCTGAAAAGGTGCGAGTGCAGCAACGGATTGCGCGCGAGCAGGTCGGGGCGGTTGAAATCGCGCAGAGCACTCTTCAGCGCCACGATGAATTTCGGGTATGATAGCTCCGGGTGCGGAACGGGCTCCGACGCCACCGCGCCAGATTGACCGATCGTCGTATTATAGCGCACGCCCAATGATGCGGAGCGCTTGCGGTTGTGTATTGCGACCGGTGCCACGCCAAGAACGCCGGGCTCAGCGAATCGGTTCAGGCAAGTCGATGCTGGCATCGTATCGGCCTCAGGACATACAGGAATGGGACGGTGTACTGGCCCAGCACGACGGTAAATGACAAACGACGAATCCTGGGGGTGCCCATGAATTATATTCTTGTATAAAGTGGTTACTCCGGAAATGGCGCGCCTGCCTTCTCTCGATACGCTTCGCGTTTTTGCCGTCGCCGCTCGACATCTGAGCTTCACCAAAGCGGGCGAAGAGCTTCATCTCACGCAAAGCGCCATCAGCCACCGGGTAAGGACGCTCGAGGTGGAACTCGGGATCGCCTTGTTCCGCCGGCTAACCCGCCGCATGGAGCTGACGAGCGAGGGCCAGGTGCTCGCCCAGAGCGTCGACCAGGCGGTCAACGAGATTGCGCGTACGATCGGGGAGCTTGAATTTGCCGGCACCACGCGGCGACTGACAGTCACGATGCTGCCATCCGTCGCTTCGCGCTGGCTGATGCCAAGATTGCCGCGGTTTCGAGAGCAGCACCCCGACATCGACGTGCAGGTGATCGCCGACTCACGGCTCCTCGACCTCAGGGCCAATAATATCGACCTCGCAATCCGTTTCGGGCACGGCCGGTATCCGGGCTATGCCGTGACTCCGTTGATGCCGGATTCCGTCTTTCCCGTGTGCAGCCCCCACCTGATTGCGGAGCGTGGCCCGGTCGGCACGGTCGACGCGCTGCTTGCGCTGCCCATCTTGATCGATTCAGCGACGGAGGGCGACCCCAGTGCTTCGGATTGGCGGAACTGGCTCAACGATATTGGCCGCCCGGATGCGATTTGCCGTAACGGGCAGCGCTTCAGCGACGCGAACCTGATGATAGACGCCGCCGTCCTGGGCCTCGGCGTAGGTCTCGCACGCGCCAGCCTCGTCTCTGACCATATCGCAAAGGGGACATTGATCCGACCGCTGTCCTTCGCCACGCCAACCGCGTACGCCTATTATCTCTTGGCACTGCCGGAGGCCGCGGAACTGCCCATGATCGCACTTTTCCGCGATTGGTTGCGAGCCGAGGCGGCACAAATGACAATATCGATCTGAAGCCTTCAGACAGTATTTTCGCGCATCGTCAACTTGACAATGCCCGACGTTCCATCTGCTCCTCTTCCTGGACCGTCAGGACAGCTTCGGGAGCAGCCTCCAGACGGGCTTTCGGTATCGGCTCGCCGCTCAAATCCGAGAAGCCATAAGTGCCCTCATCGATCTTGTGGAGCGCGCGATCGATGGCGCGAAGCTGCCGCTCTTCAACTTCATGCAACCCGAGCCGAACCTCGTTTTCCGTTATGAGCTGGCCTTTGTCTCCAAGTTCCCGGGCCTGTTCATACTCTTCCTCGTCGGCCTGCACGTCCTCTCGGCTCCGTACCTCCTGTCCCAAGAGTTGCGCGCGAAGCGCTTCCAGGCGCCTGCGCTGCTGCTCGATAAAATGGCGATCTGTTTTCGCATTTTGGTCTGTCATGTCGTCTCTCCCGAAAATAGCGATCGGCATCGAGCCGGGCTACAGCGGCGCTCCCGCGTCTAACGATGGTCGGCGGCTAAATAACCCCGTTGCTATTGAAGTGGGCGACCACCCCTCCACCAACCGCTCGTCGTCCGCCCTCCGGGATGCACCATGGTGCCCTGGCCTTCGGGTAAGCCATTTCGAACCTCACCTGTATATCGGCGGCCGTCGGGATAAGTGAAGGTGCCAGAGCCGTTCGGCTGCCCGCGTACGAATGTGCCAGTATAGACGGTACCGTCAGCCCACGTGTACGTCCCGTCGCTCGGGTCATTATCTTGGAACCTTCCGGTATATTGGTCCCCGTCCGCATATGCGTAGCGTCCGGCTACATAGTCTCCATCGTGGAACGTACCTTCGAAGACGTCGCCGTTGGCCCGTCGCATGATGCCCTCCCCTTCAGGGTTTTTGCCGATGGCGGTTCCCTTGTAGATATTTCCGTCGCGGTCACGAATCGAAACCAGCCGCGGCTCGCTGGAAAGTGGCGAAGCAGCGGATAGGCGCACCGTCTCCCTGGCCCGGCTAGCCTGTTGCGCAGCGCCTGCTAAAACCCGCGTGCGTGCATCCGCAGCTTCCCGATCGTCCGGAACGCGTGACAGCGCGGTATTGAGGTCGTCCAAGGCACGGCTGTATTGTTTTTCGCCCAGATAGGCTTCGCCGCGCTTGACATAAGCCCGCTCTTCCTCGATCGGCGACAGATCTTCTGCGAGCGCCTTTGTGAGGAGGCGCGCCGCCTCAGCGTAATGGCCGCCATTCAATGCCGCCCGCCCTGCGGCCGCATCACCGGTCCCGTCGGCGCGCGTGATTGGTGCAATCAAAATTGCGGTGCTGATGCTGAATATCAGGCGGTTCATGCAGCGTCACCTTTGAATGGACGTTGGGCACGGACTGGGGTCATGAATCGAGGATAATCCACATACTACGCAATTCTGCCTGATGCGGCCGCCCAAAAGCGGCGGCTACGGCCGTCAACCTGGGCACGCGAGCACCTGTATCCAATCTTTGGGGCAACCAATTCATAGACTTTCTGCCCCGGCGGCGCCAGTTCTCGAGGCAGACCTTTACCGCCCCCAAGACTGCGAGTTTATTCCCCCAGACGGGCAATCAAGCGCAGACCCCACAACAAAGTATAAAATGTTCAAAAAATTGGAAAATCTGTTCCACGCTGAATGTTTCAGATTTTTAATAGGACCCGGAACTGTCTTGGATATTTAGTATTAACTCGAAAATTTACTTATTTTTTCTCTGGTACGCTATTTACTAGAAGAATAGTCTCAGAGACCTGTGCGAAGCTATTGTTCGGGGATTTGAGCGCCATTTTTTGGAGCTGCGGTCCGACCCCGATAGCGGAGCTTCGGTACGGAGCAACGATAAATCACGTTGATGGGAGCCACGGAATCGGCCGATGGATCAATTCGCGTCAGAGACTCGCCCAGCTATGCAGGCGCCGAGGCCTGCGAACGTCTGCGACTCTCAGATGCGCGCGTTCACGGCATATCTCGAGGCGGTTACCGGAACCGAATTCGGCGACTATCAAGCGCTTCACCGCTTTTCGGTCGATAATTTCAGGACCTTCTGGAAGGCATTTCTGGAGTGGTCGGGCGTCATCTGCATTGGGGACGTCGACCCGGTCTGCCACGGCGGCGACTGTGAATCTGCGATATTCTTTCCCAACCTTCAGCTCAACTATGTGGAAAATCTGCTTGCGCTGCGCAATCCGGCCGAAGCGGCCGGGCCCGCCATTACGGCAATCCATGCGGAGCGGCCCGCCGAGCATTTGAGCCGTGGAGAGCTGCAGTACCAGGTCGTACGGTTGGCCATTGCGCTACGCCGGCTTGGTCTTCAACCAGGCGATCATGTCGCGGCAATCCTCCGTAATGACGCCGCCGGGATCATTGCGACCCTTGCCGTAACCGCCCTTGGGGCGACAATATGCGTTACCGCACCGGATCTCGGCGCTGAAACAATCGCCGCGCGACTGGCGCCGGTCGCTCCGCGTCTTCTGATCGCGCATTTTGCGCCGCGAGAGTTCGATATCGGCGCGCCGCTCGCGGCCAGGGTCGGCGAAGTATTGGCCCGCCTGCCTTCGGTGGAACGTCTTCTGGCAATCGACTGTGGCGACCTGCCGGGCAACTCGCCGGTACCGGTCAGTGTGATGGACGATCTGATCGCCTCGGTTTCACGGGACGAGCCCGCGCACTTCGAATGGCCACGATTTCCGTTCAATCATCCGCTGTTCATCATGTTCTCGTCAGGAACCACAGGACGAGCCAAGGCGATCGTACATGGCGCCGGCGGAACTCTGATCGAACACATCAAGGAACACCGACTGCATTGCGATCTCCGCGCGGGCGAGAAGCTGTTCTTTCAAACGTCGCCGGCCTGGATGATGTGGAACTGGCAAATGTCCGCACTCGCGTCCGACGCCGAGATCGTGCTCTACGACGGGCCGATAGTCACGCCGCGTACCCTATGGGAGATCGTCGCAGCCGAACGCGTGACTGTCTTCGGAACGAGCCCTGCCTATCTCAGAATGTGTGAGGACGCCCGGATTTCGCCAGGGGCGACTTTGGATATCAGGAGCCTGCGGGCAGTGCTCTCAACTGGGTCCGTCCTCTACGAGCGACAATATTTTTGGGTCCGAGACTGCGTCGGACCTATCCCGGTGCAATCCATTTCGGGCGGCACCGACATCATCGGGTGCTTCGTCCTCGGCAATCCCGACTTGCCGGTTTTTCCCGGCGAGTGCCAGAGCAAGAGCCTCGGAATGGACGTCCGTGCGTTGGGCCCGGACGGACGGGATGTCGAAATGGGTGCAGTGGGAGAGCTCGTTTGCGCCAATCCCTTTCCGTCGCGTCCGCTAGGTCTTCTGGGTGACACCGAGGGGGCGCGCTTTCACCAAGCGTATTTCGCGCAAAATCCTGGCGTCTGGACGCATGGCGACCTGATCGAATTCACACCTCACGGTTCGGCGCGGCTGCACGGACGCTCCGACGGCGTGCTTAACGTAAACGGCATCAACGTCAGCCCTACGGAGATCTATCGCGTTCTCGGGAATATGCCCGGAATTCTCGAAGCGATGGTGGTCGAACAGAGATTCGCCGCCGAACAGAACCACAGCCGAATGATATTGCTGGTGATCTTAGCCGCTGGAGTGGTGCTGGACGGAAAATTCGCCGCGACCATCCGGCGCGAGCTGACACGATGCGCGTCGGCCGCGCATGTTCCCGACGTTATCGTTGCAGTCAATGGATTACCGGTGACGCATAACGGCAAGCTATCGGTGGCGGCGGTCCGCGATTCCATCAATGGCGTCCCGATCCGGAACCGCGACGCCCTCCGCAATCCGGAATGCCTCGAGTCGATCCGGCAACACCCGGCACTGAAGGTGCAGCCGAAGCCGGCGCTGAGGCCGTTGTCGGACCGCGCCAGTTTGCTGGACGATTTGCAGCAATATTGGCAGTGGCTGTTCCAGATCGTCCCTGTCGAGCTTGATGACAATTTCTTTGCGCTCGGCGGCCGCTCGCTCGATGCCGCGCAGCTGATCGCGGATATCCTGCGCGCTACCGGACGCGATCTACCGCTCGCGACGATGCTGCATGCCCCGACGATCGAGGCATTGGCGGACCTGATCCTGGACCAGGCCAAACCTGCGATGTCGCGTGTCGTCACGCTGCGGCCGGGAAACGGCAGCACCGCCTTGATCATGATACACAGCCTGTCCGGCACTGTGTTGGAACTCTGGTCATTGGCTCGGCTGTTGAATTGCGCGGCTCCCATCTATGGCATCCAGGCCTCCGGGCTCGAACCCGACGAGCCGATCGAGAACCGCGTCGAAGTGATGGCGGCCGCCAATATCGCGGCGATCAAGACTGTACGGCCCGAAGGACCCTATGCGCTGGGCGGATATTCGTTCGGCGGCATCGTTGCTTTTGAAATGGCCCAGCAGCTGACACGCGCCGGCGAGACCGTGGAGCTAGTGGCCTTGGTGGATACCGAACTCGGGGTGCACTGCCTGACCTGGGGCGAGCTGGCCCGGTTCGCCGTCGGCTGGACGCGCACCCAGCTCCGGGCCCTGAACGGCTTGCGGCACGCGTCCGGACTCGAACGGAGGGCCTATTTCACAGGCAAGCTCGACCATTTGAAGGCCATGCTCCGGCTTTCGGCGGTGCCGGACGAAGGCAATCCGCAGCTTCGGCGTCTACCGCCCCGCGTGCTGGCGGTACGCCAGGGATTGCGGCGTGCGACCGCCCGTTACCGGCTGGAGCCTTACCCCGGCAGGGTTGTCCTGTTCCGGGCGAGCGAGAGAAACCCGCTCCACTGGGACTGCCTGCCCGCATTCCAACGAGCCGTGCCGAGCGGCCTTGAGGTCCGGATGATACCCGGCGACCATTTCTCGATGATCGCCGAGCCTGCCATATCGGCTCTCGCGAAAGCGATGTCATCGTGCCTGGAGGCCGCCTGAAAAGTGATGTCCTGGATCAAGCTTGATCTACTCAAGTCGTCGTCTTGCCGGGCTTCGCCCCATAGGCGCCAACTTACGCTGGTAAGCGTGTGCCCATCATCCTGAGCCGACGTCCTGACGGAAGACCCGACCCCATTTTCCAGCCATCGCGAAAGCCGATAAGTGGGTCCCGACTTTCGTCGGGACGTCGGCTTTGGATTGATTGGCGGCGCAGTGATCGGCTTAAAGGCCGACGAGAGCTGCCTCAGTCTCAACGTCGAGGGATTCGCGATGCACCGGCGCGTGTCTCCAGAAATAGAAGGCCGCGAGCGCTGTCGATGCGAGCCCGACGATGCTGGTGCCATAGGCGCTGAGCGTGAAGAACTGCACCCAGTTCAGGTTGCTCTCGCCGAAATTGCGCCACAGCAGCAAGGCCACGCTCCCGGCATAGCCTGAAGCGTCGGCGACATAGATCAGGAACCCGGCCGTCGCGATACGCCCGCTGAAGGCGACCAGCCGATCGAACAGCACGGCGTTGAACGCCGTGTAAGCGACGTAAAGGCCCGCGCCTGCGAGGATCATCAAGGTCAGCGGGGAGATCAGGTGGACCTGGAAGGCGAGCGTCGCGCAGCCCAGCAACAGGAACCCGAGCCCGACCACCCCGTGGATCACCATCAAGGCGCGCAGATTATCGCGCACGACGATCACCGCGGCCATCGCTGCCAGCGCGACGACGGCAACCGGAACCTCGCTCGCGCTAAAGATCGCCGCCTCTCCACCGTGGCCGAGGCCGGCCCAGATTTCAGCAGCGAAATTGTCGCGAAAGTCGCGAAAGGCGGTGAGCAGAATGTAAGCCAGCACCAGGAGCACGAGTCCGAACGCATACGCCTTGATGAAATTTGCGCGCTCACCCCCGGTCATCGGCGCGCGCCGAACCCGTTCGGCCTCGTCGCGGGCATCGGGCGGGGGAAGCAGGTTCAGCACCCAGACCGACAGGCCGAGCAGCGGCGCGAACGCCGCGCCGGCCGCTGCCGGCATCCAGAGCGGGGCGACGTGGAGCGACTCCATCATCCACGCTCCCACCGATTTGACAACGCCCGAGGACAGGATGAAGCTTGCGCACAGCATGGCGCCCAACACCTCCGACACTCGCCGTCCCTCCATATAGCCGAACACCAGGCCCCAGATCAGGCCGAGCGGCAAGCCGTTGAAGAACATGCAGGCGACGTTCCAGGGTGCCGGGATCAGCGCGAACGCGACCAGGGCCAGCCAGGAAACCCCGATCAAGCCGAGAATGGCGACGGCTCGCCCCGTCGGTGCCATTTCGGAGATTACCTTGACCCCGACAAGCTTCGACAGCGCATAGCCTGCCACCTGGGCCATGACGAGGGCGATCTTGTAGTCGAGCACAAAATGCCAGCCTGGGATTCCGTCAAAGGTCGCGGCGGTAAAGGGCTTGCGAAACGCATACATCGTGAAATAGGCGCAGAATCCCGCAAGGCCGGCGATCACCGTGAACACAACGGGACTCGCACGCCCTAGATATCGTCGAATTGCATCGCTCACGCTTCAGCTCCTTGACCACCGCAGCGCGCGTTCACAATGCGTTGCAACATATTCGCGTAGTGATCGAACCCCGGGGTTGCCATCCCGACGACTTTGGCAGCGTCGTCGAAACGGCGGACGCGCACGATGTCCAGGAAGTTCGGGTTCCGTTCGAAGTCGGCAACTTCCCCGGCGTTCATCGCCCCGCCCTGAAGCTTGAGGGAATGGACGGATGCCGCCGACAGCTGTGCGACATAGTTCGGATCAGTCGCGCAGATATAGCGCTTGGCGGCGACATGCTGGCCCACGCAGTCGACGACAAGGCGCGGAAAGAAGCGCTCCAGCACCCGTGCGCCCGCCGCCTCGTGATGCCGGTCGTACGTGTCATCCATCGAAAACGAGCCGAACGCGCTGGTGAAGTGACCGATGTCATGCAGCAGTGCGGCGACCACGACGAGTTCCTCTTCGCCTTGCTGCGCGGCAAGATCGGCCGCCTGCAGCATATGCGCGGCGATCGTCACCGGCTCGCCGAGATATTCCTCGGCGCCGCGGCGCGCGAAGACGTCGCCCAGCAAGGCGACGATCGCTTCGGGTGACAGGGCCTCGTGATCTGGCGTTGTCATCACGCGGCCTTTCGCTCTTTCAGTTCGATCGCGGCAAGCGTCGACAGCAATCCGTCCTTGTCTGCGTAGCAACCCTGCAGCCAGCGCGAGCCGGCACCGGAATAGCCCTTGCGGGCGTGCAGAACGCGGGTGTTGTCGACGATGAAGGATTCGCCGGGCGCAATCTTGAAGGCCACTGCCATGGCCGTGTCGTCAATGATTTCGCCCAGCCGCCGGTAGGCCGCGTAGTAATCCGCCATATCGTCATAGGGGACGTCGGTGATCGCTGCGGCGGAGCGGTTGTTGAACCGTATGCCAACCAGTTGTCCGTCGGGCGCGAGCTCAATCATGGGTCGGCGCGCGCGCAGGCAGACGCCGGCGCTGCCGGCATATTCGAACTTCGCGCAGTAGCGTGTCAGCAGGTCAAACCCGCGTGGGCTTTCCTCGCGAAGGCGCTCCGCGGCACGGAAGCCGTCGACCACCATGTTCTCCCCGCCTTCGGCGGAGTTTTCCAAGCAGTAGAGAATCTGAAGGGTGGGAGCCGGATCGCGGTAGGGGTTGTCCGTGTGGGCCTGGAGAGCAAGGCCGGTGTAGGCGAGATTGGTCGGGTTCACCTCGGTCCGGACATCGAAGTGCCTGCCGTAGTTGGTTTCCCGCACATAGCCGAAAAGGGACACGATCCTCATGACCGCGCCGCTTTCGACAGGACCACCCGTTAGCTTGCCAAAACCGTAGCGGCGCACACCGCGAAGCCATTCCCCGAGCGTGGCTTGGTTGTGGGCGACTGATCCAAAATCGGCCAACGGTGCTCTCGCGCCAAGACTGGCATCCCAGGTTTCGATCTCGGCAGCAGTCCAGCCCGGGCGGCGGAACTCGGCCTTGTCATACGCATGGTCGGCCAGCCAGTCAGCATCGTAGGCGATCGTGCGGTTCTCCGGCTGGAAAGTGACGTATAGAAGCCCGGCCTCGGACGTCGCAGCGCAGATATGCGTGGCCGCAGGGATATCTCCAACCGTTATCAGCTTTTGCCCGTTGCCGGGCGCGCGGGTTGTCCCGTCCCAGGCGTTGTCGCGCAGCCACATCGCATGAAAGCGCAGCACCCTGCCTCCTGGGAAGGTCGCCGCAATGGCGCTGCCCCCGTTCAGAATTTTGACGTCGACGCTCTCCCGCACTTCCGTCTCCTGATCGCAAGATCCTGCCGGCCCGAGAAAACGCGTTCTAGATCATGTATTGTGCTAGTACTATAGCATTGTTATGGTTTTGCTGCATTTTACAGGACATGCGCTCACACGTGGAGTCCTGCGCGCCCACGATGCCCTCGCTCCCACCAGCGGCGCAGAATTTCCGCGACGGCCACCAGGATGATTTTGACTTTGGTGCGAACACTGGCTACGCGTCGTCCAACCAGCGGTCGAAACCGCGTGCTGAAGACGCGCGTGACCGGGCTCAGCGAATGACGGGACGGGAGATGCAGCACTCCGGCTTTGACGTAGCGATTGTCGGGGCCGGAATCGTCGGCCTCGCCCATGCCCTCGCCGCGGCCAAGGCTGGAAAGCGGGTGGTCGTGATCGACCGCGATCCGCGCGCGAACGGCGCGTCCATCCGCAATTTCGGCTTCATCACCGTGACCGGCCAGGAACGCGGCGAGAGCTGGTCGCTGGCCAGGCGAACACGCGACGTTTGGGCCGAGGTGGCGCCTGAGGCCGGAATCGCGGTGGAGCAAGAGGGCTTGATCCTGACGGTGCGCCGCCCCGAAGGGGTCGGGGTTGTCGACGCGTTCCTGAACACCGAGATGGGTGAAGGCTGCGCGTGGCTCGATGCGGAGCAATTCCGCCGGCGTCACCCCGAGATCGCGGCACACGATACGGTCGGCGCCCTCGTCAGCCCGCACGAGCTTCGCGTCGAGTCGCGCACAGCCTTGCCGAAACTTGTCGCCTGGCTCAAAGCCGCCCATGGCGTGACCTTCCTGACCGAGACCGCGGTGCATTCGGTGGTCCCGCCCCGCCTTGAAACCTCGCGTGGGCCGGTTGAAGCGGCAACGGCGATCGTCTGTCCAGGCGATGATTTCTCTACCCTTATGCCTGACCGGATCGCCGCCTATCGCCCGCGCAGATGTCGGCTATCCATGCTGCGGCTTGCCTCGCCCGGCTTTCGCCTGCCGGCGCCGGTGATGTCCGACCTTTCTTTGATGCGCTACGCCGGCTATGCCGGGCTGCCTGAGGCCGAAACACTACGGCTACGCCTCGCCGTCGAACAAGCGGCGCATCTCGCCCAGGGGGTTCATCTGATCGCAGTGCAAAGCGCGGACGGCTCGCTCGTGGTCGGCGACAGCCATCATTATGACGACCTGCCGCCGCCCTTCGCCCCGGCTGAAGCGGAAGCCTGCATCCTTGATGAATTCGAGCGCGCGACCGGATTGACCCCGCCGCCGGTGATCGAACGATGGGTGGGAACCTATGCAGTCGCCGACGGACGCACCTTTTTCATCGACGCTCCGTCGGAGACTATTCGTCTCGTGATCGTGACCAGCGGCACAGGTGCGTCGACCGGTTTCGGCATCGCCGAGCGAACCATCGCCGACCTGTTCGGATGTAACGTCGGAGGCCCCGCATGAGCTATCCGATCAGGGCGGTGATTTTCGATTGGGCCGGAACTATGGTGGATTTCGGCAGCATGGCCCCCGTCGAAGCGATGATCGACGCCTTTGCCGCCCATGGCGTCGCGATCTCGGCGGCGGAGGTACGCCGTGACATGGGCAGGGCCAAGCGCGACCATGTCGGCGCCATCATGAGCGATCCCGCCGTGGCCGCCAGATGGACGGAAGCCAAGGGCGCAGCGCCGACGACGGGCGATGGCGATAGGATCCACGACTCGCTCGAGCCGTTGATTGCGGCGGCGGCGATACGTTGTGCCGAGCTAATCCCTGGAGCGGCCGAGATCGTCGCGGAATTGGCCAATCTTGGCGTCAGAATCGGGTCCGGCACCGGCTACACCCGTCGGACGATGTCCGGCGTTCTCCCGCGCGCCGCCGCCCAGGGCTATTCCCCCGAGATCGTGGTCTGTGCCGGCGAGACCCCCTCCGGGCGCCCCGCGCCGTTCATGACCTGGAAAGCGCTGATCGAAATGAACCTCTGGCCGGCGCAGGCTTGCGTCAAGGTCGATGACGCGACGGTAGGGATCGAGGAAGGCCGGCTGGCCGGATGCTGGACGATCGGATTGGCCGCGTCCGGCAACGGCGTCGGTCTCAGCCTCGAGGCGTACCGCGCATTGAGCGAGCCGGAACGGGTGAAGCGCGTCGAGGCCTCTGCCCGGCAGCTGAAAGCGGCCGGCGCGGACTATGTGATCGATACGATTGCCGACATCAGACCAGTCCTGGAGGAGATAGCCACGCGGATCGCTGCCGGCGAGCGGCCCGCCGGCGCTTGACGCCGCCACGGCCTGTTCGAACTGCGATCTGGTCGTGCCGCCTCAAGCGACGGCTAGTGAAATAAATCTGATATTTAAGGCTAGCGGACCACAGCCGCTTTTGTTGCGAAGGTGCCTTGCGTCCGAGCGCTCGCCGACCGCAGGCGGTGACCCATTGCGG
>CAZVYC010000010.1:0-43812 GCA_964631425.1 uncultured Rhodospirillales bacterium
CCGGCTTGCGGGGGATGCCAGCGGTGACGATGACAACGTCCGCGCCTTTGAGATCGGCATAATCGTTTGAGCCGGCATAGGCCGCGTTGAAGCCGTCGACCGGCGAAGCCTCGGCGATATCGAGCGCCTTGCCTTGCGGTACGCCTTCCACCACGTCGATGAGCGTGATGTCGCCGAGTTCCTTAAGGCCGGCGAGGAGAGCAAGGGTGCCGCCGATCTGGCCGGCGCCAACGAGGGCGATCTTCTTGCGTGCCATGTCTGCATGTCCGTCTGGTGGGAACGATAAAAAGGTGCGGGTGTGTTACCGCTTTCGCCTTGCAGCGACAAGCCACGGAGCAGCGCGCCCTGGGCTTTCGCCGGGATGCCGCTTTGTGGGAGATCAAGGCTCGGGCGCGGCCATCTCCCAGGGGAAGTCGATCCAGCAGTCCTGAGGGAATTCACTGACAAGCGCGTCGGCGAGGGGACGGCCGGCCGGCTTCGCGTACAGCACCGCGACATAGGCGTTGGGCAGCATGGTGCGCACGATCCGCATGGTGGCGCCAGTGTCGACCAGATCGTCGACGATGAGCCACCCGGCACCGTCGCCCGCATCGCGCGGGGCTTTCAGCACCTCGGGGTGGCCAAGGCGCTCACCCTGGTAGGTCACGACGGAAATCGTCTCGACCAGACGGATGCCAAGGGCACGGGCGATGAGCGCCGCCGGCACCAGGCCGCCGCGCGCGACCGCGACGATGCCCTGCCATCGGCCCTGCGCGGCGAGCTTGCGTGCCAGCACGCGAGCGTCGTCCTGGATGTCGGTCCAGGAGAGGGCGCGATGGATACGTCCGGCTTCAGCTTGGGCAGGCGGCATGCGCCCCTGTTAGCAGGACCGCATGCCGGCCGCCAGAGCGATGGCCGCAACAGCCTATTGATGCTCCTCGTGATGCCCTTCCGGCCTGGGCGCGGGCTTCTCGCCCTGCGGATGCGGTGCCGGAGCCGGATGCTGGGCTTGCGGAGCGGGAGCGGGACCTGGGCGCTGGGCGTGCGCCGGTTGCTGTGCCTGCGGCGGCGGCCCGCGATGCTCGCCTTGCGGTGCGGGTGCACCCGGCCGGACCATCTCGGGGTGCTGCGCGTCGCGGCCGGGACCGCGTTCGCCCTCGGGGCGCGGACCCGGACCGTGCTCGCCCTCGGGATGGAACGCCGCGCCGGGACCGGGGCGGCCCTCATGGGAGCGAAGTTCCCGCGGCGGAACGCGCGCCCAGCGCTCACGCTCTCCGAAGAACGGGCGGTCGTGGTAATAGCGCCCCCAATAATCATCGAAATTGAAGGTGATGACAGGCAAGCCGATCCGTGGGCCGTAATCGAAGATCGGCACGCGCTCGCCTTCATACGGGTAGGCCAGCAACTGACCGTCGAACCAGCCGCGCACGCCCTGGAAAGACACGTCGCACCATTCCCAGCCGCTGACGCAGCCATAGACCTCGACCGGCGTACCGGGCTCAAGGCCGGCAACCGCCGGGTAATCGGGCGACGGGCCGGCCAGCAAGGGTGCGCTGGACGTAACGTAGGCCTCGTATTGGGCATTGGCACCGCCCGCGACCGAAGCGGTCGCGAGGGCAATGCCGGCCGTGAGCGCAATCTTCCATCGAGTCGAGATTGGTTTCCCGGCCATGGACGTACTCATGATGCTTCCTTCGCGTTGAAGATCGGCGGGGGAACCGCCGATCTGGTATTCCGGCAAAAACAACCAGCATCAGCTGTTAAAAGTTCCCGCCTCCCTGCGATCGCCAGTGGACAGGCGGTACCGGGCGCGGTACCGGATCGGCTGATGGATACGGACAAGAACCGCGCGACCGCGCTGAAGCTGGTGGGGACATTGGGCGCCGGCGCGCCCGACCTGTCGCTGATGACCGACGATGCCACCTGGTGGGCGCCGGGCCGTGGCACCTATGGTAATGAGGAATTCGCCCGCATCGCCGGCGCGTTCGCCGGCATGTTCAAGGCGCCGTCGACGATCACCGTGCTGGGCGTCACCGCCGAGGGTGACCGCATCGCGATCGAGGCCGAGGGCCATGCGGAGCTGACCAACGGGAAGACCTACCGCAACCGGTATCATTATCTGTTCGTCTTCCGCGACGGGAAGATTTGCGAGGCGCGGCTTTATAATGATACGGCGCATGCGGCGGAGATCGCGCAGTAGCGTCGAGATCGACAGCTATAGTCATTCTGACACCAACGAGACGAGGAAGCGCGATGATCGATCTTTACGGCATGTCCAGCCCGAACGTGCTCAAGGTGGTCCTGATGCTGGAGGAGCTGGAGCTGCCTTACCAGTTCCATCACGTGAACATGATCGCGGGTGACCAGTACTCGGAAGAATTCCGCAGGATCAATCCGAACGGGCGGGTGCCGGCGATCGTATGGCGTGGCGGACCGGAGAGCGAACCGTTCCCGGTGTTCGAATCCGGCGCGATCCTGCTGTTCCTGGCGGAGAAGACAGGTCAGCTCTGGCCCGCCGATTTCCGGCAGCGGCACACCGTGTTCCAGTGGCTGATGTTCCAGATGGGCGGGATCGGGCCAATGTCGGGACAGTTCGTGCATTTCATCCGTGCCGCCCCGGCCGAGGGCAATGATTATGCCCGCACGCGCTACAAGACGGAGGTTCGGCGGCTGTATGGCGTGCTGGATAAGCGCCTCAGCGAAGTTCCGTATATGGCGGGCGACGAATATTCGATCGCCGATATTGCGACCTGGCCGTGGGCGCGCAACCACGAGCTGCTGCAACTCGACTTCGCCGACTTCCCCAATTTGGCACGCTGGGTGGACGAGATCGCGGCCCGGCCGGCGGCGCAGCGGATGATCGCCAAGCAGGCCGAGATCCAGCCGCTGGACGGCAAGGCGTTCCAGGGGGCGACCGCGGATCAGATGGATCGGTTCTTCGGGCGGGGAAAATACGCGACGGGGTGAGGGCTGGCGAGGCGCTCTATTTCCTGCCGTAGGTCGCGTCGTGGTCAGGGGCGATGGTCAGCAGGCGGAGGAAATCGCCGTCGCGATAGGCGGTGGCTCGGCGCGATCGCGTGATTCTCAACGAGTAAATCGCATCGATCCCCGCCGGTGGCGTTCGGCTGACGATCTTCTCCCATTTCAGCCCGTTGTCGACATAGACTTGGGCCCAGGTCATCTGGCGCAATTTGTTGAGCGTCTCCAAGGCGGAAAGGCGCTCAGGCTTCTGCAATGTCAGCAGGTTCTCCTGGAAAACGGGATTGTTGAGGTCCAGCCTGACCCGGGCGGCCTCAGGCTTCGTCATTCAGCTTCGCCAGCACTTCGTCCGCGTTATCATCGGTCGGCGGGTTGGCATCCGCCCAGGCAAGCGCCTTGTCCAGGTCGCGCGCTGCGTCCGCCCGCTCCAGCCAGCGTTCGTTGTCCGGCACCACGGTCGCGGTTCGGATCAGCCAGACTCCGGGCTCCCGTTCCTCCACCAGCACCTGCCGCCCGGCGAACTGCTTCCCGAGCGAAATCTGCCCGTTCGCCCCGATCACCTTGACGCTGCCGAGAGCCGCCGACGACCCCATTGAAACCTCCATCATACGCACGAATGCACGATAGCACGAAGGAGGCCCATCATAAACCTATCGGCTGCCCCCGCCCTTCGTCCCGATATTGCTGGAGCATCCGCCGGAAGTTGCTGGTCAGTGCCGCCTCGATCTCCGGCCGGCCCTCCAGCCGTGCCAGCAGCAGGGCCACCGATTCGATCGTCGATAGCGCCGCCTTGCGCGGCTCGCGCCTGAGCTTGCCATAAAGCGACGGACGCGGCGGGGACAGCACCACCCGGCGGCTCTTCAAGAGCCAAGGGTTGCGCCACCATAAGGTCTTGGCTTGGCTCCAGGTGCCGTCCAGCACGATCACGCCCTTGATATCCTGGAGCGCCTCCGCCTGGTCGGGCAGGAGCTTGCCCTTGGCGTCGAGCACCGCGAGGTCGCGCCCCGGCGCCAGCGAAGCGGGATCGGCGGAGCCCAGATAGAGCGTCGCCCAGCGCCCGGGGTCGGCCGGACGGCCAAGCGCCTTGGCGAGGCTGGGCCAGCTGAGCCCGGTCTTGATCACTGCGTTCTTCAGGTGCAGCGCCGTCAGCCGCGCGGTGCCGAGCGCCTTGTCCTGCTCCTGCGGGTGCCGGAGAATCAGCACCGCGACCTTGTTCTCTATCGGCTGGACATGGGCGCACACGCACAGCGCCGGAGGCTTGCCGCAGCTCGGGCACTCCTCGGCTGCCGCCGCAATCTCATCGGTCAATGCGCGTCCGCCCAGCTCTTGCCCCAGCGCGCCTCGGCCACCAGCGGCACGCCCAGGGTCGCTGCGGCCTCCATCTCGGCCGCGACCAGCTTCGCCGCCTCCTCTGCCGCCCCCTCGGGTACCTCGAACACCAGCTCGTCATGGACGGACAGCAGCATGCGCGCAGGCGAGGCGGTGCGCTTGAGCGCCCGGTCGACCCGGATCATGGCCCGCTTGATGATGTCGGCGGCGGTGCCCTGGATGCGGGCGTTGATCGCCTGCCGCTCCGCCGCCATCCGGACGGACGGGATCTTGTTGCCGATGCCCGGCATATAGCATTTGCGGCCGGCCAGGGTCAGGACATAGCCATGGGCGCGGGCAAAGGCGCGAGTCTCGTCCATGTAGACGCGCAGCTCATGAAAACGCTCGAGATATTGCTTGATGTAATCGCCGGCCTCGCGCGCGCCGACGCCAAGCTGCTGGCCGAGGCCGAAGCCGGAGATGCCGTATATGATGCCGAAATTGATCGCCTTGGCCTTATTGCGGATGTCCCGCGTCATCTCGCTCATCGGCACGCCGAAGACCTGCGATGCCGTCAGCGCGTGAACGTCGTCGCCGTTCTGGAAAGCCTCCTTCAAGGCCGAGATGCCGGCGATCTCGGCCACCAGGCGGAGCTCGATCTGCGAATAGTCGGCGGAGAGCAGCACGTTCCCCGGCTCGGCGACGAAGGCAGTGCGGATGAGGCGGCCGTCCTCGGTGCGGATCGGGATGTTCTGGAGGTTGGGGTCGATCGAGGACAGCCGGCCGGTGTTGGTGGCGGCGAGCGCGAACGAGGTATGGACGCGGCCCGTTGCCGGATCGATCTCCTCGACCAGCGCGTCGGCATAGGTGCTCTTGAGCTTGCTGAGCGCGCGCCAGTCGAGCACCAGACGGGCAATTTCGAAGCCTTGCTCGGCCAGCGGCTCGAGCACGTCGGCGTGGGTCGACCAGCCGCCGGTCTTGACCTTGCCGCCAGTCGGCAGCTTCAACTCGTCGAACAGAACCTCGCCCAGCTGCTTGGGCGAGCCAATGTTGAAGGGACGACCGGCGGCGGCGTGGATCTTCTGCTCGAGCGCCGCGATGCGCTCACCGAAATTCCGCGCCAACGCCGCCAAGGTGGCGCGGTCGACCTTGACACCCTCGCGTTCCATACCTGCGACGACGGGGACGAGCGGGCGGTCGATGCGCTCGTAGAGCGTCACCTTGCGCTCGGCGACGAGCCGCTCGCGCAGGACTTTCTGGAGGCGGAGCACCAGGTCCGCCTGCTGCGCGGCATAGGGTAGCGCCACGTCGGGGGTCAGCTGGGGGAAGGTGAGCTGGGCGCGGCCGGTGCCGATCAGGTCGACCAGGGACTGGGCCTTGAGGCCGAGCGCGCGTTCGGCCAGGGGCGCAATGCCATGATCCTGGCTCGACCCGTCGAGCACGTAGGAGAGAAGCATGGTGTCGTCGAGCGGGAACACCGCGACGCCCAAGCCCGCCAGAAGCGCGATATCGAACTTGGCGTTGTGGCCGATCTTCATGATCGACTGATCGCACATGATCGGCTGCAGGCAGCGCGCGACATCGGTCACCGCCAGCTGCGGGATCGGCGCAGTGCCTTCAAGCTCAAGCTCGCCGCTGACGCCGCCCGCGGCACCATGGCCGAGCGGTATGTAGCAGGCCTCGCCGGGCGCGACGCCGAGCGCGATGCCGATCACCTGCCCGGTGACCGAGCGGCCGACCTCCGCGTGGACGTCGAACGACAAGGTGCCGCCCACGACTGCGCGGGCTAGCCAGGCGCCCAGCGTGTCGATGTCGGTGACGAGCTCATAGCGCGTGGCGGGAGGCGGCGGCGCCTCCGGGGCGGCGTCGCCGACATGCTCATGCTCCGCGAGCTCACCGGATTCGCGCAGCCGACTCTGCACGCGGGCAAGAGTGGTGCGGAATTCCTGTTGCTGCAGGAAAGTCAGCAGCCTTTCATGATCTGGCTCGTGCACCTTGAGCTCTTCGAGCGGCAAGGGCGGCGGCGCGTTGGCGTCGAGCAGCACGAGCCGGCGGGACACGCGCGCCTGCTCGGCGAACTGGATCAGGGCCTCACGCCGCTTGGGCTGCTTGATCTCGCCGGCGCGGGCCAGCAGGCTATCGAGATCACCGAACTCGGCGATCAGCTGGGCCGCGGTCTTGACGCCGATGCCGGGAACACCCGGTACGTTGTCGGTGCTGTCGCCGGCCAGTGCCTGGACGTCGACCACCTTGTCCGGCGAAACGCCGAACTTCTCCATTACCTCGGCCGGCCCGATCGGCTTGTACTTGATCGGGTCGAACATGGTGACGCCGGGCCGGACCAGCTGCATCATGTCCTTGTCGGACGAGACAATGACCACTTCGTCGCCCTGCTCAACCGCGAGCCTGGCATAGGTCGCGATCAGATCGTCCGCCTCATAGCCATCGAGCTCCACCTGGGGCAGGCAGAACGCCTCGGTCGCCTCGCGGATGAGACCGAACTGGGGGATGAGCTCTTCCGGCGGAGCGGTGCGGTTCGCCTTGTAAGCAGGGTAGAACGCGTTGCGGAAGCTGTCGCCCCGGGAATCGAAGACGACGGCGATGCGGGCGACGCCGAACTCGGTCAACAGGCGCAGCAGCATGTTGGTGAAGCCGAGCACGGCATTTACCGGCGTGCCGTCGCTGCGAGTCAGCGGCGGCAGGGCATGGAAGGCGCGGAAGATGAACCCCGAGCCGTCGATCAGGTACAGCGCCGAAGCCGCGGGGATGGCTTCAACGGCGTCGGGCTCGGCCATGGACGATCCTTACTTCGGCGGTTCCGGCGGGGGAGCGGCGGTGCGGGCCTTGAAGGCTTTGACCTGGGTCGCGTAATTGTCCGACAGCGCCTTGGCCTGGTCGATCGCAGCGTTGCCGGCGTCGCGCAGCTTCTGCAAATCCTCGGCCTTGGTGCCCTTGGGCGCCATCTTTATTTGCGCCTCGACACAGTCCTGGTAGGCCTGAAGCGAGTTCACATAGGACTGCACTTGCGTATGGGCGACCTTCAGCTGGTCTACGGTCGCGGTCGTGCCGTCGGGAATGGCCGGGGCTGGGCCGGGCTGGCCGCAATCGGCGGCGGCAGGCAAGGCAATCGCAGCCGCCAGGGCGCCCGCGCTCAGGATGGAAAGCCAGTGACGCATGGAAGCTCCTTTATCTTTTCCCGATGAATGACATGGACCGCCTTTTCCGGGGCCGCTTATTTTGCCTGCTGGACGTAACCGGAGACGACCTTGACGAAAATCTGCACGGCATAGGCGACGAACTGAGCCGTCACGCCGCCGCGCAGGTTCTCGTCCATGCGCAGTTGGGGCACGCCCTTGTCGCTGAGATAGGCGGTGGCATAGCGCATGTTCTCATTGAAGCTGTTGATCTGCGAAAAATTGAGCGCGCCGGCCGGCAGCATCGCGCGGAACTCGAGACTTTTGCAGTAGTTGGGCTGACCACCGTCGCAATCGTCCATGAGCACGGAATAGACGATGCCTCCCGTCATCTGTACCTTGAGGACCGGTCCCTTGGGATCGGAGAGATCGGGCGTCACCTGCGCCTGGCCCTGGGCCGTGATGATCTTGGTCAGCGTGTCGGGATCGATCGCATTGTAGGTCGGGATGACAGTCTGCGCCCGCACGGTGGCGAACGGCGCCGCAGCCGCCATCGCGAGAACAACAAGAGCTTTATGCGTGATCATGCACGGCTTCCGCAGGGTCGAGGATGAAGCGCCGGCCGCAGTACGGGCAGTCGGTCTGGCCCGAGGGGCCGATCGGCAGATAGACCAGCGGATGCCCCAAAGCCCCCCCGCCGCCGTCGCAGCCGACCGTTGCCGTGTTTACGTGGATGATCTCGGGTGGCTCCATCGAAGCGCTCTCAATCCTGAACTGCTGTGCGGTCCGCGTCGCTTGGGGCTTAAGGACGGGGCGGCCTGATTGACCGCGATGACGGCCGATGATAGCGATCCTTGCGGTGGGATCAATCCATCGCGACCATGGCGGATTCTTTTGGATATCATCGCTGCATGAATGCAATCGCCGCGTCCGCGCCACCGGACTGGGCCGTCGAACTCAAGGGCCTCGTCAAGACCTATCGCGGCAACGGGCGTGCGGCACCCAAGCAGGCGCTGAAAGGCATCGACCTCGCCATTCCGCGCGGCTCGTTCTTCGGGCTTCTGGGACCGAACGGGGCCGGCAAGTCGACTCTCATCAATATCCTGGCCGGCCTCGTCATCAAGAGCGGTGGCGAGGCGCGGATCTGGGGTTTCGATATCGACGAGCGGCCGCGGCAGTCGCGCGCCTCTATCGGCGTGGTGCCGCAGGAGTTGATCCTCGATCCGTTCTTCACGCCGCGCGAGCTCCTGGACCTGCAGGCCGGGCTTTACGGCGTGCCCAAGGCCGAGCGGCGCACCGACCAGCTACTGGAGGCGGTAGGGCTGGCCGACAAGGCCAATGCTTATGCCCGCACCTTGTCGGGCGGTATGCGGCGGCGGCTGATGGTGGCCAAGGCGCTGGTGCACTGGCCGCCGGTGCTGGTGCTGGATGAGCCCACCGCCGGTGTCGACATCGAGCTCAGGCAGTCGCTGTGGAAATATGTGCGCGACCTCAATCGCGAGGGCACGACTGTTCTGCTGACGACCCACTACCTGGAAGAGGCGCAGGAGCTGTGCGACACGATCGCCATCATCAATAACGGCGCGGTCGCGGCGTGCGAGCCGACGTCCAAGCTGCTGAGCCGGATGGATCGCAAGGAGCTGTGGATCACGCTCGATCGCGACCTGGCCGCGGTGCCCGCCGGGCTCGGCCGCTATCATACCGAACTGGCCCAGCCGCGACGATTGGTCGTCCGCTATCAGCCGAGCCGTGACCATATTGATGAGGTCCTGGCGGCAATCCAGCAGTCCGGACTTGCAATCACTGATTTGTCGACCAATGAAGCCGACCTTGAGGACATCTTTCTTCAGCTCGTCCAAACGTCACGCGCTTAGCGCCCTTGCCTTTCTCGCCGCGATCGTCGCTGCGCCGGCGTTTGCGTGGGCCGCCGCTGAGCAGCCGGGGCCGGGACTGGAGCCGGGCTTCGCCCGCGCCGCTGACGGCACGATCCTGCCGATGAGAACCTGGCTGCCCGCGGGCAAGCCCAAAGCCGTGATCGTGGCGCTGCACGGCTTCGCCGACTACTCCGCGTCCTTCGCCAAGCCCGCCGCCTTCTGGGCGGATAACGGCATCGCCACCTATGCCTATGACCAGCGCGGATTCGGCGGCGCCCCGCACGTGTATCATTGGTCGGGCACCGACACGATGGCGGATGACGCCAAGGACGTTGTCCGCGCGGTGCGCCGGCTCTATCCGGACATCCCGCTCTATCTTCTGGGCGAGAGCATGGGCGGGGCGCTCGCGGTGGTGGCGGCGACCGGGCCGTATCCGGCTGAGGCCGACGGCCTGATCCTGGTTTCACCCGCGGTCTGGGCCCATGATTTCATGGGCTCGATCGAGCGGTCGGCGCTTTGGATCGCCGAATTGGCGACGCCTGGGCTGTGGCTCGAGCCGCCGCGCAGGCTCGATATCCATCCCTCGGACAATATCCCAATGCTGCGGGCGATGGCGCGCGATTCGCTAGTCCAGCGCGGCGCGCGCGCCGACACCACCGCGGGGCTCATGGACCTGATGGACGAGGCGGCCGGCGACGTGAGCGGGATCCGCATGCCGGCGCTGGTGCTGTTCGGGGGACATGAGGAAGTGCTGCCGAACGCGGGCGTCACAGCATTCCTCAGCCACCTTCCGGCGAAGAACGTCCGCGTCGCCTATTACCCCAAGGGCTATCACATGTTGCTCCGCGACCTCGATGGCGATGTGGTTGCGAAGGACGTGCTGACCTGGGCGCTGGACCAGACCGCGCGGCTGCCCAGCGGCGACGAGTGCGGCGGCAGGGCGGCATCTTCCCCACCCTGCCGGGGTCTCGAGGGACAGCGCGTCAGCAGGGTTCCCTGATGCGGCGCTTTGCGCTAAAGCTGTCGCTGCGCCTAAAAGCACCCGTAGCTCAGCTGGATAGAGCGCTGCCCTCCGAAGGCAGAGGTCGTGAGTTCGAATCTCGCCGGGTGCGCCACTCCCGTACCAATCCGGGCACCGGTGGTAGACTGCCGGGATTCGAGGCAAATGAGGCTATGGCAGCCTGTGGCCCGGTAATCACGGCGAGTTCCCGGTTCACGACGATATTGCTCACGAGCCCCCGCACGTAGCGGCGCTGCGTGGCCTTGGGAGCCTCCAGGAGGCGCCGCTTGAGAGTCGCGGCAACTGACCTCGCCTGCTGGTTCGAGAGTACCTGCCGAAGCTCCGGCAAGGGCTGGTCGAGGAGCGCGAGGTGCCGGTTGCATTCGTCGCGCTGCGCGTTCAACTCATCGATCTTGGCCCGCAGCAGCGACATATCCGGAAGCGCTCCGGTAGCGACCGCCGTGAGTAACCGTTCGATCTGGGCTTCCGCGTTTTTCAGGCCGGCTTTGATCGCCTGCCGCTTTCCTGAAGTTTGTGCGGCCATCTCCCGCCGGTGCCGCAGAGCCTCCCCCAAAAGAACCTTTAGGCGCCCCGGCGTCATGAGCTGGTCGGTCAGCGCCTCCAGCACGAGCGCATCCAGTTCCGCCTCCGGAATGGAGGTGGGCATCGGGCAGGCAGCCTTGCCTTTCAGGCGGCTGCTTGAGCAGCTGTAATAGCGATAGCGCCCGCTCTTGCCTGTCCCGAGCATCAGGGCGCCACCGCAGCTCTCACAATGGGCGAGCCCGGTGAGGAGAACCTCGCTGGTGGTGATTCTGGGGGCGGTAACGCTCGGACGGCGGCTCTTCAGGAGGTCTTGAACCCGGCTGAACTCGGCTTGGGTAACGATCGCGGGCACCTGGACCGCGACCCATTCATCCCTCGGCTTACCCTTTCGCGACCGGCTATCCGTCCGGTTCCAGTAATGCACACCGGCATAGGTCTCGCGCTTAAGAATGAGGTGGACTGTGCCGGTAAAGAACTGATTGCCGTTCTTGTTCCGTAAGCCGTTGCGGTTCAGCCAGGACGCAATCCCCTTGACCCCGAAAGAACCACTCTCCCCGTCCCCTTCCAGAAACAGCTTGAATATCTGCCGTACGGTCGCGGCTTCCCGCTCATCGACCTCCAAGCGCTTCTTGACCTTCTGGCCGCGCTTTTCGGCTTCGACCGTGCGATAACCGAACGGAGCGTTGGACCCATTCCAAAAGCCCTGGCGCGCATTCTCCAGCATCGTCCGGCTGACATGTTTGGCGTTCTCCGCACTGTGCAGCGTATCAGCGGCTGCAATGATGGTTTCGGCAAAATCCGCGGCCGGACCCGCGCCGAAGTCCTGTGTCATTGAAACCAGGGATACGGCGTGTTTCTCAAGACGGCGCTTGTAGAAGACATATCCGGCGGTATCGCGGAAGAAACGCGACTGGCTGTGCACCAGGACCACGTCGAACGGCGACGGGTCCGTGCAGGCTATCTCCATCATATGCTGAAGCTCAGGCCGCTTGTCGTCGCGGGCGGTGACGCCGGCATCGACAAACTCTCTTGCAACCACCCAGCCGCGCCCCTCGCAGAAGCGCCGGCCTTGCGCGAGCTGGTCCGGGATCGAGATGTCATTCTCGGCCTGACGAGGGGTCGAAACTCTGGCATAGACCGCAACACGCTTGGTCACTCTGCCGCCTCCGTGGCGATTGGAAATAGTGATTCCCAATCATCGAGCAGCGAAGCGACGACTTCAATCTCGACCTGTGTGACCGGTAGATTTGCCGGGATTCTGACGACAGCGCGTAAGGTTGGCTTCGCCGGTGTTCCGGCCTTCCTGACGCGAGGCTTTAGCGCCGGATCAGAGCATCCGATGTCGCGAACCGTGTTCGGATGTTCTGATGACGCGGCGAACTCAAAAGGCCGGTTCGGCACGTGAGGAGCCCCGCTGGGACCGACGGATCAATCGGCGCGGCGGAGCGCTACGATGTCCGTTATGTCCTGTCGCTCCGCCGCGCCATCAGGTTCCCTGTAGGATGCGGGGTTCGCCATCCAGCGGTTAATCGCGGACTCGCGCCAGCCGCGACAATAGTCACTAATCTGCACCTGGCGCGGAAACGTTCCTTCCTGCATTTTCCGGTAGAGGGTAGATCGGCTGAAGCCGACGCGCTCCAGTACGGAACGCATACGCAGAAATCTGTCTGTCTCGGGCATGTTCGGATCGCCGCTGCCGTGGTTGCGAAGTCGACATTTGTACGCGCAGTTACGGCTTCAAGACCGAAATTCCGTAGGTAGTACAAGAGCATGCTAGAGACGGTATAAAGGTAGGTTGAGCCGGGTGGGATTTCTTCACGGAACTCCCCTGAACCGGACGGGAGCCCCTCAGCTCAGCTGGCTCCTGGTACCCGATAAGAGAGATCCTGTTAGGAGTCTCTGCTTAAATGGAGGTTTCGCATAGGTTCTAGAGGAAGTCTCGCACATCCCATAATGGATGTTTCACATATTTCCTAATGGAGGTTCTGCATATAAAGTGGCGCTCTGTCTCACGAGGCTGCCATGTCGATAATCCCCCGCCACCTCTCAAAAATCCTCGAGCGCACGGTCGCCAGTAGCCGAATCGTCAATGTCGTCGGCCCTCGGCAGGACGGAAAGTCCACGCTCGTGCGGGATCTGATGAAGTCCGCCGCCTACGTGACGCTCGACGACAACACGTCGCTGCGCGCGTTGGGGGAAGATCCCTACAATCAACTGAAAGCCTTGTCGCGGCAAGCGCCAGCGGGTCTGCCGGTTGTCATCGACGAGATTCAAAGGCTGCCCGGCTTAACGCTCGCTCTCAAGCGTATCGTCGACGAGGACAACCGAAAGGCGCATTTCGTGCTGACCGGATCTTCCGACATTTTCACGTCAGGCACCTCGGTCGATTCGCTGGCAGGGCGCGTCTCGACGCTGACGCTCCGCCCCTTCAGTACCGCGGAGATATTTCGCTCCGGCCCTTGCTTCCTGCTCGATGCCGTAGCCGAGGTCCCGCAAGATCCAATGCCCCTGCTGCCGGCGCCGCACGCATATGATCGTGACACGATCATCGAGCTTATGATCCGAGGCGGTTTTCCTGAGATGCGCGACATGGCGGACCGGGTTCGTGGCGATCGATATACCGGCTATATCGACAGCATCATCGAGCGCGATATGTCCGCGATACATGCGGTCCGCAAGCCCGATGCCGTCCGCCGGCTTATTTCCCAGGCGGCAGCAAGAACAGGCCAGGAATTCAATCCGTGGACTGTCGCAGGCCAACTCGGAATCAAGTTTGAAACCTTGACGGGCTATGTCGACGCGCTCACCCGGCTCGGTATCGTCCTGCGGCTCGGTGCATGGACATCATCGAAAGCCAAGCGGGAAATCAAATCGCCCAAGCTCCATCTTATGGATACCGGGTTTGCAACAGCCTTACGCGGCGAAGACGCCAGCAGTTTCGGCCCCCTGGCGGACCCGGGCTCCTTGGGAGCTCTCTTCGAGACCTTTGTGTTCACGGAGATAGAGAAATCGCTGCCTTTTCTCTCGAAGCGATGGTCGCTATGGCATTGGCGGGACAATTACCGGGAGATCGACATCATTGCCGAAGCTCCCGGCCGCCTGCTTGCGCTCTTTGAGATGAAGGCCTCCTCGGACGTGAGTCCCCACGACTTCAAGCACATCAACTGGTTCCTGACAGAGGGACCAGGGACGGGCTATCGGGGAGCTGGGTTCGTCGTCTATCTCGGCGATCGCGTTCTCTCGTTCGGCTCCGGGCGCATCGCGCTGCCCGCATCGATGTTCTGGTCTTATCCATCGTCCTGAGCAGGGCGGAATAGGTCCGTCCGATCGACGCCGCGCCATTACCCCGAGTTCCGCGCCTCGGCCTCATCCTTGAATGTCCGGCTTCCGCGCCGCCGCCACAGTATCGCGCGCTGCCTTTGCTCGTCGCCCTGGAGCAGATCGGCAAGTTCGAGGAAGGCGCCGTAGAGCAGCGCGCGATCGTCGTCGGCAAGCTCGACCAGCCCGGCTTTGACGACGAGCCCGCCGAGTTCGATCAGGTGACGGGTCCGTTCGCGGCGCTTCACGACCCAGTCGCGGGTATCGTGACGGGCGATGGCGTTCTCAAGCCGATGCCTTGCCGCCGTCGTCCGCTCGGTCGCGAGCCGGAGCGCCTCCAGCTGCTGCCCTAGCCCCGCGCTTCCCTCCAGAAAACATCGCCTCACCGCTGGCGCGCCAACGCGCCGTTTGAACCATGTCGGTCGCGGCCTTCGCGGCGAGCAGTGCGCCGGCCAGGGTCTCCATCGGCAGCGCGTCGGCGCCGGTGGCGACGACCAGCTCGCCCAGACGGCGCAGCTTGTCCTCCTTGAGCGCTTTGGCCTTCTCGGTGAGCGCCTTCAGCTCGGCGTCGTAGTCGCGTGGCTTGCGCATCTTGGGGCTCCGTTGGTTGTCGATGCGCCATGATAGCCGCGGGCCGCACAGAAGGCTCCGGGGTGAGCGGTACTGCATGAGACGGCGCGATCCCTCGCCGGAATCTTTCTGGTGAGGGCGCGCTTATACGTCGTTCCGACGTCGCTTAGGAATCGCTACGTGATGGTCATGGCCATCTACCATTTCAGCGCCAAAGTGATCAGCCGGGCGGCAGGATCGAGCGCGGTCGCCTCCGCCGCCTATCGCTCGGCGTCACGGCTGAACGATCAGCGGCTCGGGCGGCATCAGGATTTTTCCGACAAGTCCGGCGTCGTGCATTCCGAAGTGATGCTGCCGGAGAGCGCGCCGCCGGAACTCAGCGATCGGGAGAGGCTGTGGAATGCGGTCGAGGCCGGCGAACTGCGCAAGGATGCCCAGCTTGCCCGCGAAGTCGAGTTCGCGATTCCGCGCGAGCTGACCCGGGAGCAAGGCATCGAGCTCGCCCGCGACTTCGTCAAGGCGACGTTCGTCGACCAGAGTATGATTGCCGATCTCAATGTCCATTGGGATATCGGCGAGGACGGTCTCGCCCGCCCGCATGCCCATGTCATGCTGACCATGCGCAGCGTCGATGAGAACGGCTTCGGCTCCAAGGTCCGGGACTGGAACCGCACCGAACTGCTGGAGCAGTGGCGCGCGGATTGGGGCGCCCATGCCAATGAACGGCTCGCGGAACTCGGCATCGCGGCGCGGATCGATCATCGTTCGCTGGAAGCGCAGGGGATCGATCTCGAACCGCAGGACAAAATCGGCGTAGCGGCATCCCGCATGGCGGCCAAGGGATTGGAGGCCGACCGGCTCGAAGAGCATCGGGAGATCGCCCGCGAGAACGGCGCGCGGATCATCGCCGATCCGACTATCGCGCTGGATGCGATCACCCGACAGCAGGCGACCTTCACCAAGCGCGATCTGGCGATGTTCGTCCACCGTCATTCCGACGGGATCGAGCAGTTCAACGCGGTCCTGTCGGCGGTCGAAGCCTCGCCGGAGCGCATTGGGCTTGGTCGCGACGGACGCGGCGAGGAACGCTTCACCACCCGGCAGATGCTGCAAGTCGAAGAGCAGCTTCACCAAGCTGGCGAACGCCTCGCTTTGCGGACCGGCCACAGCGTGCCGGACGCCGCCCGCGAACGGGCCGTCGAACGCGCGGCGGCGCGTGGCCTGGAGCTTTCCGAGGAGCAGCGATCCGCATTCGAGCATGTGACCAGCAGGACCGACCTCGGCATCGTCGTCGGCTATGCCGGGACCGGCAAGTCGGCGATGCTCGGCGTTGCCGCCGATGCCTTACGGGAGACGGGCTATTCGGTTCAGGGGCTGGCGCTCTCAGGGATTGCCGCCGAGAACCTGGAGGCAGGGTCGGGCATTCCGTCTCGCACGATCGCGTCGCTCGAATATGCCTGGAGCAAGGACCGCGATCTCCTCGGTCCCAACGATGTGCTGGTGATCGACGAGGCCGGAATGATCGGCTCGCGTCAGTTCGAGCGTGTGCTCACCGAGGCCGAGAGGCGCGGCGCCAAAGTCCTCTTGGT
Source organism: uncultured Rhodospirillales bacterium (assembly GCA_964631425.1). GTDB lineage: Bacteria > Pseudomonadota > Alphaproteobacteria > BOG-932 > Roseiterribacteraceae > BOG-932. Next base: position 16,295 of record CAZVYC010000010.1, read on the forward strand.
CGGCGATCCCGAGCAGCTGCAATCGATCGAGGCGGGCGCGGCCTTCCGCTCGCTTGCCGAGCGGCATCCGCATATCGAGATCGGCGATATCCGCCGCCAGCTCGAAAGTTGGCAGCGTGAGGCCACAAAGGCGCTCGCGACCGGCAGAACGGTCGATGCGCTGGAAGCCTACGGCAATCATGATCGCGTCCATGCGGCCGAGACCCGCGAGGGTGCGCGCCGTGATCTGATCGAGCGCTGGGACCGCGACCGGCAAACAGAGCCGGACCGGTCGCGGCTCATTCTGGCCCACACCAACGACGACGTGCGCGATCTCAATGCCCAGGCTCGCGCCAGGCTCAAGGAGGTCGGCGAACTCGGTCAGCACGTGACGGTCAAAACCGAGCGCGGCATGCGCGAGTTTGCCCCTGGCGACCGGGTCATGTTCCTCAGGAACGAGCGGGGCCTCGGCCTAAAGAACGGGACGCTGGGATTGGTTGAAGAGATATCCCCCGCCGCCGTGACGGCGCGTCTCGACAGCGGGGCGCGCGTGACCGTGGCGTTCAAGGACTACCGTCATCTCGACCACGGCTACGCCGCCACCATCCACAAAGCGCAGGGCGTGACGGTCGACCGCACGCACGTGCTCGCCAGTCCCGGCCTGGATCGCCATGCAACCTATGTGGCGCTGTCACGCCACCGGCAGTCCGTCGACCTGCATTACGGACGGGACGATTTTGCTGATGAGTGGCGCCTTGGCCGCGTCCTGTCGCGCGAGCGCGCCAAGGAAATGGCCTCCGATTATGACCACGATATCCGTCCCGATATAGTTCCCGACCAACCGGCGCCGGCGCGGTCGATCTTTGCGGGCTTTAAGCCTAAGCCTGCGATCGTCCAGGAGCAGGCGGTGACGCTCGAGCCGCCGCAGCTCGGGTCTGCGGTTCAGCGTTATGCGCGCGCGGTCGCCGATATCGATCGGATGCAAGATCGCGGCCTGCCGGTCCTGCCACACCAGCAGATTGCCCTGGCCAAAGCTACGGAGCGGTTGGATCAAATCCGGCCCGAGGCGGCACGCGATCTCGCCAGTGCCTTCGTAGAAAATCCCAGCCTGGTACGCGAGACTGCAGAGGGACGCGCGCAGCGCGCCATTCGCGCCATGCGGCTTGAAACCGAGATACGGCAGGATCCCGGCAAGCGGGCCGACCGCTTCGTCTCGCGCTGGCGCGGCCTCGACCAGCAACGCATGAGCTTCGCCGACAGCGGCGATCATCGAAGTGCCAAGCGCATCGCCGACAGCATGAGCGCAATGGCCCAGGGTCTGCACCGCGATCCGCAATTGGAATCCGTTCTGCGCAATCGCACGCGACAGCTCGGCGTCGGCATGCAGATGGATACCGGCATCGGCCGCCAGCTGATGCGTTATCTCGGGCTCGGCCTTGGAATCGGCCTGTAAGGAAGAGGTGACTATGAGCGAAGCATCCGAAGGCGCTGCCCCCGTCGACGAAGCCGCCGCTGCATTCGAAGAGTTGCGCCAGGAGATCGCCCTGATGCGGCGTGCCGTTGCCGGTCTTTCCGCCGAGCACGCATCGATCGAAGTTCCAGACTATTCCCAAACACTCGGCCAGATGGGAAAGGCCCTCAATGCGATCCTGAGGACAAACAAGGAGCTCGCCGTGGCCCCTGCTCTGCAAATGACCGCTCAGAACTGGGCAGAGCAGATCGCTGCTACGAGCCGTACCGCGCGCCAGGCCGATCGCGAAGCGCTCGACCGAGCACGCTTGGGGTTCGAAGAGCTCGCTCGCGCCCTCTCTGCCTCGCTTGCCTCGGCCCGCGCCGCCGACGCCCAGCTGATGTGGGTGCTCGGCGCCGCCGGCAGCGGTCTGGCCGTCGGTGTGCTGATCGGTGTGTTGGTTGCTCGGTTTGTCGGGTAGACGTCGTGCGTCGAGACATTCCACCGACAGCCCGGTCTTGCGTAGGTCATGCACCAGCCAGGGCGTCATGGCTCCGGTCTCGACGCCCACCTTCTCGTCAGCGCCAGCGTGCCGCACGATGTGTGAGGCGATCGCCACAGGATCGGTGGCGCACGCGCCGCGCCACCGTCGATCCCCTCGCGCGTCCACTGCGCAAATGGCGGTCTTCTGCGAAACGTCCAATCCTACGTACAACGGCACCTCGGTCCTCCGATCGTGCTGGCGTCGCCGGGCAACGTGCCCAGATCACGGCACTATCGGCAAATCGAGGCCTGGTCCGCGATAACTCGAGGTCCACACACGGACACTCCGAGCCGCCTGGCAGAGGCGGCATCGCGCCCATCCACGACGTTCGCATACGCCACCGCTTACCTCGTAACTAGACGGTCACTCAGGGTAGTGAGGACGTATTGCTAATATCGACTCTTCATAGCGCGGCACGACGGAGTTCCGCCAAAATATCGCGGCGTCGTCACTCCGCTTCAACGCACACGGCCGTCTGTCGAGGTGGTCGCGGACCCCTCGATATATTACCTCGTAATCGGACGTGCGCGTCGCGCTATGCGCGATGGGGCGAGACGTGACGATCATCAATGGCTGCTCATATGAAGTCTGGCTTCAGAGCCGGCTGCTTCCTGGCTTAAATCTTGTCGGTCCATACCTTGAAGCTGGTAAGAAGATTGGGGCCAAAAGTGTTGCTGATCGCGACGTCGGTTGCGTCGCGGCCCCTGGCAATGAGCACGCGTCCGATCCGCGGGATGTTGTTGCGCGCGTCGAACGTATGCCACGCGCTGCCGAGATAGGCCTCGAACCAACCCGCGAAATCCATGGGGCCGTAGGGCGGCGGCACGCCGATGTCGCCGAGATAGCCGGTGCAGTAGCGGGCTGGGATATTCATGCAGCGGCAGAACGCGATGGCAAGATGGGCATAGTCCCGGCAAACTCCCACCCGTTCGTCGAACGCCTCGGAGGCCGTTCTGGTCGACCGGGCATGCTCGTAGCCGAAGGCGATGCGGTTGTGAACGAAATCGCAGATCGCCTGAACCCGGCCCCAACCTAGCGGCGCGCGCTCGAACAAGTTCCAAGCCGTTTCAGAGAGCCGATCAGTATCGCAATAGCGGCTTCCCAGCAGAAAGATCAACGTCTCTTCAGGCAGGTCTTGTACGGGATGCTGCCAGGCCGAGGGGGATGTCACATCCGGCTCGCCGGTGTCTCTGACGACTGCGGTGCTTGCTATCCGGATCTGCCCCCGAGGTGCGACGATGCGGCTGCACCAATTGCCAAAAGCGTCGCGACAGGCGGTTATCGGAGTCGACGGATTGGTCGTCAGATGGTCCGGACTGACGATATCCGACACGCGCGAATAATGAATGTTGAGCTTCAGGATCATGGGCGTCGGTTGGGGACAGTCGTAGGTCAACTCGTAGCCGACTCGAATTTCCATCGTGATCGTCCTTTAAAAAAGGCGGTTGCGCTCAACGGATTATGGAAGATAGCGTCGGGCGCCGCGGTGGGATCGACTTCGATGTCCGTCGCCTTAAAGCAGCCTCCCAATCCAGCCCGTCGCGCTCGTCATCTGCCAGACCGCCGCCGCGCCGACCAGGAGCAGGACGGCCGCGATGGCGAGAGCGATGCAGAGCAGGACGCCATCCTCCTCCAGATACGCGAACGACAGCAGGACGATCGCCAGCGCTGGCGGTACGTTGCTCAACGGAATTGGCGCGAAAAGCAGAATGCCTAAAAGCAGGATGGTCATGCCGACGACCCGCTTCGTCATATCGAATGGAGTTCGCCACCGCGGCCGGATGAATCGTTCCAGAAACCGAAGCGGAGGGATAACGCGCCGCAGCATTGAAACAATATGCTGCTTTGGGAACGCCTTGGCTGCGACGAACCTGGGAAGCTCAGGCCCTTGCCGAGCAAGTATCATCTGAATGGCAGGAAATGCGATGACGATGCCGACAACGGCCGACGCTCCTGGAAGACTTGCGAGAAGCCCCAATACCAGGAGGACGATGCCAAATGATCGATCGCCCAGGCTCGTCATCAGCCAGCGGAGGGTCACTGTTTCTGCGGGCGCATGATGCAGCAGTTCTCGCAAGACATTCGAAGTGGACGCTCGTTGAAAAGACTCCTTCGCATCGGCGGAGAACTCGGTCATTCGAACCATATGATGTTTCTAAGCCGAGTCAGTAGGGCCGCGCCGCCACCGAAGGCGGAGCCGAACGACGTCCGGCGTTCGACCTCGATGGATGGGGCCGTTCATATCTCGGGCTTCTAATGGTCGGTGATCACCCTCAAAGCTGCGTCGGCGCGATTGAGGCGGCTCTTGATCGTGCCAACGGCACAGCCCATGACCTTGGCTGTTTGCTCATAGTCGTCTCCCAAGATGCGTACAAAGGTCAGCACGTCGCGATGGGTCGATTTGAGGCGTTCCATCGCATCGAACGTCTCGTTCAGCTCGATGCTATCGTCCTGATTACCTTTGGTCGGATTGCGAAGAATGATCGCCTCCGTCAGTTCCTCGTTGCAGCCCGGCTGTTTGCGGAGTCCGTTGATCCAGTGGTTCCTCAGAATCGTGAACGTCCAAGCCTGCATGCTGGTGCCGATCTGAAACCGCTGATATGCGTGCAACGCCCTTACTGCGGTTTCCTGGACCAGATCATCTGAATCGGCGGCGTTTTTGGTGAGTTTCCAAGCGAATGCGCGAAGCTTGGGAAAGGTCTCGATGAGCTGTCTTTCGAAGACCGTGCGGGAAGGGAACTGTTTTGGTGGGATACTGGGCAAAGTGATGGGAGGGGCTGGGAGTTTCATAATTGGTTTCCTGGCGACGCCATAAAATATCATCTAAATATTTTTCAAAATAACGCCGCCTATTCTAAGGTGGGGTTGCAATATCAAAATATCAATCCATATATGTTTCTCAGCATATAATTGCCGATTTACCTAAAGGATGGCGGTATGACCGATTACAGAACTGAGAATAAGCTGGGCACACCGGATCAAGCGAAGACCCTCACAACCCCAGCCGTCGCCGCCTCCGTCGGGGCAACCTGAACCGGCCGCCGTTCCGAAGGTGGCTGTCGATCCTGCGAAAAAGTCCTAGCCTCTGATGCGATCGAGAGCGGGGAGCGCTCATCGCTCTTCGTGCGCAGCGCTGGACGGCGCTGCCTTCCAAAATGCGGGCGCGACGGTCGGATTCACGACGCTACATGATGACCACCTCCCACACCTTTCCCACGGACTATCTGAGGCGATCCAAGAACACCGGCATGAGCCGTTTGATTCTGTCGGCCGAACGGGGCGACGCCGGCTCGCAATTTAACCTCGGCGTCGTTTACGACACTAATCTGGATGATAATCACCATTCGGCCGGTCGTAACCGGACTGATTCCATCCATTGGCTGCTGAAAGCCGCTAGACAGGGTTTGCCCCGCGCGCAAAGCAAGCTCGCCGAGCTGTATGCCGACGGGCCTGACGCCCCCAAACATGACGTACGGGCGTGCGCTTGGTTCATACTGGCGGCGAAAAACTCCACCGGCGCGAATCGCCATAGAGCGGAAGTCGGGTATGCGCGTCTCACGTCGCGCATGACCAAGGCGCAGATCTCGGAGGCAGCACATCTCGCGCGCAGCTGGGCCGCCAAGCTAGGCCCTGGCCGTTCCTGAATTTGACAGATCTCGAGCGGCATTCAGCAGCGGAAACATGCGAGCGGGTGGTTCGTTTAGGCGATCGACAGGTTTCCTTTTGACGTGGGATTCATCGGGCGTCCGGGCTAAAGGAGCGAACGGAAAAATGGCGGGAACTTTGTCGCTGCTGTCCGACGATGAGCTGACACGGCTCCGGAGCCGTGTCGAGCAACTGATGCGCGCTGGAACGCCCGAGCAAAGGATGGCTGCGACGAATCAGTTGGAGACAATCGATATCGAGCGTGAACGGCGGATATGCGCGCCGACGGGTTCCCCCTAGATGCCGATAGTCGGCGTGAAGCCAAGCTGATACGCCGCGCCAGGTGCGTCGGTTCCGATCGGCGATTGGCAGAAGGACGTTAGCCCAATGACCATCCACCAGGGCGAAGCTTTCCTGATTATCGCGTCGATGCTCGGTTTGTTTTTGTGGAGTGGTTTACGCCACGACCTGGTCGCACTGCTGGTACTGGCCGCGGCTGTCGTCACCGGCGTCGTGCCTACCAGTAAGGCGTTTCTCGGTTTCGCCAATCCCGTCATCATCATTATCGCGTCGGTGCTCGTATTGAGCCGCGCCATCTCGATTTCTGGCGCGGTCGAACTTGCGACAAAACGCGTGCTGCGGCGGTTTCGATCTCCATCGGTACAGATCGGAATCCTTTCGGCTTGTGTTTCCTTCCTGTCCGCCTTCATGAAAAACGTCGGCGCCCTCGGCATCTTCATGCCGATCGCGGTCCAGACCGCGGAACGCGGGGGGAGAGCTCCGTCGGCCTATCTTATGCCCCTGGCCTTCGGATCCTTGATCGGCGGCACTATCACTCAGATCGGGACCTCACCTAATCTCCTGATTTCCGCGGTCCGCCAAGAACTGGAGGGCCGGCCGTTTTCCCTGTTCGACTTCGCGCCGGTCGGCCTGCCCCTCACAGTGCTTGCGATTGTGTTCCTGACTTTTGGCTGGCGGCTGATCCCGAAAGGTCGTGAAGCCCACCCATCGGCAGAAAAAGGACTTGAGATCGAGGATTATTTGAGCGAAGCCATGGTTCCAAATGCCTCCCCCTTCATAGGAAAGACGGTCCGAGAGATCGAAGACTTGGGTGGTGGCGCGGTCGCGGTAACGGCAATCATCCGAGAAGGGAACCGACGCTATGTGCCGAACGGCGATTGGAAGCTGTTCGAGGATGACCTTCTCGTTCTCCAGGCGCCGCCCGCCACGTTAGGAAGCTTTTGCGAGGCAGGCGCACTGAAGCTCGCCGGTACTCCCGACAGCGGTTCCACTGTCGCCGAGAATGAAGACCCCCAGACTGTAAGAGCGGTAGTCCTGGCCGAATCGCCCATGATTGGGCGGACTTCCTTTGATCTCCATCTCAGACGCCGTTTCCAAGTCAACCTGCTGTTGGTGAGCCGCGGCGGAGGTCGGATCAACACGCAGTTAGGCCGAATCAGATTTTCGGTTGGCGATGTCGTCGTGTTGCGGGGGAGTCGAGAGGCCTTGGCGGATTGCGTCGCGCGCCTCGGGTTGTTGCCGCTCGCTGAACCGTACCCAATCGGACAAGGGAAACCTGTGCAGCTACTGCCGGTGATTATCCTTGTCGTGGCGATGGGGCTGGTAGCGTTCAAATTCCTGGCTGTCGAAGTCGCGTTTTTTATCGCCGCTGTGCTCGTCGTCCTTTCGAGACGGCTGACGTTGACGGAAGCGTACGAGGCCATCGACTGGCCGATCGTCGTGATGCTTGGGGCACTCATCCCGGTGGGCGAGGCTCTGAAGGAGACCGGCGCGGCCGACCTGATCGGCAGCGGTCTCACCATGGTTGCGGCGCACCTGCCGGGCGGCCTTGCCGTGGCCCTCGTCCTTGCGACGTCGATGCTCGTCACGCCATTCCTCCATCACGCGGCTTCAGTGATCGTGATGGGGCCGATCGCGGGTGTTCTCGCCGCCAATCTCGGCTTTGCCCCGGATGCCTTCCTCATGGCGGTAGCGCTTGGCGCGTCGTGCGACTTCCTCACCCCCATAGGCCATCAGAACAACATGCTGGTCATGGGTCCAGGCGGATATCGGTTCGGCGACTATTGGCACCTCGGCCTACCGCTGTCATTCCTCGTCGTTGTGATCGGCACGCCGCTCATTCTGCTCGCTTGGCCACTTCGGTAAAGGACGATCAATATGCCAATCGTGCGATGACACCAACGACAGCGCCCCGAGCAGATCGATCAATGCCGTGTTGAAGCTTGACGGTGACGGTCGGCCAGCCGTTCGTACGATCGTGCCATTTCCAGGAACAGCTTTTCAGCGCTGGGTTCAACAGCTTCGTCGGCCAGCCGGCGACAGTTCGCGGCACGACAGAGAAGAACGAGCTTACGATCGTCGGATTCGGTCACCTGCCACCACCTACTTTTCCTGGTTTAGTCGCTCGTCGCCCCGCAATCGGCGCGAGGCTATTCCGCCCCTCGCGGGAAGCCTTCGTCATTCAAAGGAGTTTCCTGGCGGATCCGTTTCATATCTCCCGAGATCGGGGCGAAAGACATATTTCGTATTGCAGTAGAGACAGTGGACAAAGCCCGCTTCGGCGGTCGTGTGGTATGTGTGCGGATGATCGTCGGGTGGGCTCGCGCCAATGCATTCGAACTCGACGACGCCGATTCCGATTTCGGCAAGACCCTGATCGTTCCGGAACTTGACATAGGCTTCGGCCATCGGGCCCTGCTTTCTTTTGCCCCATCGGAGTTCGTGGGCGGTATCGATCAGAGCCAGAGCCGGTTCTACGGCCACCGGCTCAGCGCACTGGACCGGCGAAATTGCTGGACGATGCGGTGGGTTCCGTCGGGCCGTCGAGATGGGGCGACGGCCGCAAGAACATGAAGGCTGTGCATGCGACCAGCCAAAGCGCCAGGAACAGCAACAGGTTTCGCCTGATCAGGCCGTGACCGCGATCCATCCGGCTGCCCCGCGGCGGCGGCGTTGCGGTCTTGGGAAGCAGTTCCGCCAGCCGGGCGGCGACAGGCGAATCGCCTCTCAGCGCGAGATCGCGCGTGATTGCCGCAACTGCGGCCTTCTTCGGCAGTGCTGCAAGGCGGCTCGCCTCCACCCAGGGATCCAATCCCCGCCGGGCGAGGGCCGACAGGACGCTCAGCGTCATCCCGTTTTCCTCCACGCAGACCGATTCCAGCAGAAACGGATCCAACGCCGCGTTGATCGGAGAGCCGAATGAAGTTTCCATTATCCGAGCGCTCGAACGATTGCGACGATGGCGATTGAGATCGCCAAGACGACCGGAATGACGATGGGAGGAACGATCCAGTTTTTCACAACGCCACCTTTTCCGGGCATTCAGTGCGCCGCGCTCTCATGGGCGTGCTCGGCGTCTTCGGATCGGACTGCGACCACCGCCGCGGCCATAATGAGATTATGGGCGCAGGATCACTATTTCTTGCGGGACTGGTGGTAAGCGCAAATGGCGAAACGGTGATCACCGACACCTTCTTATCCTTTTTTGTCTTCTTCGCCCCTCTGTTACTCTTTTTTGGCCTCTTGCCATAATATCACCATCCTAAGAGATTTTTAAGGACGCTATAGTTAAATGGTGATGGAGTGGATTTTTTATAAGGCTTCGGCCGTTTTATTTCGGCGCGGGATATAGGCCATTTCACGCGGCAGGTGACGAGAGTCGTCGATCCGCTTCGATATCGATGGCCGCCAATTGCCAGGACATCCCATCCTTTGGACCGGCGTGCCTGAGCGCCCCGCCTGCGCAAGCACTCGAGCTCATCATCGGAAAGCAGAGAGAGTCCGGCGGATATGGTTGGCTGCGGAACTGCGTCATCCATCCATTCCCTTCTCCCTCATCATAGAGCGGGATCGGTAAATTTCCGCCGGTTGGCAGCCCCCAATGTTCCTTGCTCTTATCCTTACCAGAAAATGGCCCAACGCCATCAAAGGCCGAATTCGATCGCAAATGATCTTTGCGATCGCCAACATCGGTACTCCCAACCCGGTGCTGGTCGTCCTGTCGCTGATCTTTTGGTTCGGAACGCCAGCAGTAAGGCTCGAACAAGCGACTTCAGCCCTCCGCGTCGACCAGGCTCAGGGATCGCCTTGGGTCGAAATCGACTGACCGTAGAGAGCGCAATGAACGGCAGGTTCCTGGCCCGTTTGCTCCTGAGTGGCCCTTCCGCTCACAACTCGGATGCCGGATAAACGATCGGGCGATTCCGGAACACGGACATCCCCAGCCATTCGGCAGCGACACCTATTCGTCCAAAACTCTGCCATGTAGCGACGCGTTCGCCGAATTCGGTATCTGGCGCAGCCGCTGAGGCTGAGGTACTCGGCGAACCGAAATCGCTATCTATCGTCGTACGCGCCAGGGTTTGGGCTTTGGTGAGGCAGCGCGCGCCCGGTGCGCGGATATCCAGTCGTTCGCAGCGGATTCGCTGGCAAAACTGGTTACCATTGTGGGGCTGGTGCCCTCGATTGAAACTTCGACCCCGAAGTGCCCGTTGGCACGGGAGACCATACGGTAGGACGCTGGTGCGACGATATTGGGCATACAGCGTAGATGGGCGTTGGAACGCAAATTATTAGACGAGAGTTCATGGTCGAGCGGCGGCCTCAGGGTGAGCCGCCATTAGCCTGAAGTCGGATCGTGGATGTTGCCGGCCGGCGAGGCATTCCCGCAATTCGGATTTGCCGCTAACAGCCTACCCGTTCATGCCGGTTTCATGACTGTCCCGAGCCAATGGCGGCTGGTCGTGCCTCGAATACATCCTGCATCGGTCTCCCAAGCAGCATTGGCCAGAATCCGGTATCCGCTTGCAATCCGACAACGTGGCGTCCATCTTCACAGCATCGACTTTGCTACTGGGCTATCGTCTGGCTACCGCCGGCCTCTTCCCCGTCGTGACTTTGACGCTCGCGCCGCACGCTCGCGATCGGGCAGCTCCAAACGGGAAAGACCCAGGAGACTTCCATGACCATCGGTACCGTAAAGTGGTTCAACAGCACCAAGGGCTTTGGTTTCATCCAGCCCGAGGATGGTTCCGCTGACGTGTTCGTCCACATTTCCGCCGTCGAGCGCTCTGGGATAGGCAACCTGCGCGAAGGGCAGAAAGTGAGTTTCGACTCAGTACAGGATCCCCGTAAAGGCAAGTCCTCGGCCGAGAACCTCCGCGCCGTCTGACCGGCTCCTCGCTATGAAATCCGCGACGGGCGGCATGAAACCCAGGCGGCCCGTGTTTTCGCGCGCCAAGGAGACAGTATGGCCAAGGAAGAGTCCATCGAGTTCGATGGCAAGATCGACGAGGCATTACTGGACGGCCGCTTCCGGGTAAAGCTGGAGAACGGCCTCGATATCATCGCCTACACCTCCGGCAGAATGCGCAAGAGCCGCATCAGATCGCTCGCCGGTGATCGCGTCACCGTCGAGATGACGACCTACGACCTCGCGAAGGGCCGCATCATCTACCGCCACAAGGAGGAGCGCCCTGGTGCGAGCGGGCCCGCCCGGCGTCCGCCGCCCCGCCGGCGTTGACCCTGTTCGTTCCCAACGGCCTATCGGCTGCCAGTTCGCTTACGTTTGCCGCCAGGAGATCAGCGCCGAAGCAGCTCTCCAACGTCAGGAGAGAGTCATCTTGACCGTCGTTGCCGTTTCTGGGCCCGACTACGCCATTCCGCACTTCAGCAGGAGGGAGTATCAGGTTGACGCCTTCGTCCATGTGATGGGCGTCGCGGCCGGTTTAACCGCCGGCCCCTGGCTCGTTGCGTCGCTGCGCGCGCCCGGATCGATCGGGACGGTCTTGGCGCTCGCTGCCTACGGCATTTCCATGACAGCGATGCTCCTGGCCTCGGCAGCATACAATCTCAGCCGCGGGCGCAACCTCAACGAACGGCTGCGCCGGGTGGATCATGCGTGCATCTTTTTCGCGATCGCCGGAACCTATACCCCGCTCCTGTTGCGCCTTTCGGCGGAGAAAGCCGCCGTCGCGCTCACGCTAGTCTGGAGCATAGCGGTAGCCGGTGCCCTGCTGAAGGTATCGGCACCCCGCCGCCATGAGCGGCTGGGCCTGGCGCTCTACATCGGGCTGGGTTGGATCGGTCTGCCGTTGGCGCCGGCCCTGTCGGGCCTGCTTAGACACGGTACGGCTCCCCTGATCGGCCTCGGCGTCCTGATCTACATGTTGGGGGTGGGAGCATACCTGGCTGAGCGACTGCGCTATCACAATGTCATCTGGCACCTGATGGTGCTCACGGCGGCTGGTTGCCACTGTGCCGCAATGTGGGTGGAGTTTGGATAGCAAATAACTGACCGTCGACCGACGACGGACGGACAGTCGACTCACGAGGGAGAGCGGCGTACCGTCCTCGGATCGTCGGCAAGTTTGATCAGGCGCCGACGGCTGAAAGTGCGTGGCGCTTCCGCCTGACCCGATTGGAGGAGCGCTATGAATGTATTTTTTTTAGAACCTGCGCCGCCGCCCCTCAAGGAAGCCCGCCGCGCCCGCGGGTATTCTTTTTCGACCTCCTGAAGCCCCTGGCCTGGAGCGGGTCGATGTCCGCGATCCCGCTGCGCTCGCCCAATGGAGCGCAAGACTCGAGGTCGCTCCGGAGCGCTTGATCAGATCGGTCATGATCGTCGGCGACAAAGTGCCGGACGTCGAGCACCATTTGGCGATTCAGGACTGCTGATCATGGCTTACGGTTCGTCCGCCATGCGTCGACTCAGTTTCGAATATAAGAGGAGTTCAAGATGGCTGTAGATAGCCCACGATTTCGTATCGACGACTTCGTGTATTTCGTTCCTCAGAAGGATACGCAATACAAGGAAGTGCCTTCGGAGCGCTTCACCGTCGTCGCTGTCATGCCGCGAGACAGAGCGGGCAACCATCAATATCGCATCCGGCCGTCCGGACCGGGCCCGCTTCGCATGGCGACGGAACTCGAGCTCAGGCGATAGCAATTCGTCATCAGCGTATGCGACGACCCGGCCGTTGTAGACATGGAGTGTTCCATGAGTGACGAGGCGCTCGTCAGGAGCAAGGATGGAAATCGGGTCGTCTCTATCCGAGCGGAAGACGATGACACGGTTGTGGCAACGATGGGCGCAGGTTCAGCGACTCAGCAAAGCCGAATGGCTCTCGTTGCCGCTACGCGCCGGTCCTATGCCCGTCCGGCGCGAATAGCACCCGCCGGGGACAGTCCTGTAATGGCGGACGAAGGCTCACCCGATCAAGTCAATGACGATCTTGCGCAGCTCGGCACGGGTGAGTCCTAATGTTGCAGGTTTGTCGCCGGGGCGAAAAATCTTTGCGCTGGCGGATTGGATTTCAACGGAACGATGCGCTTGCGGCATCGCGATTGTCGGTTCGGAATTGATATTCATGTACGTCCATGACACGCCGGCTGTTGCCGCGCCGCGTCGAAAAAATCGTCGATTGCTTGTTTGCAGGAGACGAACGGGCTGCCATCGGGCAGCAGTCGGATTCACGGCGCGCAACACAATGCGCCCAGGGATACCACATCGGTAAAGCCGAGCTTGAGTTGCAGGCCGAGCGCGAGGCAGGAACAGCGCTTAGAGGACCCACAGCGGAGAAGAAGGATGCCAGCTAGACTCGGAAGAGGCCGGAAACCGTACGCTTTGGATCTGTGGGAGACGGAACCCGCTAGGCGGGACCCCGACGTGACCTACTATTCGGATCACCAGTAATTCCTTATCGAGGCGGCAAATCGCTTGATACGCGAGGGCCAGTACAGAGTAGCGCTCCTATACGAGCGGACCTCTGAAACGCCCGACTGGGTGGGACGTCAGCTTAGGCGTGTTCTATGGCGGCCCGCAGAACGATCACATCGTCTGCGTCGTAGTCCGCAAAAAGCGGATCTAGAGCTCAATCCCGCCAACCTGATCTCGCTGTGCGAGACCACGCACGCGATGTCGGCCGAGAACCATCACGAGCTGCTCGGCCACCTTGCCGACTTCAAGAGCTATAATCCCAACGTCACCGAGGACGCCGGCACGCTGTTTCACGGGATGACGAACGCGCAGATCAGGCAGGATACTCGGTGGATCGCCAAGGAACATGCCCGCGCGCTGGACGCCCTCACCGTGGCTGACAAGGCGTCGATCCGCGCCGAGCTGGACCGGATATTTCCGCTGCCGGCGATCCAGCAAGCGGCATAGCCGAACTCCCCTTCAAATACCGTTCCGCCGCGGCGGAACGCCTAAAGCGCCCCGGCGCTCTCGGCTTCACAGCTGGGAGCGCCGGGGCTTCTTTGCGTTTGGGCCTTATCGTACGCGGATTTGACGTCCGCCGGCCATATGCCCGGATTTCGGTAGTGTCTCAGGTTGAAATCCGAGGGGTATGATGCACCCTCGTATCCCGTCTGTGCTTCCCATATGATGCTTACTGGAAAGCATGGAAGGATCGATCGTGACCGGGACATATTTGCAGCTTCGCTTTGTCGATGAGGACCCGGCCAGTCCGGCGGGTTCGGCGCATATCATGCTTGGGTCGCACGAGATCAGTCAGGACTGCGGATCGATGGCCGAACTAGAGACCGTCATCAAGCGCATCCGGGCCGACCTTGACGAACTCTATAAGCAAGCGGCGCGGCGATTCGAAAGGCGCCGACAGGAACGCACAGCCGAAGCCAATGCCGCGCGAGTAAGAAAGTAGCCCATGCCTAAAGGACTCCAAGGCCAGAAGCGCCCGAGATACTACCAACCATCATTGTCGCTCGACCGTTGATACTTACTAAGCAGGATAGAAATATCGTGCTCACGCGGGGCTCCTGGTGGCGAAAGCTGCTGGGAGCCTTGTCGTATGCGGGCTTTTCATGAGGCAGCTCCCACCCGACAAATCCCGCTCACCCGGCATCGGACTCCTTTAGTCGGCCGTGCACGATCAGCTTGTACTTAAGCCCGCTGACACCGTCTTCCGACTCGATCTCCCTCCCGCAGTCCTCACATCGGAAAAGATTTCGGTACTGTTCTTGCTCGCCCGTGCGCTCGTAGACAGCGCCACACTTGCACGTGACCTCAGCCATCCAGTCGATATGGCGACGACGTCGCTCGACAGGAGGGCATGAAGGAACAAAAAGGCCGCCGCCTCTGTGATCTAGGTGACCGCTGCACGGCGCACGCGAGCTGATACAGAGATATACAAGTGGCAATTGAGGACATCCCTTACTATCGCAGGCAAGCCGAAGAGGCGCGCGAACGAGCTTCGCGCCTCACAGACGAGGATTTTAAGAGAACCTGGTTGGGGATCGCCAAATCGTATGAAGCGCTAGCGACTGCCAATGAACGAACGGAGGAACCGGGTATCCGGCTAAGACGCTCTGATGAAGTGGATGAGGCTGATATTTCAGGGCCAATGGAGAGGCCGTAAATGCTTGGTAGTGGGCGTCTGAACGATCGTCTCGCCCAGGTCGAACGACATATCGCGTTAGAATGGACACACGTTGAGCGCCAGGGCGCGATTGTCACACAACTCGAAGCAGGCGGCCATGACACGGCCGGGGCGAGAAACTTGCTCCAGCAGGTTGTTGGGATATTGGCTGTGCATGTGGCGGATCGGGATCGCATCCTAGGCGAACTCTACAGCTTATCTCGGCGCTAATGGGGCCACCGCTCTGATGGTCGGCGAACGGCAACCTATTCCTGCTATCCCGGAAAACGATGGTCGTGCTGCGGTGAGGCTGAGGAAGTAAACCCTGTTCTCAGGGCTAAGAATGACTCCCCAAAACTCCGGTTTCTGACCCGGCGTCGGGGGAGGCCGAACAGCGCGTGGTAACGCCTTTCTCGCGGTGCAAAATCAGCGTCCGGCCAAAAAGGGAAATCCCGATATAGCCGCGCAGCTTGACCGTATCAGCATCGACCACGGAAATCGTGCCGGAATAGGTCTTGCCGGTGTCGGGATCATAGATCCAGCCATCGTCCCAATTGCCCTTGATGCGCTTTGACGGATGAAAGCCGCCCATGAGATTCAGACCGCAGAGCGGCGCTGCGCGTCGACTGAGATCGGGATTATGAACATCTCTGGCCACATAACCGGGATCATGAGGATCTGTCACCCTGAATCCCACCAGGTAGCCGCACAATCCGGTGTCGCAAGGCTTGGTCTCCACCACCCACCCCTGCTCCTGGTTCCCCCAAAAGTCGGTAGGATATTCCACGGCGCCGCCGGCATCGCTCACACCGACAAGAATGAGCGACAGCCATAGGGAGAGGCTTATGTGTGTCATGTTGAAGATAACGCGCTTGCAAGCAAAATGGGGCGCATCGATTGTTGCTTTTCTCGCCGCAGCCCAGAGCGTCCGGCTCAACGCCGCTGTCTTCGGCCTCCTTCGCCTTGCCGCATTTCTTATCAGCCCGCCGCACCGAAAGCTGGACAGCACGTTCAGTCACGCCGAGCTGGGCCGGCAGCACTGTCGGCTTTGCGCCGTGGCCTATGTCGAACCCGGACTATGTGGACATCGCGCCGCTTTGGCCGGCGCCACGGCAAGGTGGTTAAGTGTGGTCGCAGGCGGCGTGCGACGACGATCGATCTCGATGCAAGACGGGTGCGATGATGCAGGAATATGTCAATTACCGCATGAGCTACGAGATTCTGGATTGGGAGTTCCCATTCGCGGTCGACATCCCCATTCCGCTGCGTGGCCTCGGCGACAAGCTGCCGTTGATCATGGATGCTGCGGCGACTTGCAGCGATCCAGCACAGGTTTGGTCTCACTCGGTGTCGGCCGACACGACTTCCGCTGGCGAGGTCCGGATCTGGCTGTCGCGGATCGGCGTAAAGACGTCGCAGGATGCCAGGCGAATCGCGCGGACCTTCCGGGCACTGGGAGCGCGCCGCGTGCGGTGAGCAGCGATGCCCGCGAGGCGTCCTGATCCCAGCCTGACGCCGGGTACCTAGCCACCAATGGCTACGAACTGGCTGTCTGCTCTGGATGTGGCCTCAATGCCAGAGGCTGGCCATCGACCCTTTGCGGAAGGTGACGTGCTCGAACTGGATCGCGCCCTGCATCGGCGGCAGCGAGGCGGCGCTGCGCTGCGCCAGTTCGCGCGGCGTGTTGAGGATGTCGCCCAGCCGCTCGACCGAGATGCGCGTCTGCTGGAAGTCCTGCCACAGCTGGGCGATCCGGAGCACCGGCTGCGCCACCCTGGCCGCCAGCATGTTGAACGCCACCAGCTCGCCGACCGTCATCCCGCCCTCGATCACGATCTTGGCGCCGAGATAGAGCGTCAGCACGATCGTCGCCTTGTTGACGAACTGCACTCCCTGGCTGGCGACATTGCCCAGGGTCTGGGTGCGGAAGGAGGCACGGACATAGGCCGCCAGCTGTTCCTCCCAGCGGCGCTGCATCTGCGGCTCGACCGCCATCGCCTTCAGCGTCTCGGCGCCCGAGACCGATTCCACCAGGAACGCCTGGTTCTCGGCGCCGCGGGCGAACTTCTCGTCAAGCCGGCGGCGGAAGATCGGCGTCACGAACAGGCTGATCGCGACATAGAAGGGCAGCGCGCCGATCACGATCCAGGTCAGGGTCGCGCTGTAGAGGAACATCACCGCCAGAAAGACGACCGTAAAGAACAGGTCGATGGTCAGCGTCAGCGCCGAGCCGGTGATGAAATTGCGGATGGTCTCGAGCTCGCGCACCCGGGCGACGCTGTCGCCCACCCGCCGGTTGGCGAAATAGCCGATCGGCAGCGCCAGCAAATGGTCGAACACCCTGGCGCCCAGCTCGACGTCGATCCGGTTGGTGGTGTGGCTGAACACGTAGGTCCTGAGCGCGCCCAGCACGACCTCGAAGACCGAGACGATGCCGAGCCCGATCATCAGCACGTCGAGGGTGGACAGGCCGCGATGCACCAGCACCTTGTCGACCACCACCTGGAAGAACAGCGGCGAGACCAGCCCCAGCAGCTGCAGGAAGAACGAGGCGACCAGAACCTCGCCCAGCACCCGCCGGTAACGATGCACCGAAGTCACGAACCAGCCGAAATTGAAAGTCCGCGCCACCCCGCCGGTACCGGCGCGTCGGCTCAGCAGGATCAGCGATCCGTCCCATTCCGCTTCTAGCGCCTCCCGTGCCAGCCAGCGCGGACGAGGCTGGTCGGGGTCCTGGACCAGAAGCTTGTCATCGGCGAAGCGCGCAGCAATGAAAAAGCCGCCTTCGCGGGTCCGCGCCAGGGCCGGCAGCGGCGTCCGCGCCAGGCGGTCCCACTGGCTGGTCACACTGCGCGCCCTCAGCCCGAGCTTGCGCGCAATGCGGATCAGATCTTCGGCGGTAATGCGGCCCTGGCCGATCCCATGGCGGCGCGCAAGCTCGCCTGGATCGGCTGGAATACCGAGATAGCGAGCGACGAGGCAAAGAGCTGCCAGGCTGTTATCGGCGTTACCGGCATCGGCGCTGATCGTGGGTGCCGTCATCGTTCCTCGCCGGCCGGCAGAGTCCTTTTGCAAGCGCTGACAAGCCAGTGTATTTACTAGAAGAAGTACCCCGTCGTTAAGATGAGTTCAATCGCTTCGTTTCACGTGATCATCCCGCTGATTGCCGCTTCCGGCAGCACATCCACCTCGATCAGCCTGGCGCCCCTCCTTGGCTGATATGCTTGAAGTAAATCTCTACCCCTCGTACATGTTTCTGATGAATTGGGGCGCTTTCGACCTTAACCTGCTGATCGTCTTCGACGCGGTGATGCAGGAGCGTAGCGTCACCCGGGCGGGAAGCCGTATCGGCTTGAGCCAGCCGGCAATGAGTCATGCGCTCAATCGGCTGCGCTACATGCTCAAGGATGAGTTGTTCGTTCGCACGCCGGCAGGCATGGTGCCGACGCCACGCGCCGAGCTGCTCGCCCAACCTCTGCGCAACGCCCTGAATGAGATGCAGCTGGCCCTCGAGCCGGCCGCGTTCGATCCGGCCGCATCAGACCGGCGCTTCACGCTGGCGCTCAATAATTACGCCGCCGTCGTGCTGGCCCCGCCACTGGTCACGGCCGCCCTGGCCGCAGCGCCAAACGTGCGCCTCGATCTGCGCCCGAGCGGCACCTTGAATATCGTCGAGCGGCTCGATCGCGGCGACCTCGACCTGGCGGTGGGCGCCGGCGACACACCAGGCGAACGGTTTGCCATGCTCCCGCTGCTCGACGACCGGTTCGTCATGGTGATGCGCCGTGGACATCCGTCGAGCCGGCGCGCGCTATCGCCGGCCGAATTCGCGGCCCTGCCACATCTCGAAGTTTCCTCAAGCCATGAGGATACCAGCTTTATCGATCCCTGGCTGGCTGATCTGGGTCTCACGCGCAGGATTGCGCTGCGGGCCCCCTATCTGTCGGCGGCGCCAATCCTGGTGCAGTCGGACATGGTCGCCACGTTCAGCCGACGGATCGCGCAGGAGTTCGTGCGTAACCACCCACTGCAAATCTGCGAGCCGCCTTATGTCTCGCCAAGGGTCGAAACCACCCTGCTGTGGCATCGGCGGCTGGACCGCCAGCCTGCCCATCGCTGGCTCCGCGACCTGATCATATCGGTCGCCGGAAACCTGTAGCATCATTCACATCCCGCATGTCGTGGTGATGACAATGCATTTGCCGCATTAGCATCATATCGCCAAATTCGCATCCAGGCGCAACAGGGCAGATCGGCTCCGACGGTCGGTTGCGCCGAAGGAACGCGAGCATGGGCTGGATGCGGTTTTCTGCCGGAGAGTTTTTCGAGCCGGTCGCCAAGGGCGCCCCGGAAGTGATGGTCGTACTGCTGCACGACCGCACTGACTCCCCGGAAGGATTGATCCCGGTCATCTTCCGCTGGACGGCAGCAGTGCCGACGGCGGCCTTCATGTTACCGAGCGGCGTCGAGCGGCACCACACACTGACCGTCGACGCCGATCAGGAGCCGGCGGCAACGCCGCATGGGACTGCCGAATGGGCGGAAATCGACCGCGCCGTTCGACGCCTGGCTCCGCTCATCACGCAACAGCTAAGCCGTTACGGGCTGGAACCCAATCAGCTCGTGCTGGTCGGGGTCGGCTATGGCGGCACGCTCGCCCTGCATATGGGGCTTCGCTGCGGCCTGAATTACGCCGGCATTCTCGCCTTCGCCGGACGGGTCGATCGATCACTGTCCCGAATTGCGTCGAGCAACGGCAAGGTCCGCCTCGTGATGCCCACGGAGGAACACAGGTTCGGCCACGGCTTCATGGGGGGATTTGTGGCGCATCTCAACGATGCAGGCATAGACGCACGCGGCGTTCTGCTAACCGGCCCCACCCTGTCCGAAGCGGCCATTCGCCATGGCGGCGCCTATCTCGCGGAGCTCGTCGCCACCGCGCAGCGGAGCAGGCCGCGCCGCTTCGGCCACGGTCGGAAATAAAGGCCCCCCACGGAAGCGACAGGAAGGCAATCATGGTCGGAATCGTTAAAATCGCGCTTCGGCGTCCCTATACGTTCGTGGTCATGGCGGTGCTGATCCTGATCTTCGGGATCGCCGCCGCGCTCAGGACGCCCACGGATATCTTCCCCAATATCAATATTCCGGTGATCAGTGTCGTCTGGAGCTATACTGGTCTGCCACCAGACGACATGTCCGGCCGAATCGTCGCCTATTATGAGCGCGCGCTGACCAACAGCGTCGACAACATCGAGCATACCGAGTCGCAGTCGGTCGCCAATTACGGCGTGGTCAAGATCTTCTTCCAGCCGAACGTGAATATCAACGCGGCCCTCGCGGAGGTTACCGCCGTGTCGCAGACGGTGCTGAAGCAAATGCCGCCGGGCATTACCCCTCCGCTGGTCTTGAGCTTCAATGCGTCAAGCGTGCCCATCCTGCAGCTGGCGCTGTCCAGCGAGAAGCTGTCCGAGACCAAGCTTTACGATGACGGGCTGCAATTCATCCGGCCGCAGCTGACATCGGTCGCCGGCGCGTCCATTCCCGCGCCCTTTGGCGGCAAGGTCCGGCAGGTCCAGGCCGACCTCAACCAGCAGGCGCTCCATACTTACGGGATTTCCGCCAACGACATCATCAATGCGCTGTCGCTCCAGAACCTGATCACCCCGGTCGGAACCGAAAAGATCGGCAAGCTGGAATACACCGTCAACCTGAACGACTCGCCGGACCGGATCGAAGCCTTCAACAACCTGCCGGTCAAGACCGTGAACGGCACCGTCGTTTATATGCGCGACGTCGCCTATGTGCATGACGGCAGCCCGCCCCAGCTCAACGTGGTGCACGTCAACGGCAAAAACGCCGTGCTACTGTCGGTGGTCAAGGCGGGGGCTGCCTCGACGCTGGACATCATCTCCGGCATCAAGAAGCTGCTGCCCAGCGTTGCGCAGACGATGCCGCCCAGCCTGCATATCACGGCGGTCGGCGACCAGTCGTTCTATGTCACGAGCGCGGTGTCCGGGGTCATTCGCGAAGGCCTGATCGCGGCCGCCCTGACCGCCACGATGATCCTGCTCTTCCTGGGCAGCTGGCGCTCCACCTTGATCATCACCGTGTCGATCCCGCTCGCCGTGCTCACCTCGGTGACCGTGCTCTCGCTGCTCGGCGAGACGATCAACGTGATGACCCTGGGAGGGCTGGCGCTCGCCGTCGGCGTGCTGGTCGACGACGCGACCGTGACGATCGAGAATATCAACCGGCACCTCGATCTGGGTCAGGATATCGAATCCGCCATCCTGAACGGCGCGCGGGAGATCATGGTCCCTGCGACTGTGTCGCTGATGTGCATCTCGATCGCCTTCGTCCCGATGTTCGGGCTGGGCGGCGTCGCCGGCTATCTGTTCCGGCCGCTCGCCGAGGCGTTCGTCTTCGCGCTGATCGCCTCATATGCCCTGACCTATACGCTCGTGCCCACAATGGCGAATTTCCTGCTGCGGCATCAGGGCGAGCGCCCGGCCAGCCGCAATCCGCTGGCACGGTTCCAGCGCGGCTTCGAGCATCGCTTCGAGGCGCTCCGCGCGCGGTATCGCGGCCTGCTTCAGCTCTGTCTCGACAATCGCCGCAAGCTGGTCGGCGGTTTCCTCGCCGTGTCCCTGCTCTCGTTCAGCCTCGTGCCGTTCCTGGGCCAGGATTTCTTCCCGAACGTCGACGGCGGGCAGATCAAGCTCCATCTGCGGGCCCGCACCGGCACGCGGATCGAGGAAACCACAAAGCTGTGCGATCAGGTCGGCGCCGCGATCCAGAAGATCATCCCGCCGGCCGAGCTCGGCGGGGTTGTCGACAATATCGGCCTCAGCTCGAGCCCGATCAACACGGCCTACAACAACTCCGGCACGATCGGCGTCGAGGATGCCGATATCCTGATCACCCTGAACGCCAACCACGCGCCGACTGCGGATTACGTGAAGGCCATGCGTGAGAAGCTGCCGCGGCTGTTTCCGGGCACCAGCTTCGCCTTCCTGCCGGCGGACATGGTCACCCAGGTGCTGAATTTCGGCGTGCCGGCTCCCATCGACCTCCAGCTCGTGGGCGACAATGTCGAGGGCAACCGTGCCTATGCGAACGCGCTGCTGGCGCGGATCCGGCATATCCCGGGCGTCGTCGACGCCCGCATCCAGCAGGCCTATCAGGAGCCGACACTGACCGTGAATGTCGACCGGTCGTTGGCCGGGCTGGTCGGCCTCAATGAGCGCGACGCCGCGACCGCGATGCTCGACACGCTCGCCGGCAGCACACAGACGGACCCCACCTACTGGCTCGACCCGAAGACCGGCGTTTCCTACCCGGTGTCGGTCGAGACGCCGCAACGCGACATCGACACCATGAGCGGTCTGCGCAACATCCCGCTGACGTCGGGAACCGGCGGTGGCCCGCAGCTGCTGGGCGGCCTGGCGACGATCGAGCGGTCGGTCGCCGACGCCAGCGTCTCGCATTACAATGTCCGCCGGGTGGTCGATATCTATGCGGCGCCGCAGGGGCGGGACCTGGGCGCCGTGGCCGCCGATATCCGCAAGGTCATGCACGACACCGCCAAGGACCTGCCACGCGGCTCCAGCCTCGTGCTCCGCGGCCAAGTGGCGACGATGACCAGCGCATACCAGCAGCTATTTGTCGGCCTCGCGCTGGCGATCGTGCTGATCTACCTGCTGATTGTCGTCAATTTCCAGTCCTGGATGGATCCGTTCATAATCATCATGGCGCTGCCGACGGCCTTGGCCGGCATCGTCTGGATGCTGTTCGTGACCGGGACCACGCTCTCGGTTCCGGCGCTGACCGGCGCGATCATGTGCATGGGCGTGGCGACCGCAAACAGCATCCTGGTGATCGCCTTTGCCCGCCAACGCATGGCCGAAGGCGTCGACGCGGTAACCGCCGCGTTCGAGGCCGGCAGCACGCGTTTCCGGCCCGTGCTGATGACCGCGCTGGCGATGGTGATCGGCATGGCGCCGATGGCGATCGAGCCCGGCCAGAACACGCCGCTCGGCCGCGCAGTGATCGGCGGCCTGATGTTCGCGACCTGCGCGACCCTGGTCCTGGTGCCGACGCTGTTCAGCCTGATCCACGGGCGCGACCGCAAAGCCGCCGCGACACCTTCGACCGCACCTGAACCGCCTGCCCTTCCCGCCGATGGAGCCAATCATGCAAACTGACCATATCGCCGCGCCGCAGGAAGCCATCAAGCCGAACCGCCGCGCACTTCTCCTGGCTGGAGGCGTCGCTCTCGCCGTCGCCGTCACGGTGGCGACCGCAGGCATTATCGTGCGGATGCACACGGGTCGGCAGCTCGCGACATGGACGGATGCCCAGGCGGTGCCGACCGTATCGCTCGCGACGCCCGCCACGGGCGACGCGGAAGGCGCACTGACGCTTCCGGGAACGATCCAGCCCTTTAACAAGGCGTCGATCTATGCCCGGGTCAGCGGCTATCTCAAGAGCTGGCAGGAGGATATCGGCGCGCCGGTGAAGGCCGGCCAGGTGCTGGGCTTGATCGATACACCCGATCTCGATCAGCAGCTCGACCAGGCCAAGGCCGATCTGGCCAATGCGGAGGCCAACGCGCAGCTCGCGGCGCTGACTTCCAAGCGGTGGCAGGCCCTCATGAATTCGCAGTCGGTGGCGCAGCAGGCCGTGGATGAAAAGCTGGGCGACGCGGCGGCCAAAAAGGCGGCCAGGGACGCGGCGGCAGCCAATGTGCGGCGGCTGGAGGCCATGGAGAGCTTCAAGGCGATCACGGCCCCATTCGACGGCATCGTCACCGCGCGCAACACCGATATCGGCGCGCTGATCAATGCCGGCAGCAGCGCCGGCCAGTCGCTGTTCGAGGTTTCCGACCTCCACAGGGTTCGCATCTATGTGCAGGTGCCGCAGGCCTTCATCGCCGAGCTGCGCTCGGGGATGAACGCGACCTTCGACATGCCGCAACATCCAGGACGGCAATTCACCGCGACGCTGGTCACGACGTCCGACGCGTTGAGCAACAGCTCGGCCAGCATGCTGGTCGAGCTGCAGACCGACAATCCCGACGGCGCGCTCAAGGCAGGCGCCTATTGTCAGGTGCATTTCCAGCTTCCCGGCGATGCCAAGCTGGTGCGGATCCCCGCTACCGCCTTGGCGCCGTCCGACCGCGGCGCCCAGGTCGCCGTGCTGGAGAGCGACGGCAAGGTCGCATTCAAGCCGGTGCAGCTCGGCCGCGATTTCGGCGACACCGTCGAGGTGATGTCCGGCCTCTCGCCATCCGATCGCGTGATCGACAACCCCCCCGAGACGCTGGCGAACGGCGATAAAGTTCAGCTGGCCGCGGCGTCGGGAGGACATTGAGCCATGCGCTTACGCAACCTTTTGATCCTGGGTTCAGGACTGCTGCTGACCGCCTGCGATCTGGCGCCGGCCTATCATCCGCCACTGACTGTCACGCCAGCGGCATACAAGGAAGGCGGGCCATGGAGCCCGGCCGAGCCGTCCGACAGCCTGCCGCGTGGCGCTTGGTGGGAGGTGTTCGGCGACCCCACCCTGAACGCGCTCGAGACCAAGCTCGACAGCGCCAACCCGGACCTAGCCGCAACCGTTGCCCAGTATGATCAGGCTCGGGCCTATGCCGTCGAAGCCGAGGCCGGGATGTATCCGCAAGTCAGCGCCGGCGCCAGCCTGACCGCCAATCGGCAGTCGAACAATCGTCCGTTGCGCGCCAACAAGGGCGGATCCAGCGAGTACGGCGCCAACGAGCTCGACGTCCAGGCCAGCTATGAGATCGATTTCTGGGGCAAGATCAGGAACGAAGCGAGGGCCGGCGTGGCGCTGGCACAGGCGAGCGCGGCCGACCTGGCAACCGTCCGTCTCAGCCTGCAGTCGGAACTGGCGAGCGACTACCTGACCTTGCGTGGGCTCGATGCCGACGCCCAGCTGCTGGCGGACACGGTGAAGGCATATCAAAAGGCGCTCGACCTGACGACGACCCTGTTCAACGGGAAGATCGTCTCCAGCATGGATGTCTCGCGCGCCCAGACGCAGTTGGAGACGGCACAGGCGCAGGTCTCGGACATCGCGGCGCGGCGGGCGCTGATGGAGCATGCGATCGCCGTCCTGGTCGGCGAGCAGGCCTCGAGCTTCTCGCTTCCGCCGGAAGTCCTGCCGTTCAAGCTGCCCGACATTCCCGCGGGCGTTCCCTCCACGCTTCTGCAGCGCCGGCCGGATGTCGCGGCAGCGGAGCGCAGAATGAATGCGGCGAACGCCGACATCGGCGTAGCCAAGGCCGCGTTCTATCCGTCTGTGACGTTGGGCATCCTGGGCGGCACGCAATCGACCAGCCTCGGGCTCTTCAGCATGGCAAACAGCTTCTGGTCGCTTGGCCCGAGCATTTCCCTGCCCCTCTTCACCGGCGGCACCCTGGATGCGCAGGAATCGGCCGCCTACGCCAAGTTCCGTGAGATGAACGCGGATTATCGCCAGACCGTGCTCGGCGCATTCGCCGAGGTCGAGGACAACCTGGCCCAGCTCCACTGGCTGGGCCAGGAGTCGACGCATGAGGAAGCGGCCGTGACAGCGGCCCAGCATACGCTCGACGTCGCGCTCAACCTCTACCGGCAAGGTGCCGACAGCTATCTCGAGGTAGTCACGGCACAAACGCCGCTGCTTCAGGCGCAGGAGGTCGCACTGGACCTTCAGACGCGCCGGCTGACGGCGGATGTCGGCCTGATCAGGGCGCTGGGCGGCGGATGGGACGCGGGGCAGCTGCCGTCCGCAAGCGATACGCGCAGGCTCGCATCAAATACGACGGGATGATCCGCCGAATCGCTCCCATACTGAAACTGCAGTCACGCAGGCCGGTGCCCTTTGGCCTCGATCTCCGCGACGGCTCTCGCTTCAAATTGCTCCGCCAGTCTGAGCAAAGACATCCTGGTCGGATCGGCCACATTGGAAAGGCCGAACGCTAGTCGGCGGCAGCGGGCCGCCTCTATTAAAAAGCTTGTAACGGAGTCCACGACCATCACACGCCCCCGCCAGAATGCCGTATTCCTTGATCGTGCAACTTGGAAATAGACCACCCTCGAAGATTAGCCGTTGCCTAAAAATATAGCCATTGTGCATAGGAGCTAGTTTAGAATAGCTAATGTCACTAAGACCGGCGGGGACGTGCCTCCGCTCCTTGTCGGAGCGGAGGCATTCCTCGATCGCTGGTACGCTTCTGCACGTGCCAGCTGCGGCGTCGATCCCGGCAT
The DNA here is from genome assembly GCA_964631425.1 of uncultured Rhodospirillales bacterium. Taxonomy (GTDB): domain Bacteria; phylum Pseudomonadota; class Alphaproteobacteria; order BOG-932; family Roseiterribacteraceae; genus BOG-932. The sequence goes on from CAZVYC010000010.1 coordinate 42,578, forward strand.
TCCGTCCTTTGTCAGCTGGTCCTCGAGTTGCCGCGCGCCGATCCGTACGCCGGTTCTCGCCGCATCGAGACTACCGAAGCTTGCGGTCACATCGAGTGCGTCCGGGGTCTGCCTCGTGACGTAGGCGCAGAGGAGGGCGCCTGGCAGGCCGGCATCGCGTCGCAGATATCGGCCATATTGTCAGTCACCTTACGAAATCAGTATGGCGGCTAACGAATCAAGAGCACCGGGGAAATTGCGATTTTCCCGTGAGAGCGGTTGACAACACGATCGTGGAGATCACTTATCTGTTAGGCGCCATACAGGTGAAGCCTGACGCTTCGCGGATCGACGGGAGGAATCGATGACCAATCGAACATCGCACCGGCTTCTTACGGCTGCGCCACCATCGGTCATGGCGGAAATTCGGCGGCGTCTCTCCCGTCGAGAGGTGCAAACGGTGAACGCCCTCTTCGCGCTTCGAGCGGCTTCGCAGCAGGCGGACAATACGGCCACTGAATGGCTTGAAGACGCAGTGGGCTCTCCAGCGCGTTTTCAAATTCTGATGCTGCTATGGGCGGCCAAGGGAGAGGGTGTTCCGCATAAAGAGATCGTCGCCGCCCAGGGAGTTACGCGCGCAACGGTGTCAGGACTCATGGCCGCTCTCGAGCGCGAAGGCCTCGTGAAATCCTCCGTTGGCAGCGACGATCGGCGGACCCTCCTTGCTTCCCTGACCTCCAAGGGTGAGACGGTCATCAGCGAAGTCCTGGAGGCCACGATACCCCGATTGCGCGCAGCGTTCGCGTCTTTGACGTCCGCTGAACTGACGACGTTGATGGCGCTGTTGCAGCGTGTCCGGGAAGGCTTCGCGACCAGCGCAAATGCCGCTCCCGCGAAGCCACGGCGGCGCCGACTTAATGCCGTATAATCAGGTCCGCGTTGTCGTCGGCCAGTGATAACGGCGGCTACCAGCTCAACGGCGGAGTCGGGCAAATTGAACCAGCCCCCTCGCAATAACTTCCAAGTGCTGTGCGAGGGCGGCGAGCTCGTCCTTTGCCGAGAATGGCGCGCTGACGCGAACGGCAACCGCAGCGCGGTGCTCGCCGTTCTGCCCGCCGGGGAGCACCCGCTATCCTTTACCTTTGATCGGCTCGCGCATGAATTCGGGCTGAAGGACGAGCTGGATGGCGGGTGGGCTGTGCGGCCGCTGGAGCTTCGGCACGAAGGCAGTCGCACCATGCTGGTGCTGGCGGATC
>CAZVYC010000011.1:0-43522 GCA_964631425.1 uncultured Rhodospirillales bacterium
CGCCGCGCGCAAGAGGTAGTCAAATGATACGCCCTTTTTCACCAGATGCCCGACGAGTGCCCATTCCTGCTGGAACCCTTCGTCCCAATCGACAAGACAGCCTTCAGCATCGATCAAAGCGAAGCTGTTCTTGAATCTGCCCGGCAGCTTTTGTTGGTTTATCATTCGTACTATCGAGGAACGGAAGACGATGATCGCAACAACAGGGACGAATGTAAACGTGACTCATGGCCGGCATCACAGGGCTACTGTTGCGCCGGCGTAGGGAACCCAGGCGCCGGCGGGATAAGGCGCACGGAAAGATGCCGGAGTTGCTGACGCTGCCAGCTGTTCGTGCTAAACAAGCCGATCGAATCTGATCTGCCCGTTCAACGCTGCGCGAAGCGGAAGGGCGAAGCCTGTGAGGTGGGGAACGGTGCGCGCTGCCGCGCACTCCTGAACCCGTCCCAACTTGCCGCTGGAGGTTGCCATGATCGTATTGACGGTGAACGGGACGCGCCACGAGCTGGACGTCGAGCCCGAAACGCCTCTGCTCTGGGTGCTGCGCGACGAGGTCGGGCTGACCGGCACGAAGTATGGCTGCGGCATCGCCCAGTGCGGCGCCTGCACCGTGCATATCGATGACCAACCGGTGCGCTCCTGCTCGCTCGCGGTCGGTGACGCCAATGGCGCCAGCATCACCACGATCGAAGGCCTGTCGGCTGACGGAAGCCATCCGGTGCAGAAGGCCTGGATTGCCGAGGACGTGCCGCAATGCGGCTATTGCCAGTCCGGCCAGATCATGGCCGCCGTGGCGCTCTTGAAGGCGATCCCGAAGCCGACCGATACGGAGATCGACGATAATCTGACAAATATCTGCCGTTGCGGCACCTATCCCAGGATTCGGGCCGCGATCCATCGCGCCGCCGGCATGACCCAGGGCTGAGGAGGACGATCATGGGTTATGTCGAGCAGAGGATGACCGGCATGGGCCGGCGGGATTTCATCAACGTTGCCTTGACAGCGGCCGGCGGCTTGGCGGTCGGTGTCGCCCTCCCGGGCATGGCGGATGCGATGGCGCCGGCAGGAGAGCCCTGGGGCAACCCGACGGCGCCGGGCGAGGTCAATGCCTGGATCGTTATCGAGCCGGACGACAGCGTGATCGTCCGCGTCGCGAAGGCGGAGATGGGGCAGGGCGTGCTGACCTCGATGCCGATGATCGTGGCAGAGGAACTGGGCTGCGACTGGACCAAGGTCAAGTCGGAATATGCTTCGGCCAACCGCAACCTGCGCGAGCAGACGGTTTATAAGAGCATGCTGACCGGCGGGAGCGCCTCGGTGCGTTCGTCGCTGCCTTATTTGCAGCAGGCGGGTGCCAGCGCGCGGGCGCGGCTGGTCGAAGCAGCGGCCAAGCGCTGGAATGTTCCCGCAGCCGAGTGCACCGCGGCGGATGGCAAGGTGGCGCATGCCGGCTCGGGTCGAAGCCTGGGCTTCGGGGCGCTGGCGGCCGATGCGGCCAAGGTGACGCTTGCGGCCGAGCCGGCGGTCAAGACGCCGGAGCAGTTCACGCTGATCGGCAAGCCCGAGGCGCGGCTGGACACCAAGGTCAAGGTGACCGGCGAGGCGGTGTTCGGCATCGACGTGCAGCTGCCCGACATGCTCTACGCTGCTGTCGTGATGTGCCCGGTGCCCGGCGGCCTGGTGAAGAGCTATGACGACAAGCCGGTGCTGAAGATGCGCGGCATTAAGAGCGTGGTACCGCTGGCCAATGGCGTCGCGGTGGTCGCTGACCGCTTCTGGCGCGCCCAGCAGGGGGCGCTGGCGCTGCCGATCGAATGGCACGTCGGGGCTGGCGCCGGAACCAGCAGCGCCCAATTCGCCGCCGACTACCGCGCGGCGTTGGACGGCACGCTGGAGAACGCCAAGACGGTGGGCGATGCGCCGGCGGCCTTGGCCAACGGCAAGCCGATCGAGGCGCTTTATGAGGTGCCCTATCTCGCCCATGCGACGATGGAGCCGCTCAACGCCACCGTCCAGATCCAGCCCGACCGGGTGGATGTCTGGATGGGCACGCAGGCGCCTGATATCACGACCGGACTGGTCGCCAAGACCGCCGGCGTCCCGCAGGAGCAGGTCTATGTTCATAATTGTTTCCTCGGCGGCGGCTTCGGCCGGCGGGCGATCAATGACGAGCTGGTTCACGCGATCACGGTCGCAAAGGCGGTCGGCAAGCCGGTCAAGCTGATCTGGACCCGCGAAGAGGATATGCGTCACGACCGCTACCGCCCGCAGGCGGCAATCCGGCTCAAGGCGACCTTGGGCGCGGACGGTATGCCGACCGCGATCCACGCGGAAACCGCGGTCGGTTCGATCATGCAGTCGATCAAGCCGATGCTCGATTTCGGCAAGATGATGGGGCCGGGAATTGAGCCGATGGCGGTCGAGGGGCTGGTCAACATGCCCTATGCGGTGCCGAACCTGAAGGTCGACGCGGTTCTGAAAAACACGCACGTGCCGGTCATGTTCTGGCGCTCGGTCGGCAGCTCACAGAATGCCTTTGCGCTGGAAAGCTATATCGATGAGCTGGCCCATGCGGCGGGCCAGGATCCATACCAGTTCCGTCGCAAGTTGCTGGAAGGCAAGCCTGATTTCCTCAAGGTGCTGGACACGCTGGCCGAGAAGAGCAACTGGAACCAGAAGCTGCCGGCAGGGAAGGGGCGCGGCATCGCGATCCACGAATCCTTCGGCACGATCGTCGGCGAAGTCGTCGAGGTCGCGGTCGACGGCAAGAATAACGTCCGCTGCGAGCGGGTGGTCGCGGCGGTCGATTGCGGTCATGTGGTTAATCCACGCACTGTCGAGATGCAGATTGAAAGCGGCGTGATCTATGGCCTCACCGCCGCGCTCTATGACGCGATCACGGTCAAGAACGGGGCGATCGAGCAAGGCAATTTCGACACGTACCAGATGGTAAAGATGGCCGACGCGCCTCGGATCGAAACGTATCTGGCGCTCTCGGGCGGCAAGAAATGGGGCGGCATCGGCGAGCCAGGCACGCCACCGGTCGCGCCGGCCCTGTGCAATGCCATTTTTGCCGCGACCGGGAAGCGCATACGCCAATTGCCGGTGAAGAGCTTCAACTTCGGCGGTCAGGCTTAGACTGCGGGCCGCCTTGGGGGAGGAGTGGGCGCCTCGATCGGTTCGCGTCGCGGCACCGGGCGACGCGGTGATCCGCGCGCTTGCCGAACATCGTCCGGCGCGGCAGGGCTGGCGGATCGCAGCGCTCGACGGCGCGCCGGAGCCGGACGCGCTGGTCATTGTCGACCTGGACGAGGCGGCTGCACAAAAGACCATAGACGAACTGCGCGGCGCCGGCTTCACGGGTCCAGTGCTGATTCTCGGCGGTGCTGGCGCGGTCCGGTGGCCGGATGACGAACCGCTGCCGCGCCCGATCAGGCTGGGCGTGCTGCTGGCGCGGATCGACGCGCATTGCGCCAAGGCCGCGTCCGGCGGTCTGGTGCGGCTGGGACCGTATGAGTTCCTCCCTGGCGAGCGGCTGCTCCGAACGGGGAATGACTGCGGGGTGGTCCGTCTGACGGAGCTTGAGGCCCGGCTTCTTCTCCACCTCGCTGAAGCCGAGGGCGCGCTGATCGACCGCGAGCAGCTTCTGGCGCATGTCTGGGGCTACAGCGCGGGCGTCGATTCGCATACGGTCGAAACCCATGTCTGGCGCCTCAGGCAGAAGATCGAGACCGACGATCCGGCGACACAATTCCTGGTGACCGAGGCGGGAGGTTATCGCCTGCTGGCGGGCGGGGAACAACAAGGCTAAGTTTCGACGGGCGCCCGACCGCGCCCGTCATTTTGAACGCTTCTGGAGATACCGATGCGCTTCATCGTCCGCCTGTTCGCCGTGATCGGGCTGCTCTTCGTCGTCCTGCTCATCGCGATCGGCGTGCTCGTGTCCCGCCTCCATGTCGCGGGCAAAGGACCGGTGGCGATCAAGGAGGGCACCGTGCTGACGCTCACCGTCGATTCGCCTTTCATCGAGGAATCGCCGACGCGCACGGGGTTTTCTTCGCTCCTGAGCGGGCACGGCCACAAGCTGCGCGACGTCGTCACGGCAATCGACCGGGGCGCCAAGGACGGCCGGGTCAAAGGCTTGGTGCTGAAGCTGGACGCCTCGGCCGGCATGGCGCAGACCCAGGAGCTGAGGGCGGTCATAAAGCGCTTCCGCGACGCCGGCAAGTTCGCCTACGCTTATGCCGACGATTACGGCGAAGGCGGGGAAGGCGACGGACAATATTATCTTGCCGCCGCCTGCGAACAGCTCTGGCTGCAGCCGATGGGGGAGGCGATGCTGACCAATGTCGCCTTCGAGGCGCCGTTCCTCAAGGACGCGCTCGCCAAGCTCGACGTCGACCCTGAATTCGTCAAGCGGGCCGAATTCAAGACGGCGCCGGAGACCTTCACCGAACCTGGCTTCACGCCGCCGGCGCGCGAAATGATGGACAGCCTGGCGAACGACCTGACCTTGCAGCTGGTCAACGATGTGGCCGCCAGCCGTAACCTGTCGCCGGATGATGTCCGCGCACTTTTGGCGCGGGGGCCGCTGACCGCCGATGAGGCGATGCAGGCCAAGCTGGTCGACCATGTCGGCTATGCCGATGAGGCTGTGGCGGCGGCGAAGAAGGCCGCAGGCGACGGGGCGGCGACGATCTCGCTCTTCGACTATTTCCATCAGGCGGTCCAGACGCCGCCCAGCAATCCGAATATTGCGCTCGTCTATGAGGTCGGTGAGATCGATCGTGTCGGCGGGTCGGTGGATCCCGATGAACGGCCGCGCAGCCTCGACCAGGGGGCGGCGGTGGTCCAGGGCTTTGCCCGCGCGATGGAAAACGCCTCGGTGAAGGCCATCGTGTTCCGGGTCGACAGCCCCGGCGGATCGGTATCCGGCTCGGAAACCATCCGCCGCATGGTTGTGCGGGCCCAACAGGCCGGCAAGAAGGTGGTGGTCTCGATGGGGGCGGTCGCGGCCTCGGGCGGCTATTGGATATCGACCGATGCGGACAAGATCGTGGCTGAGCCCGCGACACTGACCGGCTCGATCGGCGTCTTTTCCGGCAAGTTCGTCGTCGGCAAAGGGCTGGCTGATATCGGCATCACTTACGACCGCACGGCCGGCGGGCCGTTCACCGGCCTCAATTCGCCGTTCACGCCATTCACGCCGGACCAGAACCAGCGGCTGAATGCGACTATTGACACGATCTATGACGGTTTCATCCAGCGGGTTGCGGAGGGCCGCAAGATGCCAGCCGGCACGGTGGCACAGTCGGCCAAGGGGCGGGTCTGGTCCGGTCAGCAGGCGAAGCAGCTGGGCTTGGTCGACTCGCTGGGCGGCCTTGAAGACGCGATTAATGTGGCTCGCGAAGTCGCCGCCATTCCGGCCGACCAGCCGAGCGTTGTTCACGTGTTTCCCGAGCCCCTGTCGCCGTTCGAGGCAATCCGCGCGGTGATGAACGGCGATGCCGGCGTCGAGGGCGCGGTCAAGGCCGAGGCTGGCGACGTGCTCGCGGACTTGGACGGGCCTGCCGGCGCCGTTTTGCGGCTGTTGTCGCCGTTGTTTCGCGATTCGCGCGGCGACCGACTGCGGATGCCCGAGGTTGGGGGCTTGCCCTGATCCTAAGCAACTTGCGCTGATCCTAAGCAAAAGGAGCCGAGAATGAGAAATGACACCTTGACGTTCTTTCATTCACCGAATTCCCGCTCGGCGGGCGCGTTCACCCTGCTCGAGGAACTGGGGGCGCCCTATGAGATGCGGATTGTCGACATGAAGGCGGGGGAGCAGCGGCAGCCGGCCTTTCTTGCGATCAATCCGATGGGCAAGGTGCCGGCGATTCTGCATGGACAAGCGCTGGTGACCGAGCAGGTGGCGATCTTTATTTATCTCTCTGATTTATTTGCGGCAGCCGAGCTGGCGCCGAGCCTCGGCGATCCGCTGCGCGGGCCTTATCTGCGCTGGCTCGCCTATTACGGGTCGTCTTTCGAGCCGGCGGTGATCGACAAGGCACTGAAGCGTGATCCCGCACCGCCCTCGATGTGTCCTTACGGCGACTATGACACGATGCTGAACACTCTCGTCGACCAGCTGCGGACCGGCCCCTATATCCTTGGCGACCGCTTTACGGCTGCGGATGTGCTGTGGGGTACCGCGCTCGGCTGGATCACGGCGTTCAAGCTGGTGCCGGAGTTGCCGGAGATCATGGCCTATGTCGGACGGATCAACGGTCGACCGGCGGTAGCCAGAGTCAAGGAGCACGACTCAAAGTGGACGGCCGGTCACGCCTGACCCATTTGGCGATGTCCCGGCGCCCTGACGATTTCCGGCAACTTGAAATTAATAATCGGAAAATAAAGTTTGTCGCGCAACCCAAGGTGCGCGCGGTAGCAAAGAGTCATGATAAGCGATACCACCGGCGATCCATCCCGGCATTCCGGGGCCAGCGACGACATGTTCCGCATGCTCGTCACCGGCATCAAGGATTATGCCATCTATATGCTCGATCCATCCGGCCGGGTCGTTACCTGGAACGATGGCGCGGAACGCATCAAGGGCTACCGCGCCGCGGAAGTTATCGGGAGCCATTTTTCCTGCTTCTATCCCGCGCCTGACATTGCCGCCGGGGCGCCCGAGGCCCAATTGGAGCGGGCGCGGCGCGAGGGCCGCATGGAAACGACCGGCTGGCGGCTGCGGAAGGACGGCACCGGCTTCTGGGCCGACATCGTCGTCACGGCGATCCGGGACGACGAGGGTGTGCTGACGGGGTTCGCGAAAGTGACGCGCGACGTTACCAAGCGTGTGGTGAGCGAACAGCATTTCCGGAATGCCATGCAGTACTCGGCGATCGGCCTGGCAGTGGTGTCGCTCGACGGCAGGTGGCTGGAAGTCAATCCCGCGCTGACCGCAATCCTGGGATATTCCGTGGAGGAACTTGTCACGCTTACTTTCCAGGATATCACCTATCCCGAGGATCTCGAATCCGACCTGCAGTTCGTGGCCGCGCTGGTCGAAGGTCGGATCGACAGCTACCAGATGGAAAAGCGGTATATCCGCAAGGACGGGTCGCTGGTTTGGGCCCTGCTGTCGGTATCGCTGGTGCGCGACGGCCATGACCGGCCGCTTTATTTCATTTCGCAGGTCCAGAATATCAGCAAGCGCAAGGAAGCCGAGGTCGAGCGCGACCGGCTGACGGAGCGCATGACCCTTGCCACGCAGGCCGGGCAGGTCGGCATCTGGGAGTTGAATCTCAAGGATGGGACCTATGTCTGGGACCGCAGGATGTACGAGCTCGCGGGGCTCGACCCCGACACGCGAGACTCGTTCAAGGACCCCTGGGAGCAGGTCATTCATCCCGCTGACCAGGCACGTGCCAGGCACGAGGTTCAGCTTGCCCTCGACGGGGTCGCGCCACTTGATACCGAATACCGGCTTCTGTGGCCCAACGGCGAGGTCCACCATATCCGGGCGCTGGCCATGGTGCTGCGAGACGCCGAAGGCGTCGCGGAGCGTATTGTCGGCACCAACTGGGATATCACCGAATCCCGCCTCATGGCTGAAGCGCTGTCAGCGGAAAAGGAGAGGTTGCTCGAAGCCTTGGCCAAATGGACTGCCGCCAAGCAGGCGGCCGATGAAGCCAACCGGGCCAAATCCGAATTCCTGATGGTGATGAGCCACGAGCTGCGTACGCCGCTCAACGGCGTCCTTGGGTTCGGGCAATTGCTTGAGGGCGAGCGTTTCGGCCCGCTCAATGTGAAGCAAAGAGAATTCGTCGAGGCCGTGCTGAGCAGTGGCACCCACTTACTGGGGCTGATCGACGAAGTCCTCGAACTGAGCAAGATCGAGGCTGGCAAGGTGACGGTTTCGATGGAGCGGGTGGATATCCTGCCGGTGATGAAGTCGGTCGCTGCAACGCTGACGCAATCAGCGGAAAGACAGCAGGTCACGTTGGACGCAGGCAATTTCGGCCGGTCCATGCCGGCGGTCCATGTCGATCGGTTGCGGCTTGCCCAGGCGCTGATCAATCTGGGTTCCAATGCGATCAAATATAATCGGCCCGGCGGCAAGGCGATCTTCTCCTATCAGGAGCGCGATGACCGCTCGGTCCGGATTTCGGTGACCGATACGGGGATCGGCATTCCCGACGAGCGCAAGCATGAGCTGTTCCAGCCCTTCAGCCGGCTCGATGCGGGCAAGAGAGCGATCGAGGGGACAGGGGTCGGGCTCGCGCTGACCCGTAGGCTGGTCGAACTCATGGGCGGCCGGGTCGGCTTTTCCAGTAGGGAGGGCGTAGGCAGCTGTTTCTGGATCGATATGCCGGTGGACGATAGGATGCCGGCTGCCCACCACCCTGACCAGGCAGCGGAAAATGTTTGATTTCCGTGGATTAGCTTTGGGCTGTGGACTTGTTCAGGGTCACGCCGACGCCAAGTACCTTGTGACAGAGCCTAGTCCTTGACCGGACCGCACCAGCCCGGCAAGTAGCCGGCCTCCGGGCTCTTGGCGAGCTTGATGGCCTTGGCGATCGCCGCCTCGAAATCGTCTTCAATCTGCTTGCGCTTGACCCGGCGGCGCAGGAAATCGGCCCAGATGAACTCGCTGAACGGTGTCGTGTCCTTGGCGAAGCCGCCGGCCCGGCGCAGTTCGCCAGCCAAGCTGCGGAACGGGTCGTCCACGAGCTTGTCGATCGATGTCGGTATATCGGCGACGTCGCACCGCTTGCCCTCCGCATCATAGGGGTGGCACCAGCTGCGGCCGTCCAGCACCAGCCAGAAGGACTCCTTCGGCACGGCGCGCAGGTCGGCGATGACGTTCGTCAGTATTTCCTTGACGCCCTCTTCGTGCAGCGCGCGCACCAGGTGGTGGTGGTCGATGACATAGGGCCGCTCCTTCGGGCCGATGACCACCGGGATCATGTGCTGTCCCAGGAATGTCGGCTGCTTCTCCTCGGCCTGGTCGCGCCAGTGCCGCCGTTTCTCTTCGACTTCGCGAAAGCCGACCGTCATCTGCGTCGGCCTGAGGTCGGCGATCGGGACGGGGGTGAGCCTGGGTTCGCGAATCGTCATGCTGACAGGGTTTTGCGCGTTATGGTTGCGATTCGCATACCACGGAGGGCGAGTCGGGGCAAAGTTTCCTGCTTGAAACTATTCCTCCTTCCCGCATGCGGGAAGGGCTAAGCCCGCGCCGCCGCGCTGGTGACTGCCCGCAGGGACGCTTCGACGATGCTGCGGTCGAGGCCGACGCCGAACAGGGTGCGGCCGTCTGCGGTCTTGGCCTCGACATAGGCGGCGGCCTGGGCGTTGGCACCCGCGCCGAGCGCGTGCTCGCGGTAATCCTCGACCGTGATCGCGCCGAGGCCGGCCTTTTTCAGCGCGTCGACGAAAGCGTCGATCGGGCCGTTGCCGCGGCCCTCGATCACCCGCTCGACACCGTTCGCCTTGACCGTCGCGGTCATGAGCCGTCCCTCGGCGTCCGGCAGTGTGCGGTATTCGACCAGCTTCAGCTTGTCTTCAGCGAGGTAGGTGTCCTGGAACATCCGCCAGATCTGATTCGAGGAGATCTCCTTGCCGGTGCGGTCGGTCCATTCCTGGACAATCCGGCTGAACTCCACCTGAAGGCCGCGCGGCAGGTCGAAGCCATGGTCGGTCTTCAGAAGGTAGGCGACGCCACCCTTGCCCGACTGGCTGTTGACCCGGATCACTGCCTCATAGGTGCGGCCGAGGTCCTTGGGGTCAATCGGCAGATAGGGCACTTCCCACAGCTCGTCATTGCGCTTCGTCAAAGCCTCAAAGCCCTTCTTGATCGCGTCCTGATGCGAGCCGGAAAAGGCGGTGAAGACGAGCTCGCCGGCATAGGGGTGGCGGGGATGGACCGGCAGCTGGTTGCAATACTCGACGGTCTCGACAACCGCGTTGACGTCGGTGATGGTGATGCCGGGATCGACGCCCTGGGTGAACAGGTTCATCGCCAAATTGACGACGTCGACATTGCCGGTGCGCTCGCCGTTGCCGAACAACGTACCCTCGACCCGGTCGGCCCCTGCCAGCACGCCGAGCTCAGCGGCGGCAACGCCGGTGCCGCGGTCGTTGTGCGGATGCAGCGACAGGATGTAGCGCTCGCGGCCGGGCATGTTGCGTCCGAACCATTCGATCTGGTCGGCATAGATGTTGGGCGTTGCCATCTCCACCGTGGCCGGCAGGTTCAGGATGGCGCGCTTCTCCGAGGTCGGCTGCCATACGCCCAGCACGGCGTCGCAGACCTCGACCGCGAAATCGAGCTCGGTGCCCGTAAAGCTCTCGGGCGAGTATTCGAAGGCGATCTCGGTGTCGCCCATCGTCTGGCTGAGATCGCCGACGATCTTCGCGCCAGTGACGGCGATGTCGACGATACCCTTGCGGTCCAGCCCGAACACGACGCGCCGCTGCAATTCCGATGTCGAGTTGTAGAGGTGGACGATGGCGCGCCTGGCGCCCCGCACGGAGTCGAAGGTGCGGCGGATCAGCTCCTCGCGCGACTGGGTCAGCACCTGGATGGCGACATCATCAGGGATCAAGTCATCGTCGATCAGGTGGCGCACAAAATCGAAATCGGTCTGCGAGGCGGCGGGGAAGCCTACCTCGATCTCCTTGAAGCCGAGCTTGACCAGGGTGTCGAACATCCGGCGCTTGCGCTCCGGTCCCATCGGCTCGACCAGCGCCTGGTTGCCGTCGCGGAGGTCGACCGAGCACCAGATGGGCGCCTTGGTGATGGTTCTGGACGGCCACCGGCGGTCGGGCAGGTCGATAGGAGTAAACGGCCGGTACTTGTGGAACGGCATGCTGGTCATGATCGGACTTCCTCGAAACCTTCTGGTCGGCCGGGCGGCGCTTCTTTAGCGCGAATGGCGGCCGCTTGACATCATGGCGAAACCCGGCACTCGCAGGCCGGGAAAAACCCCTGCTCGCTTGCATCCGGCGTGAAGCCGCGATCCGCGATCAGGGGCGCGTAAGTCGAAGGAGAAGGAGGGAGGGCAGGCGCGTGCCGACAGGGCTCAGGAGCCCAACGGAGGAAAGCGTGATGTCGGTCGCGCGCGTCATGATGCAGGCGTGATACACGAGAAGGGCGGCGGCTGGCAACCGTCCGTACTGTCCCGGTTTGAATCTCGGCTTTGGGTGTGGGAACCGGCATATACCGATTTAATCAGTCCCTCTGATTAAAATCCAACCATTCTATATTGGATTTGCGGGCGACCCTGCAGAACATTGCCGACCTCGAGGCGGGCCGCCCGAACCCCGCGCGACTGGTCAAGCCCGCCACAGCGATCGCACCTCCCAGTCGGGTCGCCGCGTGAGCTGCCGATTTGCCGAAAGATTATTGCGGCCGCGTCGTCTTGTATGATTCCCAGCCCTTGCGATAGCGATCGACCAGCCAGAGGTTGAACTGGCGCTGCGCGCCCTCCTGCCAGGAATAGCGGCCGCGCGGTGCGAATTTCGATTTGAGACCGCGCTGGACCAGCAGATCGACATGCTGGTCCTGCGCCACGATCTCGGACACGGAATCGGCGTTGATCTTCATGACCCGATCGAACATCGGGTCCTCCATCGCCTCGGGCAGGACCAGGGTTCCCATCATCATCGAGTGATAGTCGGCATCCTCGGCCTCCATGATGAGGTAGAGAACGGAATCCGTGTTCATCACCAGCGACAGCGTCGGCGGCACGTTGACGAAGAGAACGCGCCGGCGCTCCTCGTCGGTCAGCTTGGGGAAGACCGGCAGAAGCGCGCGCAGCGTCGGGTTGAAGCTTGCATCCGCGACCAGCGAGCCGTTGGTGCGGTAATAGCCGGCGGTCCCGTCGGGCAACTCGGGGAAGGTCGCCAGCATGCTGGGGATGTGATCGTGCAACGGGCCCCGATGCAGCTTGTTGGCGTGGTAGCCGTCATTGTTGTTCTCGAACATCACCTTCCAGTTCCAGTTGAACCGGGTAGGCTCGGCCGGACGAGGGCCGTCCAGGTGGGCGAGGTCGTAATGCTCGACCACCTCGTCCAGCATGGTGAGGCGCGGCGCCAAGGGCGGGGCGTCCTGGTCGAAATTGACGAAGACGAAACCCTGCCACAGCTCGACCTTGAGTCGCGGCAGGCTATGCTTGCTCATGATGAAGTCGCAGGTCTTCTCCATTGCCGGCGCGCCGACAAGCTTGCCGTCGAGGCCGTAGACCCAGTGGTGGTAGGGGCAGACCAGCGAGCGGACACGGCCGTGGCCCTCCGCCACCAGCATGCCGCGATGCTGGCAAACGGCTGACATCGCTGCCACCTCGCCCTCCTTGGTGCGGGTGATGACCAGGGGCTCGCCGACATGGGTGGCGGTGAAATAGTCGCCCGGCTCCTTGACCCACGACTCACGGCCGACGCAGAGCCATTCCTTGAAGAACATGGTCTCTTTCTCGAACGCGAAGAATTCCTGATCGACATAGCAGGCCGGCGGCAGCGACTGGGCCTCGCCGATGTCCAGCACCGAGCTCGAGAAGCTGTCGAAGAACGCGTCGTTCAGAACCGAGCGAGACATTGATGGCGATTCCATGTTGCAGCCTTGGACGCTGATCGCTTGCTTATAATGTCGCAGGCTAGACCCCTCGCTCCGAGACGTCTTGGCTGAGGGCGAACTGTGTCTTGAATTCTTTATGAGCGCCCGAGGGCTCTAGCAGCATGCCGCACTGCAAACAAGACACAATGCGCGGAAGGGCAAGAAACCGGCGCTCAGCCTGCATAAGCTACGCTATTGTTTCTTGGTCATTCCAATTTCATGGGGCCCTTGATGCCGCTCGTCCGTGATGTCTCGCAAGCCCGTGACTCGATCGTTCCCGGCGCGCTGCACAAGATTCGCGCCACGCCCAAGACCGTCCACTGGGGCTATTTCGACGCCGCCCAGCCGCCGATTCTCAAGGTCAAGAGCGGTGACCTGATCCAGGCCGAGGCGGTGACGCACCACGCCGGCGACGACCCGGACCTTCTGATGGACGAGGGCGTCACCGCAATCTTCGACGGCATTCCGCCCGAGGACCGCAACCCCGGGGTGCACATCATGACCGGGCCGCTTTATGTCGAGGGCGCCAAGCCGGGCGACATCCTGGAAGTCCGCTACCTCAGCATGACCCCGCGGTGCCGCTACGGCTCCAATCTCGCTGCCAACTGGGGCTATCTCTATAAGGAGATGGGCGAGAAAGAGCGGGTGACGATCTATCAGATCGACGAGGGCGGCCACACCGCCCAGGCGCTCTATGCCTACGACTTTCCCGGCAAGTACCAGGTGCCCGGAACGGTCACGCGCTGTCCGGAATGCGATCGCCAGAAGGCGCTGAACGGGGTGCGTGTCCCACTGCGCCCGCATCTCGGTACCGCCGGCGTGGCCCCGGACGTGAAGGGTCGGGTCAGCACCGTGCCGCCCGGGCTGCATGGTGGCAACATCGACAATTGGCGGATCGGCGCAGGCGCCACAATGTATTATCCCGTGCAGGTCGACGGAGCGCTGTTCTCGATCGGCGATCCGCATGTCTCTCAGGGTGACGGCGAGCTGTCGGGCACCGCGATCGAGGCTTCACTCGACGTGCTGTTCCAGGTGGTGCTGCGGCGCGACTTCACCTTCCCCTCGCCGCTGCTCGAGACGCCGGAATGCTGGATCGTTCATGGGTTCGACGAGGATCTGAACGTGGCGATGCGGAACGCGTCGGTCGACATGCTGACCTTGCTCAACGAGCATCAGGGGCTGTCCAAGAACGATGCCTATTCCTTGATGAGCGTCGCCGCGGATTTCGCCATCACCCAGGTGGTGGACGGCCGGCGCGGCATTCATGTCCGCATCCCGCGCGGGATATTTCCGCCCAAGGATTGATGCCGGTAGGGCGGGTAGTGCGGAAAAGCGAGGCGCTTTCCGCCTCTTGCTAACCCCGTCGATGGCGGAATGCGCTTTCGCTTTTCCGCACTACGACCAGGCGTCCAGCACGGCTTTCGTGTCGGTCAGTAGCGCGCAGTTCTTCGCCAGACCGTTGAGCGCGCCGTAGTGCAGGTCCTCTTCGTAGGCGGCGCAGGCGTCGGAGACGACGAAGACGTCGTAGTTACGGTGGAAGGCGTCGCGCACCGTGCAGTCGACGCAGCAATCGGTGGTAAAGCCGACCACGACCAGGGTATCGATGCCCTTGGCCCGCAATTGCGTGTCGAGGTTGGTGCCGACGAAGGACGAATAGAGCGGCTTCTCGATTTCCATTTCGCCGGCGCGGGGTGCCACGCGGTAATAACCGGCGCCGCTAGTGCCGGCGCGGCAGATGGCGATCGCTTGCGGTGGCCGTCCCTTGCGCTGGTGCAAGGCTTTCAGCGCGTCCGAATCGGTTTCGGGTCGGGTGACAACGCGGATGAAGACCGGCGTCACCCCTTTTGCCCGGGCGGCGTCGATCAGCGCGTTGATCCTGTCGATCGGTGGATCGAAGATGCCGAGATCGATCCCCCAGCGCCCGGCGGCGCCGGCCGGGGAGATAAAATCCTCCTGGACGTCGATCACGAGCAGGGCCGTGCGCGACGGCTCGATCATCGGCGGTAGCGCGGCGGGGTCGATCAGCGGGTCAAGAGGCATGGGCAAGCTCCGTCCGTTCAGGGAACCTGGCGCGCAGCTGGGGCAGGATCTCGCGGCCGAAGACCGGCAGCGACTTCACGTAATCCGGGAAGATCAGCATCACCCCGTCCAGCTTGCACTCTTCCAGCAGCTCGGCCAGCTGCCTGGAGATGGTCTCGGCTGAGCCGATCAGGTGCGCCGACATGAAGCCGGAGCGCGCCTTCGCCACGAATGCGTTCTCCTTGCCGATCTCGGCGTCGAGGAAGCCATAGGCGCGCATCATGCCCTTGCAGGCCTCCATGTCGAAGCCGGCGCGGTAAAGGTCGGCTTCGGCCTGCGCGGCGGCGTCGCTCTCGCCGATCACGAGATTCAGCATGGTATAGGTCTTGATCACGCGGCCGGAATTCCGCGCCGTCGCCTTCATGTCGGCGCTGATCTGTGCCAGCTCGGCATGGTCCTTGCCGCTGCAGAACATCGCGTCGACCTGATCGGCGGTGAAGCGCATGCCGCGAGCCGACGTGCCGGCGCAGACCAGAAAAGGCTGGCGGACCGGCTTCGGGTCCGACTGGCAGTCGTTCATAGTGAAGTACTTGCCGTTGAACGTGACCGAGTCTTCTTGCCACAAGCGCTTGATGATGGTGATCCACTCGTCAGCGAGGTCATAGCGCTCGTCGTGGCCGACATTCTCGAGCCAGGCGTGCATCTGCTCGAACTCGCCTTTGTAGGCCCCGGTAACGATGTTGAGGCCGGCCCGTCCGTTCGAGACGTGATCCAAGGTCGCGATCATCTTGGCGGTTACCGCAGGATTCTGCAGCAGCGTGTGCACGGTGGTGACGACCCGCACGCGCTTGGTCTCCGCGGCCAGCGCCGCCATCAGGATCTGCGAATCGAGCGCATAGCGCCAATGCTGGGTGACGCCGCCATAGCCGCGCCACTTGGCCATCGACATGATGAAGTCGAGTCCGACGTCCTCGGCGAGGATCGCGGTCCGGCGATTGTAATCATAGGATGCCTCACGGATCGGCGAATTGGTGGAGAGAATCCAGCCGCCGTTGGCCATCGGCAGGAACACCCCGAAATCCTTGCCTCCGCGATCGGAGGGCAGGCCGAAGTCAGGTTGCCGGATTGTTTCTTGTCCCGCGATTTCCGTCATCTCGCGTTGCTCCAGCTCGTTCCTTCTAAGTCCCACTGACACTATCGCGAACCCCAAGGCCGAGCTTGCGCCAACGCGCCTTGATTCTTGATCCTCGGGCGCCGCTCCGGCCGCAGGAGATGCGCCGGAGGGTCGCGGGATGCTTGTTGCACAACTAATTGTGCGCCGCGACACAAGAATATTAGGGTTAACGCGGGCATGGTACTCCAAAAGAACCAAATCGCATCTAACCAACCTTAAGGGACCTGACATGTCTGAGGCTTCACGGGGTTTTCGTCACGTTGTCTTGTTTTCGTCGGTGGCGGCAATGGCGACGGGGATGGGTACGGCGCCGGTTTGGGCGCAGAGTGCAGCATCTGCGTCAGGCGGAGGGCAGGGACTTGAGGAGATCGTCGTGACGGCGGAGCGCCGGACGACCAACATCCAGACGACGCCCTTGGCGATCACCGCGATCACTGCGGACGCGCTGACAAAGGAGAACGTCAACCAGCTGGTCGATGTGAACGGCCGGGTTCCCAGCATGGAGATCACGAAGAGCTCGGGCTACGAGACGATCGTGACGATTCGCGGCGTCGGGTTGGAGACGCCCGAAAACGCGCCGATTACAAGCCCCGGCGTTTCGATGTTCATTGACGGGGTGTACATCGCCAATACGATCTCGCTCGACCAGACCTTGTTCGATCTCGATCATATCGAGATTCTGCGCGGCCCCCAGGGTGCGTTGTACGGCCAGAGCTCGACCGGAGGCGCCATCACCATGGTGACCAAGCAGCCCAAGCTGGACGAATTCAGCGGAACCGGCGACGTTACCCTCGGCAATTACAATCTGCACCGCGAGCGGGCCGAGGTGAACATTCCGCTGGGCGACACCTTCGCCGTTCGGATGTCCGTGCAGGACTATGCGCATGACGGCTTCACCAGGAATACCGCAGGCCCCGACCTGGACGATGCCGGTGACACAAGCGGCAAGATCGCTGTGCTGTGGAAGCCGACCGACGATTTCTCGGCCACGCTGACGACGCAGTTCTACAGCGCCGACTACAATGGCTCGGCGCAGAAGAACATCAACGATCCCAACTCCGATCCCTGGACGGTCACGCAGGACTACCCGGCGCGCTTCGCGCTCGAAACCAACATCACGCATTTGAACCTGGAATGGGACCTGCCCTGGTTCACGATCAAGTCGGTGACCGCCTATCAGTGGCTCGACCATCACCAGCAGGAGGACAGCTCGCGCAGCGCCTTCTCGCTGATCCACATGTACGACGACGTCGCCGCGTGGAACACGCATATGCAGAACTACAACGAGGAGTTCGACATCCTGTCGAACGGCGATACCGCCTTCGACTGGGTGACCGGCATCTTCCTGCTGTCGCAGAAATCCCATCAGTTCGTCGCGGAATTCGAGTGTACAAATCCGACCACCTGCACGCCGGCGACTCCGAGCCAGCTGGCCGTCCTTCCGGATATTCAAACCAATACTCCGAGCAATGTCGGCTTCGGCCAGAACTTGTACACGCTCCACCAGTCTTATTCCTGGTTCGCGCAAGGCACTTATCACATCACGGACAACCTGCGCGTCACCGGCGGTGTCCGTCTGAACTACGACTCCTATGACAACATCGCCTATAATTTCTCAGGCTTCGGTCACAGCACCGTTCCCCACAAGTACTGGGATCTCGTCCCGACTTGGCGCGGTGAAGTCCAGTATGATCTGACGCCTGAAAACATGCTGTATGCTAGCGCCGCGCGCGGCTACAAGCCGGGCGGCGTCAACGGCAAGGGCGGCCTGCTGGAGACGCCGACCTTCAGCCCCGAAACCAACACCGCGTTTGAGGTGGGCTCGAAGAACTCCTTCCTCGACAACTCGCTGCGCGCCAACTTCGCTGCGTTCTATTACATCTACAAGAACATGCAGTTCATCGCGACCGACCCGATCGAGTTCGCGGGCGGTGTCGAGAACATCCCCTCAACCCACATCTGGGGCGGCGAGGCGGAGCTGTCCTACACGGCCCTGCAGCAGAAGCTGCACGTCGATGGCACGCTATCGCTCGAGGATGGCCAGATCGAGGGCACGTACAAGACGATCGATTCGACCGTCCAGCAGCAGATCATCGCGACGGCTCCCGGCTGCCGGTTCGGCGGCGTGTTCTACAACCCGGCCTGCTGGAACGCCGAACTCGCGGCGGAGCGCAATGTCGGCGGCAATGCGCCAGCGAAGATGCCGAACGTACTTGGTTCGCTCTCGCTCTCCTACGACTTCTCGGTACCGGACGGCATGATCATCCCCTCGGGCATATTCACGCCGCGCCTCACTTACATCTATCGCGGCAGCTTCTGGCAGCGCATCTTCGCCGAGCCCAGCGTCGACAAGGTGCCGGGTTACAGCCTGGTCAACCTGAACTTCGAATATGTGCCGACGGACAGCCCCATCACTGTTCAGCTCACCATCTCGAATCTGTTCGACGAGGCCGGCGTGAACTCGCGCTACACAGACCCCTATGGCACGTTCACCACAAGCCAGCAATTCATCCCGCCGCGCCAGATCATGGGCACTGTCAGCTACTCGTTCTAGCCGAGAAATCGCGTTCGGAACGGGCGTGAGGTACGACTGGCCAGCTTGGGCCGGCCAGTCGGCTCGTCGTCATCACGTCCGGATTAATAATCGTGCAGTCCGCGGCGACGCGCCCTCCTTGGGAGGCGTAATTTCAAGGGGGCGAGAATGTGGCGTTCTATCTGGAGGATCGTCGCCTGCACGGCGGCCATCATCGGCGCCGGATTCGGGACGCTCGCCGGTGCCCATGCTCAGCCGGCGGACCGGGCAGTAACTGACGCGGGTCGCGTCTGGCGCCATTACCCCCGCACTGTCGAAGCGCCACCGGGTTCTCCCAACATTCTCCTCATCCTCACCGACGACGTAGGCTTCGGGGCCTCGTCCCCTTTCGGGGGGCCGATTCCGACGCCCAGCTTTGCCGCGCTTGCCTCAAGCGGCCTGCGCTATACGGAATTCCATACGACCGCGATGTGTTCGCCGACGCGAGCCGCGTTGCTGACGGGCCGAAATCATCATGCGGTGGCCTCCGGGGTTATCGCTGAGATGAGCACCGATGAAGAGGGCTATACATCCGTTATTCCCGATACGGCAGCGTCCGTCGGCGAAATCCTGCACGAAAATGGATATGCCACGGCATGGTTTGGTAAGAATCACAATACTCCTAAATGGGAAAACACGCCGATAGGGCCTTACGACCATTGGCCGAACGCCATGGGTTTCGATTATTTTTACGGGTTCAATGGATCACAGACCAATCAATTTGCACCAGCGCTTATTGAAAACAGAAATATCATCGACCCGCCTCGGATCGAGGACTATATTCTTGAGCAGGATCTGGTCGACCATGCGATTCATTGGCTTGATCTCCGTCACACTCTGACCCCGCAGAAGCCATTCCTGCTTTATTACGCGTCGGGCTCGACGCATATGCCGAACCAGGCTCCGGCGGCCTGGATCGCCAAGTTCAGGGGCCAATTCGATATGGGCTGGGACCAGATGCGCGAGCAGACGTTCGCGCGTCAGAAGATGCTGGGCGTCATTCCAGCCGACACCAAGCTGACCCCCCGTCCGTCGCAGATACCAGCGTGGGATTCGCTGACTGCCGATCAGAAGCGGATCGCGGCACGGTTGATGGAAGTGTACGCTGCTCAATTGGCGTATTCCGATGACCAGATCGGCCGCATCCTGGAAGAGCTCAAGCGGACCGGCGACATCGACAATACGGTCGTCATCTTCATTCAGGGCG
The DNA here is from genome assembly GCA_964631425.1 of uncultured Rhodospirillales bacterium. Classification (GTDB taxonomy): domain Bacteria; phylum Pseudomonadota; class Alphaproteobacteria; order BOG-932; family Roseiterribacteraceae; genus BOG-932. The sequence goes on from CAZVYC010000011.1 coordinate 19,568, forward strand.
ACAACGGGGCCGCGGGCGAAATCCTGGCGGGTACCCGGAACTACACCGGGACGTTCGCCGGTGTCCAAGAAAGCGACCACGAATCCCTCGCTCATCTTGACGAATTCGGCGGCCCGAAATCCTTGGGGTTGTATCCGGTAGGCTGGGCGTGGGCGATGGATACGCCGTTCCAATGGTCAAAGCAGGTTGCCTCCCACTTCGGCGGCACGCGGAACGGGATGGTGATCGCGTGGCCGCATCACATCAAGGACCCCGGGGCGTTCAGGACCCAGTTCCACCATGTCATCGATATTGCCCCGACTATTTACGAGATGGCGCACATCACGCCTCCGGCCGTCGTGAAGGGCGTCCGGCAGCAGTCCTTTGACGGGGCGAGCTTGCTGTACACGCTGGACAACAGTCAGGCGGCCTCGCGGCATCGCGAGCAGTATTTCGAGATGCTCGGGAATGCGGCGTTCTACAAGGACGGCTGGATCGCCTCGACCACGCCGATCCGAGCCCCATGGGAGGCCAGCGCGCCGCCCGGCGTGACGACGCATCCCTGGGAGCTCTACGATCTAGCCCACGATTATTCGCAGGCCGATAACATCGCCTCCAAGTACCCGAACAAGTTGAAGGAGCTGCAGGCGGATTTCCTCGCCGCGGCCAAGGCGAACAAGGTCCTGCCCTTGGACGACAGCTTCATCGCGAGGTTCAATCCCCTGCGCCGCCCGGCCCTGCTGAGAGGGCGGAAGGATTTCACCTTTTACCCGAGTGCCACGCGCTACCCGGATGCCGCTTTCCCCCAGCTGGGTCCCGATTGGAAGATCACCGTCGATCTCGACGTGCCGGAACATGGTGCCGACGGTCCATTGATCGTAGGGGGTGATCGCTTCACTGGCTGGGGACTTCTTGTGGTCGGCAGCAAACCTGTGTTTATTTCTCGGACAAGTGATCGGGTAGCTGACATGGTCAGTGTCGAGGGGCCGAGTGCGCTTCCGCCCGGCCATCATGAACTGAGCGTGGAATTCCAAAAGCACAAGGCGATCCTGAGGCTTGACGAACAGGCGTTGGCGGAGCGCGAGATGTCAAAGCCACTCGGTCGGGTAGCGGATGTCTACGTTGGGCGCACTGGTCTCGTCCCGCTGGTAGACGCGATGCAACTGCCACCTGTCTATGGCGGCAAGATAGACCACGTCGATATCCGGTTGGGTGGTGGTACGCCGTAGCCGGCGACGCGTCGGCCCGGGCCTATGCAAGCAGGAGATAAAAAGGCTATGGCGGCTCTCTCCAGCGTCAACCTGTTCGCGCTCGACATAGAAAGCCTCGCGGCGTTCTATTCAGGTCTGTTCGATCTGCCGGAAAAGCTTGAGCAACGCTCTTCGATCTATCGCGCGCTCGATGCCGGCGGCGTCGCGATCGGCTTTAACGGGTACGAAGCTTATCGCCTGCTCGATCTGGGCGGCGCCGGCGAGCCAGCTGGCGTAAGGTCGCTGCTCACCTTTGAGGCCGCCGACCACGCGGCGGTACAGCGATTGACGGAAACCGCAATCGCGCGCGGCGCGGTCTTGGTCAAGGGCCCTTATCAAACCGCCTATGGCTCGCGGCAGTCGGTCCTGTTCGACCCCGAGGGCAACGTCTTCCGCATCAACGCCTTCCAGCCCTGAGAGGTGCGGCGATGATCGTCTATGAGCCGCCCCAGGCGGCAGAGCATATTCCGCTGGTGGACTTCTCCGGCGCTTTCTCGCCCGACCTCAATGTGCGCAAGCAGGTTGCATGGGAGGTACACAAGGCGGCGCGCGACACCGGCTTCTTCTACCTGACAGGGCACGGCGTTCCCTCGGAGCTGATGGAGCGGCAGCTCGCCTGTGCGCGCCTGTTCTTCGATCAGCCGCTCGACAAGAAACTTGAAGTCCGGCTCTCGAAGTCTCCGGTGATGCGCGGCTACGACCCGATAGGGCAGCAGGCACTGGATGTCGATTCGCCGCCGGACCTCAAGGAAAGCTTTGTGCTGGGGCGCGAGCTGACGCCGGATCATCCCTTCGTTCGCCGCGGCCTGCCGTTCGAAGGGCCGAACCAGTGGCCGGCTGGGATCGAAGGCTTCCGGCCGCAGATGGAAGCTTACACCACGGCAATGGCCGAGCTTGGCCGGAGTCTCGCCAGGATCTTGTCCTTGTCGCTCGATTTGCCGGAAGATTATCTCGACGAAGGCGTGGCTGAGCCGAATTGCGCCGTCCGGCTGCTGCGCTATCCGCCGCAGCCGGCAAATGCCGCTTTCAACCAGCTGGGCGCCGGAGCACACACCGACTGGGGCCTGCTCACGATCCTGCTGCAGGATGATCGTGGCGGGCTCGAAATCAGGAACGCCGACGGGATCTGGATCCGTGCCGACCCGATCCCCGGCGCGCTCGTGATCAATCTGGGTGACATGGTCCCGCGCATGACCAACGGGCTCTACCATTCGAATCTCCACCGCGTGCTGAACAATGTCGCCGGGACCGACCGCTATTCGGTGGCAACCTTCTTCAACCCGCCATTCGATTACGTCTTCGCCTGTGCCCCCACCTGCGTGAGGCCGGGCGAGACAGTGCAAGCGCCCCTGGCCTTCGGTGAGCATATCCGGGATATGATGCAGCGTACCAAAGCCGTCTGAGTCGGACACGATGCCTCACGCCACCACGTCGCCCGGAATCCTGGTGCTGGGCAGCCTCAACCTCGACATCGTGCTCCGCATGCCGCGGATGCCGCTTGCGGGCGAGACGCTGGCCAGCGAGCACAGCGCCACGTTTCACGGCGGCAAGGGGGCCAACCAGGCGGTTGCGTGCGCGCGAATGGGTGCGCGCGTGGCGATGCTGGGACGCCTTGGCGACGACCCAGCTGCCGCCATGCTGCGCGCCGGGCTGACACAGGAGCAGATCGACGAACGCGCGGTTCTCGCCACGCCGGATACGGCGAGCGGCACGGCGGTCATAATCCTGACGCCGGATGGGCAGAACCGGATCCTGCTGATCGCCGGAGCCAACGCCCGGCTGAGCCCGGACGATGTCGCCGCGCATGGCATGCTGATCGACACGGCCGGGCTGCTGGTGTGCCAGCTGGAAGTGCCGCTCGAGACAGTGACGGCCGCGGTGGAGCGGGCTGCGGCTGAGGGCGTCAAGGTGCTGCTCAATCCGGCGCCGGCGCGCGCCTTGCCGCCCGAGCTTCTGGCGCGGATCGATTACCTGATTCCCAATGAAACCGAGGCGACGCTGCTGACCGGGATCACCGTGTTTGGGCCGGAATCGGCGACACGAGCGGCACAGGCGTTGCGCGGGCAGGGCGTCGGTACTGTGGTCATAACGCTCGGCGGAGCAGGCATCCTGATTGCCGACGGCGATGGCTGCCGGCATCTGCCGGCGCTGCCGGCGAACGTGGTCGACACCACCGCCGCCGGCGACAGCTTCATCGGCGGCTTCGCCACCGGTCTGGTCGAAGGGCTGCACACGGACGCAGCGGCGCGGTTGGGCCTCGCCGCTGCCCGACTTTGCGTCAGCCGCGAGGGTGCGCAGGCCGCGCTCCCTCGCAGAGAGGAGCTTTGACGCTCGGGCTATCCCAAGTGGCTTATCCGAAGTGGTAGGCCGAAACTGCCTTGCCCCAAATCGTGCCGCTGAAGGCGTGATGACCCGGATCGCCGTCCGCGGCGCCGACCGCGACCATCAGCGGCAGCAAATGCTCCTCGCGCGGATGGCAAAGTCGCGCGGCAGGCGCTTTCAGCCACTCGGCAAGACCCGCCTCGCGCGCCTCGGCCGGCTCCTCGCAGAGCGTGCGGGTCAGCCAGCGGTCGAATTCGGCCGCCGGGGCGTCCATGCGCGGGTCGCCGAGGGCGCTCAGATTGTGGAAGCTGAGCCCGCTGCCAATGATCACCACGTTCTCGGCGCGCAAGGCGGCGATCGCCTTGCCGACCGCCATATGGAATTTCGGCTCCAGCCTGGTCTGCAGCGAAAGCTGGAGGATCGGGATGTCCGCCTCCGGGAACGCGACCTTCATCGGAATGAAGATACCGTGGTCATAGTTGCGGTCGTATTCCTCATCGCTCTCGATGCCGGCAGCGGCCAGCAGCTGGCGCACGCGCGGCACGAGATCGACCGCTGCCGGCGCAGGATAGGTCAGACGGTAGGTGTGGGGCGGGAAGCCGTAATAATCGAACAAGAGATCAGGATGGGGCTTGGCCAGCACCGTCGGATGCTTCATCTCCCAATGGGCCGAGATGATCAGCAGCGCGTCGGGCCGGCGAGGCAAGGTCTGGGGCAGGCCGCGCAGATAGGCTTCCATGCCGACCCAGCGGGTCGGCTCTTCGCGCGGCGGATCCATGAAGAAGCACGGGCCGCCGCCATGCGCCAGGTAGATTGACGGTTGTTTCATTGCTGCGCTCCGAGCCTGATCTGGGATGCGTTCCGCTCAGCGGAACACCGGTTCATGCCTGGATTTTTCCAGGTCACGAACAGCCCGTCAAGGCTGCGCGGCCACGGCCGCGCCCACGTCGCGCCGGACGCGCCGGGCTTCGGCGAGCAGATAGCCTTGGTCCGTGCCGCAGACGAAAACGGTGATGCCAAGCGCCAGCAGGTCGGGGATCTCGGCGGTGTCGCCAACATGAATGCCGATCGTCCGCTGGTACCGGCGACCGGCCTCCGCTGTGGACTTGACCGCCTCGACGATCTTGAGATGGCGTTGGCTGTCGACGCCCAGCGACAAGGCCAGGTCAGCGCGACCGATGAACAGGCAATCGACCTCTTCCACCGCTGCGATGGCGTCCAGGTTCGACAACGCGGCGGCATCTTCGATCTGGCACCAGACCGAATTTGCGCCGTCGGCCGTCTCGCGGTAGGCGACAGCGTCCACCGTGCCGTAACCGCCGGCGCGGGTCGACGGCGAAAAGCCGCGCTCGCCCCGGTGATATTTGGCCGCTGCGAGCGCTCGGTCGGCGGCTGCCGAGCTGGCGACATGCGGCACCACAACGCCCGCGGCGCCGAGATCGAGCACCTGGCCGATGGGCGCCGGCGCCAGCTCCGGCACGCGCACGAGGCAGGGAAGGCCGGCCGCCCTGCCGGCCAGCGCCATGCGGTCAAGCGTGGTCAGGTCGAAGGGCGCATGCTCCCAGTCGATGATCGCGAAATCGAGCCCGGCCGCGCCGAGCAACTCAGGCACCTGATGCGACGCGGTCTTGATAAAGGTGCCAGCCAGCACCGCGCCACTCCGCACCCGTTGCCGAAAATCCTGCATAAATCGCCTCGTTAGGATGGGTAGAGCGAAGCGAAACCCATCGTCTATCGGCATGGGTTTCGCTTCGCCCTACCATCCTACACGCTTGACAGAATCGGTCGAGCGTGAGACCAATTTCACGTTGTAGAAACATCGTTCCGCTGATCGGAACAACGAGGACGGATCCTGACGGTCGTCGAAAGTCCATCGCTGTCGGAAGAGTCGGGCTTGGCCTCTGTCGATCTCGTGCTGAGCCTGATCGAGCATCTGGCCGGCTCGGCGCGGCCCCATGCCATGACCGATATCGCGCGCGAGATGGGCATCTCCAAGGCGCGGGCGCACCGCCATCTCAGGGCGTTGATGCAGCACGGGTACGTAATTCAGGATCCGGAGACGGAACGTTACCAGATCGGCATCAAGCTCCTGGCGCTGGGCGAAGCGGTGCGCGACAGGTTCGACGTCATGGGCGCGGCCAGGGCCGAGATGGGGCGGTTGCGCGATGAGACCGGGCAGACGGTCACGGTCTCGGCGCTGGTCGAGAATTCGGTCGTCGTGCTGGAGCTGCTGCAGGGCAAGACGCTGGTCGAGTTCGGCGTGCGGCCCGGATCGTCGCTCGATTTCCATGCCTCGGCCCATGGTCATGTGGCGCTGGCCTTCGGACCGCCGGCGCTTTTGGAATCGGTGCTGGCGCGGCCGCTCAAGGCGTGGACCGGCGCCACCGTAACCGATCCGGTGCAGCTCAGGGCCGAGATCGAGAAGGTCCGGCGGCAGCGCTGGGCCACGGCCGCCGACCAGCTGCTGGTAGGCGTCAACGCGCTGGCCGCCCCGATCTTCGACTATCGCAACGAGTGGCGGGGCACGATCGCGATCGTCGGCGCCACACAGTTCATCGGCGCCAACCCCACGCCCCGGCAGCTGTCACATGTCGTCGGCGCCGCGGCAGAGGCGTCGCGCCGTCTTGGATGGAGACTGAAACCGCTATGACATATTCGCTGGCTGTCGATATCGGCGGCACCTTCACAGACATTGTGCTGCGCGGCGGCGACGGCGCATTGGTGACCGACAAGACGCTGACCACGCACCATGACCTGCTGGAAGGTTTCTTCCGCGGCGTCGACCAGGTGCTGGACAAGGCGAGGCTGACCTCCGCCGCGATAGACGGCGTCGTGGTGCATGCGACGACAGTCGTCACCAACGCGCTGATCGAGCGCAAGGGGCCGCCGACCGCGCTCATCACCACCAAAGGGTTCAGCGATGTGCTGTCGATCCGCCACGAGCATCGCTATGAGATGTACGATCCACAGATCGAGTTCGCTCCGCCGCTGATTCCGCCTGAGCTGACTTTCGAGATCGATGAACGGACCCTGGCCGACGGCACGATTCCGCGCTCGGTCGACGCGGCTGAAATCCGGGCGCTGGCAAAGACGCTCAAGGAGAAAGGGATCGTCTCGGCGGCGATCTGCCTGATCAACGGCTTCCGCAACCCGGCCAACGAGCAAGCGGTGGCGCATATCTTGAAGGAAGAAGCGCCGGAGCTGTACCTGTCGCTGTCCTCTTCAGTCGCGCCGCAGATCCGCGAATATCCGCGCACTTCTACCACCGCGATCAACGCCTATACCGCGCCGATCACCGAGCCCTACCTGAAGGCGCTGACGGTGCAACTGGCCCGGCGCCGCGTCCCCAACAAGCCGCTGATCATGCTGAGCTCGGGCGGGGTTATCGGGGCGGAGATCGCCGGGCGCAATCCGGTCCGCATGATCGAGAGCGGCCCCGCCGCCGGCGCACTGGCCGCCACGTTCTATGCCGAACGGCTGGGGCTCGACCGGCTGCTGTCGTTCGACATGGGCGGCACCACGGCCAAGGCCTGCTTGATCGAGGACCGCAAGCCGCTGGTCTCGAGCAACTTCGAGGTCGACCGTATCTATCGTTTCTGCGAAGGCAGCGGCATGCCGTTGACCATCCCTTCGATCGACATGATCGAGATCGGCGCCGGCGGCGGCAGCATCGCCAGCGTGGACAATCTGGGCCTGCTAAAGGTCGGCCCGCGAAGCGCGGGATCGGAACCGGGGCCTGCCTGCTATGGCAAGGGCGGCCGCGAGCCCACGGTGACCGATGCCGATCTGGCGCTGGGCCTGCTGGACGGCGACAATTTCCTGGGCGGCGATATGCGGCTCGACAAGCCGGCGGCGGAGGCGGCGATCTGGCGGCTGGGCGAGAAGCTCGGCACCGATCTGGCGCAGACGGCCGGCGGGATCTATCGCATCGTCGCCGAGACCATGGCCGCGGCCGCGCGCACCCATGCGACCGACCGGGGCGTGGACCATCGCGGCCTGCCGCTCTTGGCCTTCGGCGGCGCCGGGCCGGTGCATGCCTGCGCCGTGGGCGCGCTGCTGCAGAGCACGTCGGTGATCTTCCCGCCGCACGCCAGTGTGCTATCGGCATTCGGCACGCTCGTGACGTCCGTGCGGTTCGACCTGGTGCGCAGCGCGCCTGGCCGGCTGGACGCGCTCGACTGGGGCGACGTCGACCGGGTGCTGACGGAGATGACCGAGGAAGGACTGGCGGCGCTGCATGAGGCTGGATGCGCGCCGGAGACGGTCACCATCACTTTCGGCGCGGACCTGCGTTATTTCGGCCAGCAGAATGAGGTCACGATCGTGCTGGACCGCGATCCGCGCGTCGGGCGCGATATCGAGATGGTGCGCAGCACGTTCGAGCACGCCTATTTTGCGCAATACGGCATCAACCCGTCCCACGTGCCGATCGAGATCGTGAGCTGGCGCCTGACGGTGCGCGGCCCCGATATCGATGCCGAGACGCCCGAGACGCTGCCGGCGAAGCCCGGCACGCCCAAGGCGCACCGGCCGGTGCTGCTGTGGCCGGAGTCGGGTGCGGTCGCGGTTTATGACCGGTCGACGCTGGCCGCCGGCCAGGCATTGCAGGGGCCGGCGATCATCGAGGAGCGGGAGACGACAATCGTGATCCCGCCGGAATGGGACGCTAAGATAGATCAGATCGGCTGCGTCATCGCCGAGCGGAGGGCATGAAATGGACGGGATCGCGCTTGAAATCCTCTGGTCGAACCTGATCAGCATCGTCAGCGAGCAAGCCAAGGCGCTGCAGCGCATCGCCTTCAGCCCGATCGTGCGCGAGGCGGGTGACCTGGCCTCCGGCCTGTTCGACGCGCGCGGCCGCATGGTGGCGCAGGCCAACACCGGCACCCCCGGTCACATCAACTCCTTGGCCGCTGCCGGCGAGGCGCTGGCCAAGCGGTTCCACAACCAGCTGGAGCCGGGCGACATCGTCATTACTAACGATCCCTGGATGTCGGCCGGGCATTTCTTCGACATCACCGTGTTCTGCCCGGTGTTCTGGGACAAACGGCTGATCGGCTATATCGGCTCGACCATCCATCACACCGACATCGGCGGCTACGGCATCGGCGCCGGCGCGCGCGACGTGCATGAGGAAGGGCTGTGGATCCCGCCGTCCAAGCTCTATGAGCGGGGTGAGCCCAACGCGCTGCTGCACGATTTCATCAGCCACAATGTCCGCACGCCCGACCATGTGTTCGGTGATCTGGCGGCCCAGGTGTCGAGCGGCCGCGCCGGTGGCGAGCGGCTGATCGCGCTCTGCCAGCGCGAGGGCATTCCCGACATCGAGGAACTGGCCGACGAGATCATCGCCCGGTCGGAGAAGGCGACGCGCGACGCCATCCGCAAGCTGCCGAATGGGACCTGGCATGGCGAAAGCCGATTCGACGTGCCGGGCGGCACCGTTATCGAACTCAAGGCCGCGGTCACCGTAGACAATGTCGCGGGCGACGTGACGATCGACTTCACCGGCAGCTCGGGTGCCAGCCCGATCGGCATCAATGTGGTGATGAACTACACGCATGCCTACTCGACCTTCGCCATTCGCAGCTGCCTCAACCCCGAGCTGCCGAATAATTACGGCTCGCTGGCGCCCATCAAGGTGACCGCGCCGAAGGGCTCGATCGTCAACGCCGCCTATCCCTCGCCGCTCAACGCGCGGCACGTGGTCGGCATGTTCGTGCCGATGCCGATCTTGAAGGCGCTGCATCAAGTGATCCCGGACCGGGTGCTGGCCGAGGGCTCGGGTGCGGTGTGGACCGTGCAGATCCAAGGCAAACGCTCCAACGGCGACGCCTTCACCTCGTCGATGTTCAACTATTCGGGCGGCATGGGCGCGCGCGCCACCAAGCCCGGCCCCAGCGCGACGTGCTATCCTACCGGCGTCGCGGCGGTGCCGGTCGAGGTGCTGGAGGCGGCGATGCCGATCGTCTTCGATAAGCGCGCGCTCAGGCGCGGCTCGGGCGGCAAGGGCCGGTCGACCGGCGGAGACGGGCAGGTGATCGAGTTCCACATGAACACCGACCAGCCCTGGCTGCTCAATGCCGTGCCCAGCCGGCTCGACCGCGGGCCGGACGGCCTGGCCGGCGGCGAGCCGGGGGCGGCCGGCCGATTCACAGTCAACGGCCAGCCGGTGTCGGAGGCGCGCAAGATCATGATGCAGCCGGGCGACGTGGTTCGGCTGGAGACGCCCGGCGGCGGCGGCTTCGGGCCGGCCTGAGCGGACAGCGATCAATCAGGGGAAGCAGGCATGAACATTCGTTCGATTGATTGGAACGCGATCCCATGGGAGCGGGTGCGGGACGGCGTCGAGCGCAAGGCATTCTCCGGCGAGGGCGCCACCGTGGCGCTCAACCGGCTGATGCCAGGCCATGAGCCGCGGCCACACAGCCATCCGCACGAGCAGATCGCCTACGTGCTGTCGGGCAAGATCGAGTTCCATGTCGGCGACGAGGTTGTGCCGGTGTCGGCCGGCGGCCTTCTGGTCATTCCGCCGAACGCGCTCCACTGGGGCGAAGTGGTGGGAGACGAGCCGGTGCTGAACCTGGACGTGTTCACGCCCAAGCGGACGGAATATGCGTCCTGACCGGTCTAAAAGTTAATCAACCAAGGAGGAAATTCTCGTGGCTAAACCCCATACATTGATCTTCGTCGACATCGCCTCGGACGATCCGGAAGCCGCCGGCAAGTTCTATAATGAGGTCTTCGGTTGGCGCGACGACCATAAGCCGACCGGCGTCTATCACCGCATGGTTCCGGGCGGCATGTTTCCGAGGCCGGACGGCACCGACAGCGAGATCGGCAACCTGCATATCGGCATTTTCAAGGCGGAAAATGCCCGTCCTCACCCGAATCCACAAGGCGTCGAGCCGCGCACGCTCAGCCACCATGGCCGCAAGCCGCGTGTCTGGATCCTGATCGGCGACGGCGAAACGGCGGACGACATCCTGGCCCGCGCGGAAGCCCGCGGCGCCAAGATTCTCTGGCGCAATCATTACTGGGAGACCTTCAACGGTTACAACCACGCCTTCGAGGATCCGTGGGGCAACGAGATCATCCTGTGGGGCAAGGCCGGGCCGGAGCCGAAGATTCCGGAGAACTACACGCGGGAATAGGGCGTTGGTAGGGCGGGCCTCCGTGCCCGCCTTCAGACGAGAAGCGGGCGGGCGCAGAGGCCCGCCCCTCTAAGTCCGGCGTACTCCTTATTGCGAGCGCGGCGCCATCGCAGCTAACCTGCGGTCGGAGAAGGCGGATCGGTCCGCTCTCGGAACGTCCGGTCGGTACCCGTGGTCGAAGCAATCCGCTTCCTGCAGCATCACCTTTCGCCATTCTGGCTCAGCGTCTTCCGGCTGAGCATCTGGCTGGTCTTGCTCTCTTTGATTTTCGTGCCCGCGGAGCGGCTTTGGGCCGAGCGCAAGCAGAAGCTCGCCCGCAAGGCCGTGCTGACCGATCTCTTCTATTATTTTCTCAACAATCTCCTGCCGGCGAATATTCTGGCGGTCCCGGTTTCCTATCTCGCCGTGGCGACGCATCGGCTCCTGCCCGCCGGCGTGACGGCGGTCGTTGCGCAGCTGCCGCTCTGGCTACGGCTGATCGCGGTGCTGGTGGTGGGCGAAATCGGCTTCTATTGGGGCCATCGCTGGTCGCACCAGAGCCCTTTTCTCTGGCGTTTCCACGCAGTGCATCACAGCGCGGAAGAGATCGACTGGCTGGTCAACACCCGCGCGCACCCGCTGGACATGGTTTTCACCCGGTTCTGCGGGATCGTGCCGCTCTATGTGCTGGGGCTGGCCCAGCCGGTCGCGGGCGTGGGCAATCTCGCATTGCTGCCGATCTTGCTGACCGGGACGGTTTGGGGATTTTTCATCCATGCCAACGTGCGCTGGCGTTTCGGCTGGCTGGAATGGCTGATCGCGACGCCGGCTTTCCATCATTGGCACCACACACGGGATGACCATCGCGACCATAACTACGCAGCGACCCTGCCCTGGCTCGACCGGCTGTTCGGCACTTATTATCTGCCAAGGGGCGGCTGTCCGGAACGCTATGGAACCGACACACAAGTGTCGAGCGGCCTCGCCGGACAGCTGCTGTTGACGCGGTTCGCCCCGCCTTTCGCGGCGCGGGCGCCTGAGCCTACGCCCTGACGGCGACCGTGGCGTAGCGGCGGCGGTACCAGGAGAAACCGGCGAAGGCGGCAAGACCGCTCAGCAGCACCGCCGCGCTGGCTGGCTCGGGAACGGCCTGCGTCATCGACACACCGTCCAGCAGTGCGAAGGGCGGCACGCCCGAAGGAGTGCCGATGGAAAGGAACGACAGCAGCTCGCTCGAGCTGGTCGCGGTGAAGACCAGCGTGGTGTACTGCCAGCCCGAGAACCCTTCGCTGACATCGTTGAGCACCGATGTGTAGAGGTTCTGGCCGCCAAGGCTGACCTCCCATTGGTCGGTCGTGGCGCCGGTGAAGCCCGACTGCTGCGCCCCCGCCCAGTAGAAGCTGACCGCATAATTCTGGCCGGCAACGAGGCCGTTGATCGTCTGCTGGATCGCGGCCTGCTGAAAAGCGCCATCCGAAGCAATGAAGTTGCCGCCGTCGGGGCTCGTTGCCGGCAGGCCGTTATTCGAGCCGTCGTTCGGTCCCCACAGCTTCAGGTTGCCGTACTGTCCGGTGGCGCCCGTGGTGTCAGCGGACCCTGCCGCGAAGATGAACGTGTATGACGTGCTCGACGCCATCGTCCAGCCATTGGCGCTGGTGTTGTAGCCGATTTGGCCGGTGCCGTTCGTCGTCGTCGAGAAGCTGCCGTTGGTGATGAGACTGGTCGCCTGCGCACCGGTAGCAGCCGAGAGGGTCAAGCCAAAGGCGGCAACGGCAAGAGCCGAATTGAGCTTCGTCATCTTCTTCTGTCCTGCTTCTGCCCGCTTGAGCGGGCGATATCCCAGACCAAGCAATTTTCTTGCCACGTTAATTTGGAGCGGAATTCAAGAGCTTACAAAAAGGCGAGATTCGCACTGTAAAGCTTTCCAACAGGAAAGCTGATCGACGAGCATCCGGGATGTCGGCCAGGACTGAGACTATTTCAGGGTCGCCGCCAGCGTGATCTCGGCGTTGAGCACCCGTGACACCGGGCAGGTCTTTTCCGCCGCACGGGCCAGCTCGTCGAATTTCGCCTGATCTATTCCCGGGATGGACGCTTCGAGCGTCAGCGCCGAGCGCGTGATCTTGAAGCCGGACCCGTCCTGGACCAGCGAGACCGCTGCCGCGGTCGCCAGCTCCGTCGGGGTGAAGCCCGCCGTCTGCAGCTGGAAGGCCAGCGCCATGGTGAAGCAGCCGGCATGGGCGGCGGCTATCAGCTCTTCCGGATTGGTGCCGGGCTCGCTTTCGAATCGGGTCTTGAATGAGTAGGCCGTGTGCGACAGCACGCCCGAATCGGTCGTGAGATCGCCATTGCCGTCACGCCCCGTGCCGCGCCAGACGGCTTTCGCTTTGCGGATCATATCTGTCTCCTTGCTAAGTTCGGCCTCAATCCACCGCCGGCGGGTCGCTGGCGGGAAAGGTTTCCCGAAGCGCTTCGTCGAGCGCCTCGTCCAGCGCCTGGCCCACCCGATCTTGTCCGGTCACCGGTAACCCGGCGAGCCAGAGCGCGAGATTGCGGACATAACGCTCGGTTGCGCGCCGCGCGGCCGGCAGCTCTGCCAGACCATGGCCCGGGGGTTCGGATACGAAGCTGGGGCAGCCCAGGCGTGGGTCCCAGTTGTAATCGGCGAAATGATGGAATGTGGACTGAGCGATGGCCGGCCCCTCGGCGGCGGAGGGCTCGAAGGCAACGGCAATGTTGAAGGTTGTGGCGGTCACCTTGCTGACTCCGGTCGCGATCACCCGCGCGGTGGGGTCCTCCGCGGGTTTGCCCACCGCCCCTTCGTGCGGGTGTGCGGGCAGGTAGCGGAGGGTTTCGTCCGCATCATCCGGGTCGTACAGCACCGGATGCAGGGGTTTGACGGGTGTAATCTCCTGGAAGTCACCGTTGGCGCCGGAATGGTAGTTTGGCCACAGGATGCCGGGGGTGAAGCAATCGTCGATCCGCCGCCGCGCTGGATGGGGCTCGGGGTTGCGGGAATGAAAGAAATGTGCTGCGCCAACACCGCCCAGGGTGCAGACCGAAGAGCCCAAATCCATATGGTCCCGCGTCACCATCATTCCGCCGCCCCGCGCACGAAAGCGCGAGATGCCCCCGCAATCCTCATGCGTCAGCCCATTGCCGGTATCGACGGCGAAGAGCCAGAGCTCGTCGAAATCGGAGGTATCGAGGGTCGACAGGACTGAATCCGGGGCGTCGGGCGGGTCACGGTCGCGGGCGACGACGGTGAAAAGCTTACGGCCGTCCGGGTCGGCAAGGCCGGAGAGATAATCGCGCAACAGACTGAAGCGGCCGATATGCCAGTCGTCCTTGGTTGGTGGAATGGTCGTCTGCAGAAGGATGTTGACGGGTTTGCGCAAGGACGAGCTCCCGATCGGTGAGGCTAACGACAGTCAGATGGTGCGGCATGTTCCGGTTGGAAGAGTGTCAGCCCGCGGCGCCCGCAAACTCCCGCACCACGGCCAGGAACGCGGCGCCGTATTGCTCGATTTTGCGCTGGCCGATGCCGGAGATGAGTGCGAGGTCTTCGGCCGAGCGGGGTTTGCGGGCGGCCATTTCGACCAGGGTCGCGTCGTGGAATACGACATAGGCGGGAACGCCCTGTTCGCGGGCGAGCCGGCCACGCTCGGCGCGGAGCGCGTCGTAGAGGCGCGAGGATGGCGCGTCGAGGTCCGCCGGGGCCTGGCCGCGCTGCTTGGCGACGGCTTTCTTCAACGCCGCCTTGGTCGCCGCGCTGTTGTCGCGGCGCAGCCGGACCGGGCGCTCGCCGCGCATCACCGCGCGGCCGAGTTCGGTCGCCTTCAAGGCGCCGAAGCCGGCATGGTCGACATCGAACAGGCCTTGCGCGACCAGCTGTCGGAAGACCGACTGCCATTCTTTTTGCGACAAGTCCGCGCCGACGCCGAAGGTGGGAAGCGTGTCATGGCCAAAGCGAGCGATCTTCTCGGTGTTCGTGCCGCGCAGGATGTCGATCAGGTGGCCGGCACCGAAGCGCTGGCCCGAGCGAAGCGCGGCCGAGACCGCCTTGCGCGCCGGCAGGGTGCCGTCCCAGGTCTCGGCTGGGGCGAGGCAGCAATCGCAGTTGCCGCAGGGCTCGCTGCGCGCCTCGCCGAAATAGGCCAGCAGCGCATTACGCCGGCAATCCGCCGTCTCGCAGATGCCGAGCAAGGCGTCGAGCTTGGCCCGCTCCACCCGCTTGACCGCATCGGGCGCCTCGCCCTCGTCGATCATGCGGCGGCGGAACACGACATCGGCTGAGCCATAGGCCATCCAGGCATCGGACGGCAGCCCGTCGCGGCCGGCGCGGCCGGTTTCCTGGTAATAGGCCTCGACCGAGGAGGGTAGGTCGAGATGAGCGACGAAGCGGACGTCCGGCTTGTCGATCCCCATGCCGAAAGCGATCGTGGCGACCAGCACCAGCCCGTCCTGCCGGAGGAACGCGTCCTGGTTGGCCTGCCGCGCGGATGGCGGCATTCCGGCGTGGTAGGGGCGCGCCTCGATGCCATGGCTGGCGAGCCAGGCGGCGGTTTCCTCGACGCGCGCGCGGCTCATGGCATAGACGATGCCGCTGTCACCCTTGTGCGCGCGGATGAAGGCCAGCAGCTGCTGCTTGGGCTCGACCTTGGACACGATGGTGTAGCGGACATTAGGCCGATCAAAGCTGGCGACGAATTCCTCGGCCTCGTGCAGGGCGAGATGGTCGCGGATGTCCGCACGGGTGCGGGCATCGGCCGTCGCGGTCAACGCCATGCGCGGCACGCCGGGATAGCGGGTCTTGAGAATATGGAGCCCGGTATATTCCTTGCGGAAATCATGCCCCCATTGCGACACGCAATGCGCCTCGTCGATGGCGAAGAGGGCGATCCGCATGTCGTCCAGCATGTCGAGGAAGCTGTCCATCAGCAGCCGCTCGGGCGCGACATAGAGCAGGTCGAGCTTGCCGGAGCGGATCGCCCGCAAGGTCGCGCGGTATTCCTCAGGCTCGATCGACGAGTTGAGCGCCGCGGCGCTCACACCCATCTGGCGCAGCGCCTCGACCTGGTCGCGCATCAGCGCGATGAGCGGCGAGACCACGACACCGACGCCGGGGCGGCAAAGCGCCGACAGCTGGAACGTTGCCGACTTGCCGCCGCCGGTCGGCATCAGGACGATGGCGTCGCCACCCGCGACCACCCGATCGATGATCGCACGCTGATTACCGCGGAACCGGTCGTGACCGAAAACGCGCTTGAGCAGCGCCTCGGGGTCGGGTGGAGCGGTTTCGGCCGGGGCGATGCTGGGCAGCATAGCAAATGCGGACCCTAGGGACTCGGACGCGGGCATCGTGACCGAACCGGACCGCGCCGGGAAGCGCTAAACGGCAGGGCCAACGAGTTATCCGCTTCTATTTTTCGTCATCCCGGCGAAGCCGGGACCCATCGATCAGCAGCCGTGAAGGTTGGTAAATGGGTCCCGGCCTTCGCCGGGATGACGAAATAAATCGGGCCGTCGCTTAGATGTGCGCGCCTTCCCAGAACGATCGGAGCGAGGCCAGCTTGCCGCTGGGCGCCTGCTTGTAGACGTTCAGCACGTCCACGTCGAACTTTTGGCCGTCCTTCAGGCTGATATGCAGCGTAGCATAGACCGCCACCTCCTCACCGCAGAGCGCCGATTTATGGACCGTGAAGTCGAATGCCTCCTGGTTGGCCATGAATACGTCCCAGAACTTGCCGATCGCCTCCTTGCCGCGGTGACCGAGGCCGGTCGGGTCGAAATGCGATTTGCCGACCGGGTCCTGGACCATCGCGTCGTCGTCATACACGTCTAGCCAAGCCTGCTTGTCGCGGGCTTTGACGGCGCTCAGCGAGGCGAGCGAAAGGTCCCTGGCGGTCGTCATGTTCTGCTTCCCCTGTGACTGTTCGACCGAGCTCCAGCTTGAGCCCGGACGCGTCGTAGCCCAGCGAGCCGATGATGTGAACCTGTTTCTTATCCGTGCTGCCGTTCGGTGAAGGCCGCCAGATTGGCCAGTGTCGACCGCCCCCCTGCCTCATGATCCTCAGGCCGGATACCTTCCGGCTCGTTCTCGTACAGGACGGTGACCTCGGTGCCCCCCGCGGTGTCACTCAGGATCCAGGTGATGATCATCGGGCCGGTCAAGGCTGGATCATTCGTTTCGAATTCAACCACTTGCACGACGCGCTCGTTCGGGACCAGTTCTGCGAAGCGTCCCTGAAAGGTGTCGGTGTCTTCGGTGGTCTTGCCGCGCGGCATGTGAGCCGGTTCGAGATAGGTGAGCGACATTCGAAAAATGCCGCCTTCTCGCCGGTCGAAGGCGTGCACCTGGCATTTCATGGAGTCCGGCGGAAGCCATGAAGCAACCGCTTCCGGATCCAGAAATGCCTGGAAGATGGTCGGGCGCGAGGCATGGATGATCCGCGAAACACGCGTTTTCCTTTTCTCGCCGGATGTCGTTGCCATGGCTTTTGCCTTTTCTGCTGACTGGACTGTACACGCTCGGGTGCACATCTGCGAAAATGGACTGTGGGTGGAGGACAGTGACGGATGCAAGCTGACGAGCCGGAGATTCTCGCGGAGGCGGCCGACGAGTGCGTCGCGGGCCCAGACCGGCCGGTTCGGGTCGCCCTTGTCGGGGCGGGGCCCGGCGATCCTGAGCTGCTCACTGTCAAGGCCGTTCGTGCGATCGGCGCGGCGGACGTCATCCTCCATGATCGCCTGATCGGGCCGGATGTCCTGAAGCTGGCGCGCGCGGACGCCACGGTCATCGACGTCGGCAAGCGCTCTGGCAATCATGCGGCGACCCAGGCGGAGATCAACCGCATGCTGATAGAGCATGCGCGGACCGGCGCGCGTGTTATCCGGCTTAAAGGCGGCGACCCGTTCATCTTCGGGCGCGGCGGAGAGGAGCTGGCGGCGCTGGCCGAAGCCGGCATTTTCGTGGAGGTCATTCCCGGCATTACCGCCGCGGCCGGCGCCGCGGCCAGGCTCGCGCTGCCGCTGACTCAGCGCGGCATCGGGCAGTCGCTGCATATCGCCTCCGGCCATGGCGCGGGCGCGGTCGAGCGCGACGACGACTGGACAGTGCTGGCCAAGCCGGGGGCGACTCTGGTGCTTTACATGGGCGGCAGAACACTAGGCGCGATCACCGTGCGGATGATGGACGACGGCGTGCCGCCCGGCTTGCCGGCGGTGGCGATCGAGAATGCGACCTTGCCGAACGAACGAGCGCGGGCCGGCACGGTCGCCGACATCGCGGAGGCTGTCGCCGGTTTCGACGGGCCGATGCTGGTCATCTTCGGCGCCGTCGCCGCGCGCGCCCGGCTGCCCAACGCTTCGCCATTGACGGGGAGAAACGGAACGGGATAGTGGCAATCAAGGAATAAGGGGAAGGCGTAAACAAATGACGACGGATATCCAGACGCTCTATTCCGCCGTGGCCGGCGACGGCCCGCCCTTGTTCTTCCCCAATCCCGAGGTGCCGGCGGTCTTCAATTTCGACCAGGGGCTGGCGGCGCCGGAAAGTTTTCCCAGGGACGACCTGATCCGCCTGTCCAAGCTGGTGCTGGAGCGCGACGGGCCGGTGGTGCTGGATTATTTCGACCCCGGTACCGGTTATGAGGAGCTGGTGTACGGCTATCGCGCGCTCCGCGAACGGCTGGCCGACCGGATCAAGACGACCCAAGGCCGAGACCTGGGGCCGATGGGCATCATTCTCACCTCGGGCTCGGTCCAGGGTATCGCGCTGGCGGTCAGCGGATACGTAAACACCGGCGATGTGGTGGTGGTGGAAGCGGCGTCGTTTCCCTATGCCCTGCGCTACATGGGAATGGCAGGCGCTGACATTCGCGCTGTGCCGGTGGACCACGATGGCATGGACGTCGATGCGCTCGAGACGCTGCTGGACCAGGTCGCGGCCGAAGGCAAGCGGGTCAAGCTGGTTTATGCCATCCCTACCTTCCAGACGCCGACCAACACCGAGATGCCGGTGGCGCGCCGGCACAAGCTGCTGGCGCTGGCCGAAAAGCACGGCTTCATCGTGATCGAGGACGAGGTCTATGGCGACCTGCGCTTTGCCGGCGATCCGTTGCCGACCTTGCTCAGCCTGGACAAGACGGGCCTCGTCATCCAGTGCGGCAGCTTCAGCAAGATCGTGGCGCCGGGCCTCAGGCTCGGCTGGATGGCGGGCGATCCGAAGGCGATCGGCGCGCTGGCTGCTGTGCGGCAGGATCTCGGCGTCGGCCAATGGCTGGCGCGGGTAATGAACGAGTACCTGCGCGAAGGGCTGCTGGAGCCGCACCTGGAACGGGCGCGGGAAATCTATCGCTCGAAGGCGACCGCGGCGGTGAGGGCGGTGCGCGAGCATTGCGGGCCATTCGTCCAATTTCAGGAACCGCGCGGCTCATTCTATCTGTGGCTGGAGATCGACAACCGGGTGGACTGGGGGCGCGCCGCCCAGCTGGCCGAACGCGAGGGCATCTTCTTCCGCCCCGGCGAGCGCTTCATGGGCGAGACCGACGGGCGGCAGTTCCTGAGGCTCGCCTACAGCCATGTGTCCGAGCAGGTGATCGCCGACGGGATCGCCAAGCTGGGGGCAATCCTGCGCGCCTGCGCGCGCAACTGAGGGAAATGAAATGGACCTGAACACGCGTACCCTCGTCTCCGGCTTCGCGTTTCCCGAGGGGCCGCGCTGGCATGGCGGGTGCCTGTGGTTTTCCGACCAGCATGACGCCAAGGTGCATGTCGTGCGACCGGACGGGGTCGAGGTGGAGGCGTTCGAGGTGCCGGGCCAGCCGTCCGGCATGGGATGGTTGCCGAACGGCGACCTGATCGTCGTCTCGATGCTGGAGAAACGGCTTTATCGCCGGCGCGACGGCAAGCTCTCGGTCCATGCCGAGCTGAAGGCGCTGCATCCCGGCAACAGCAACGATATGGTCGTCGCCGCCAACGGCAACGCCTATCCAGGCAATATCGGTTACGATTTTGATGCGGGCGGGACCTATCGGCCGACGGTAATCGCGCTGGTGACGCCGGACGGCAAGGTTTCGGTTGCGGCCGACGACGTAGCCTGCCCGAACGGATGCGTTATCACGCCGGGCGGACGCACGCTGATCGTGGCGGAGTCGGCGGGCTGCAATCTGATGGAGTTCGATATCGAGACCGACGGCACGCTGACCAACCGGCGATCGTTTGCAAAGCTCGGCAAGGTTATTCCGGACGGCATCTGCCTGGACGCCGAGGGCTGTGTGTGGGTCGCTGCGCCGTTTGAACATGCGGTGCTACGCGTCCGGCGTGGCGGCGAGATCGTCGATCGGGTGCCGATCAAAAGCGCTCGACCCTATGCCTGCATGTTAGGCGGGTCAGACGGGAAGGACTTGTTCCTGTGCTGCGCCACCAACCATGAACCACACATCACAGTAGAGGTGCGGACCGGCCGTATCGATGTCGCTCGTGGGCCGGCGCCCCGGGCCGGCTGGCCGTGAGTCATTCGGCCGGATAGATTGGGTATAATCAAGGGAGGATTCACGATGGATGGACCGGCAGGGGCGACGCCGACCGCCGCGACACTGCTCGAACGGGCGCGGGCGCTGATTCCGGTCTTGGCCGAGCGTGCGGCGCGGCAGCAAGAGCATCGGCGGATTCTGCCAGAAACCATGGCCGACCTGAAATCCGCCGGCTTCTTCCGGATGCTCCAGCCGCGGCGCTGGGGCGGCTACGAACTCGATCCCGGCGCGTTCTTCGACGTGCAGATGGCGCTGGCCGAGGGCGACGCGTCGGTCGGCTGGGTGCACGGCATATTGGGCGTTCACAGCTTCCATTTGGCGCTGTTCGACGATCGCGCGGCCGAGGAGGTCTGGGGCGGAGACAGCGATGCGCTGATCGCGTCGCCCTATTCGCCGGGCAAGGCCGTGCCGGTCGAGGGCGGGTACAAGCTGACCGGACGCTGGCGCTTCTCCAGCGGTACGGAGCATTGCGACTGGATCTTTCTGGGCGGCGTGATTGATCGCGGCGACAGCCACGGCTCGTTCCTGGATGCCGATTTCCGCACCTTCCTGCTGCCGCGGGCGGACTACCAGATCATCGACACCTGGAAGGTGGTGGGGCTAAAGGGCACGGGCAGCCAGGACATCGTAGTCGAGGGCTCGTTCGTACCGGAGCACCGCACCCACAGGATGCGGGACGCGACGGGCGGCACCAATCCAGGCAGCGCGCCAATGACCAGCGCGCTCTATCGCTATCCTTACTGGCAGGTGTTTCTCCGCGCGGTTTCGACCGCGGCGATCGGCGGATTGCAGGGCATGGTCGACGCCTTTGCCGATTATGGCGCCAAGCGGGTTTCGGTGACCGGTGCCAAGACCATTGTCGACCCGGACGCGACCCTGGCGCTGGCCGAGGCGCAGGCGGGGATCGATGAGATGAAGGCGACCCTGCACCGCAACTTCACACGCATGGCACCCTATGCAGAGAAGGGTGAGATGCCGCCGCTCAAGGACCGGCTGCTCTCCAAGTTCCAGTGCGTTTCGGTCGCCAAGCGTTGCGTCGAGCTGGCGCTCCCGCTGTTCCGGGCCGCCGGGGGCTCCGGCGTATTCGACGCCCAGCCGTTCGGCCGGTACTATTCCGACATCCTGACGATGGGGAACCACGCGGCCAACAACTTCCCCGCCGCCGGCCGCAATTGGGGCGGGGTCATGATGGGGCTCGAAAGCCAGGATACGCTGTTGTAGCGCCGGTCAGTTGGTCGAGGCGAGCGTGCGCCAGGCCGGAAGCACGACACGTGCATAAAGCGCACCGCTGCCGCGATTGACCATGGTGAGCGCGCCGCCATGCAGGTCGACCAGCGCGCGCACCAGCGGCACTTCCGGCAGGTCGACCATCTGCCCGCCGCCCTGGCGGTCGACCCCTTGCGGGTTGGTGAAGATCTCAAGCTCGGCGTCCCGGTCGGCGGCGAGCCGGACCGAAACCACGAACTCGCATTCCAGCCCGGCCACGACGACCAGATGGTCGAGCAGGTCGACGAAGATGCGCTCGATCATGCGCCGGTCGCCGCGGATCGGCGGCACATTGGGCTCGATGCGACAGAGGATGCGGGCGGCGGCGCCGCGCCGCTCGCGCACCACCTGGGCTGCGGCAAGCGCCGCACTGTGCAGCTGCACCGGTTCGCCGCGCGCCTCGAGCGGCACATGCTCCTCGTCTGCCTGTGACAGGATGTGCGTAACCATCTCGAGCAAATGGGCAGCACTGCCGCGGATGTCTTCGGCATAGGATTGATAGCGCGGCGGGTTGACCGGGCCGAACACTTCCTCGGCGATGACTTCGGAGAATCCAAGAATGGCGTTGAGCGGCGTGCGCAGCTCGTGGCTCATTTGTGACAGGAAGGCCCGCTTGGCGCGTTCCGACGCCTCGGCGCGCCACATCGCGGACATCAGCTGTTCTTCGGCCAGCTTGCGCGAGGTCATGTCGAGCGACACGGTGATGATGCCGCATATGCGGTCATTGGCGTCGCGCAGCGGCAGCTTGGTCGTGAACAGCACCTTGCGCTCACCCGTCGCGCCGCGGATTTCCTCCTCGACCTGGTTGATTGTGGTGCCGCTCTTCAGCACCGCCTGGTCGGCTTGGGTCAGAGCATAGCTGTGCTCGGCGCTGAACAGTTCTTCCGGCTTGCGTCCGATCGCATAGACCCGCATGAGCCCGTACGTGTCGCACCAAGCCTCGTTGACGTACAGGAACTGCCGCTCGGTATTGCTGACGCTGATGAGGGCAGGGACCGCGTCGATCAGCTGGGTGAGCCGGCCTTCGAGCTCCTGGATATTGGCGAGGAAATTGTTGCTGTCCTCGACGATCTTTCGCTCGAGCGAGCGGGCATGGTTGCGGACTGCGCGCTGGTGCTCACGCAACTGCAGGAGGTTGTGCAGCCGAATGCGGAATTCCTGGTGGTCGATCGGCGAGAGCAGGAAGTCCGTCGCGCCGGCCTGAAGCGCGTTGTAGCGGAACTCCTTGTCTTCGTAGATCGTGACGATGACGATCGGGATGTCCCCACATTCGGGCAAGGTACGCAAGGCGGCCACGAAGGCCGCACCGTCCATTCCCGGCATGTTGTAGTCGGAAACAACCAGATCGGGGGGATTCTCGCGCGCCGCGGTCAAGGCGAGGGCGGGATCGGCAAAAGCTTCCACATTCCCGCCTTCGACCATGCCGAGGGCGAGTTGCTTCATGATCCGAAGATTGCTCGGCTGATCGTCTACGATCATGATGCGCATCCTGGGAAGCGCTGCCGATCTGGTCCGGATTACGTTTGTCGCCACGTTGCTGATTCGTGACCGTGACATACCAAGTTGTTTCCTCTATGATCCGGCCTCTAAATTGAGGTCTACCTCAATTGCTGTTCAAGCTCTTCCGATGCGGGCGACAGGATAATTTTAGTTCAAACCTACTTCTAAAACAGGGAACTTGGGAAACGTGTATCAGTTTTTTGCTGGGGCTTGAAGGGGCTTGCAGCCGGAGTCGGAATGACTGATCCCGAAGCCGTTGAATTTGCTGGGAAGTCGGAGTGCGGTATGCGTCTCCAAGCGCTTGTTCGATACTGGCGCGACAAGCGCGGCCAAAGGCCGATTCCGCTCCGGGCCGACATTGATCCACTTGAGATTCCGCGGCTGCTATCGGTCGTGCTGATGGCGGATGTCGTTGTCGGGGGCGCGCGCATACGCCTTTTGGGATCCGAGGCGACCAACGCGCTGGGGCACGAGCCGCGGGGGCGCATGATCACCGATATTGACCTCGGTGAGTTCACCCAAGCATGGCGCGAGGCCTTCGCGGCGGCCGTCTTGAGCTGCGAACCGGTGGAAGCCGGCGGCATGATCTACCGCCAGGGGGTTGCGAGCCGCGCCGATCTTGTGTTGATGCCGTTGACACTGGGAAGCGGGAGCATCGACCAGATCTTCGGCGGTTTGATCATCAAGTCGGTTTTGCAATACGCCGCGAGCAGTCATAACGCTCCCGTAACATATGTCCGGGAAAATCCCCGTGAACATTCCTTTCGGTTCGACGACGCGGCGAGCGGTTCCAGCCGTGCCCGTGGTGGCGGACGCATCGACTAGAACCCGGCCGCGACGCGCGACCGCCAACGCGATTACGGGCGCGGTGCTCCGCGGCCGGCGCAACTGTTTTTCACCACCCGGACGATCCATCCGGACAGAATCCGAAAGGTGACGATGAGATCATCCGGTTCCGCTCGCTCAAAG
>CAZVYC010000012.1:0-43077 GCA_964631425.1 uncultured Rhodospirillales bacterium
TGGACCCGACGAACGCGCGCGCCACAATCGCTCGACAGGTGGACATTGCCGTGCCGGTCGTTCAAAGGAAGCGCCCCGCGCGGAGCCCGCGCTCACCCTGACTATTGTGGACCGACTTGCGCCTCGATTCCCGCTACTTGCCTGACCCGTTCCTCGTCGCCCTCGTCACCACGGTGGGCCTGGCGAGCGTCGTGCCCTGCCGGGGGCGGGGCGCAGAGATCTTCGGGCTTACCACCAACCTTGCCATCGCGCTGCTGTTCTTCCTGCATGGCGCGAAGCTGTCGCGCGAGGCGATCCTGACCGGCATCGGCGCCTGGCGGCTGCATCTCACGGTTTTGGCCTCGACATTCATCCTGTTCCCGCTGATCGGCCTCGCGCTGCGTTTCGCCGGGCGCAGTTTCATCGACAGTCAGGTGCTGGACGGCATTCTGTTCCTCTGCCTGCTGCCGTCGACCGTTCAGTCCTCGATCGCCTTCACCTCGATCGCGGGCGGCAATGTGCCGGCGGCCATCTGCAGCGCCTCTGCCTCGAACCTGCTGGGCATCCTGATCACGCCGGCGCTGGCGGGGCTGTTGTTGGGGAGCGAGATCGGGCAGCGACATGGCGGCGGCTTGTCGCTGCACGCCATGGAGGAGATCGCGCTTCAGCTGCTGGCGCCGTTCATCGTCGGTCATCTCGCACGGCCGCTGCTGGTAGGTCTCCTCACGCGCCACGCCTCGGTCGTCAACAAGGTCGACCGCGGCTCCATCCTGTTGATCGTCTATACGGCATTCAGCGCCGCCGTTGTCGAGCATCTGTGGCAGCGCGTATCGCTTGGTGACCTCGCAATGGTCCTGGTGCTGGATGGCGCCGTGCTGGCCCTTGTCTTGACGACGACGACGCTGGGCGCCCGCCGGCTCGGCTTCGATCGTCGGGACGAGATCGCCATCGTCTTCTGCGGCTCGAAGAAGAGCCTGGCGGCGGGCGTGCCGATGGCGGGCGTGCTGTTCCCGGCCGCCGCGGTCGGTGTGATGCTGGTGCCGGTGATGCTGTTCCACCAGATGCAGCTGATGGTCTGCGCCATGCTGGCCCGCCGCTATGCCGCCCGGGCGGACGAGGTTGCGCTCGGCACCGCGAAGATAGGATGATGGGCTTCAACAGTCCCGATCCGTCACTCCAAAGGTCCCGATCGATGCAGCTTTCCCGACCGTCAGGCCAAGGCGGATTCGACCTCGGCGCGTATGACGACGATCCCGGCCGGCAGGCGATCCGGGCCCGGCACCGCATGCCGGAAGATGCGGCGGTGGCCGACCTGCTCGCCGCCCATGACGTGCCGCCCTCACGGCAGCGGGCGATCGAGGCCGAGGCGGTCCGCCTGATTGCCGGAATCCGCGCCGGCGAAGGCCAGTCCGGGCCGATCGACGCGCTGATGCGCGAGTATGACCTGTCGAACGACGAAGGCCTTGTGCTGATGATGCTGGCCGAGGCGCTGCTGCGCATCCCGGACTCCGCGACACGCGACCTGCTCATCCGGGACAAGCTGGGGTCGGCAGACTTCGACCGGCATATCGGCCAGTCGCGCTCGCGCTTCGTCAATGCGTCGAGCTGGGCGCTGGCCTTGACCAGCCGCACGATCCGGGGCGCCGAGGCCCAGCGCGTCTGGCCCACTCTGGCTGCCAGGGTCGGCGAGCCGATGCTGCGCCAGGCGATGCTGCGGGCGATGGCGCTGGTCGGCGGCCATTTCGTGCTGGGCAAGACGATCGAGGATGCGCTCGATCGCGCCCGCGCGGCCGAGAGGCGCGGGTTTCGCCATTCCTACGACATGCTGGGCGAGGCGGCGCTGACCGCCGCGGATGCCGAGCGCTATTTCCAGTCCTACGCGGCGGCGATCCGCGCCATCGGCAAGGCTGGACAGGGACGCGGGCCTATTGCCGGCCCCGGCATCTCGATAAAGCTCTCGGCACTGCATCCGCGCTACGAATTACGCCAGCGCGACCGCGCGCTCGGCGAGCTCTACGCTCGCATTCTCGAACTCGCCCGGATGGCCAAGTCCTATGACATGGGCTGCACCATCGACGCCGAGGAGGCGGACCGGCTCGATCTGTCGCTCGACATTATCGGCCGGCTGATCCACACGCCGGAGCTGGCCGGCTGGCCGGGGCTCGGACTCGCCGTGCAGGCTTATTCCAAGCGCACCCTGCCGCTGATCGACTGGCTGGTACGCGAGGCCGCAGCGGCCGGCCGGCGGCTGATGGTCCGGCTGGTCAAGGGCGCCTATTGGGACAGCGAGATCAAGCGCGCACAGGAGCAGGGGCTCGACGAGTATCCGGTCTACACGCACAAGGCTCAGACCGACCTCGCCTATCTGGTGGCGGCGCGGCGCATCCTTGCCGCGGGCGCCCAGCTCTATGGCCAGTTCGCCAGCCATAACGCCGCGACCGTCGCCGCGATCCGCGCCTTCGCCGAAGGCCGGACGGATTTCGAGTTTCAGCGCCTGCACGGCATGGGTGAGGCGCTTTACGACCAGATCGTCGGGCCTGACAGCGCCATCTCCTGCCGGATCTATGCGCCGGTCGGCGCCCATCACGACCTTCTGGCCTATCTCGTCCGCCGGTTGCTGGAGAACGGGTCGAGCGGCTCCTTCGTCAACCAGGTGGCCGATCCCGCCATTCCGCCCTCAGCACTGGCCCGCGATCCGGCGAAGCTCCTGGAGGGCAGGCCGTCCCGGCGCATTCCCTTGCCGGCTGATCTCTACCGGCCGGATCGCGCCAATTCCCGCGGCCTCGATTTCGGTGACCCGGCCGCGCTGGAGGCGATGGCGACCGCATTGAACACCGCCCCGATCGCCGGCACCGAGGCGTGGCCGCTGGTCGACGGCAAGCGGCGGGCGAGCACAGCGACCCGCGAGATCCGCAACCCGGCCGACCGGCGGCAGCTGGTCGGCCGGGTCCAGGATGCCGGTTCGGCCGACATTGAGGCCGCGGTCGCTGCCGCTACGGGTGCATGGCGTGCGTGGGACGAGACCGCGGTCGACGCCCGGGCCGCCTGCCTGGAGCGTGCTGCCGACCGCATCGAGGCGGATCGTGCGGCCTTCATCGCGCTCATGATCCGCGAAGCAGGCAAGACGCTGGCCGCCGCGGTCGCCGAGGTGCGCGAGGCGGCCGACCTGCTGCGCTATTATGCGATGACCGCGCGTTCAGGTCTGGCTTCGGTGGCGCTGCCCGGTCCGACCGGCGAGACCAACCGCCTCGACTATGCCGGCCGCGGCGTGTTCGCCTGCATCTCGCCCTGGAATTTCCCGCTGGCCATCTTTTCGGGGCAAGTTGCGGCCGCCCTGGTCGCCGGCAACGCCGTCGTCGCCAAGCCGGCCGAGCAGACGCCGCTGATCGCCCAGCGCGCCGTCGGCCATTTGCATGCGGCTGGCGTGCCGTTCGGCGTGCTCGCCTGCCTGCCCGGGGATGGGACCGTCGGCGGTGCGCTGGTCGCCGATCCGCGTATTGCCGGCGTCGTCTTCACCGGCTCGACCACCACGGCCCGCGCCATCAACCGCGCGCTCGCCGGCCGTGACGGCCCGATCGCGCCGCTGATCGCCGAGACCGGCGGCATCAACGTCATGATCGTCGATTCCTCCGCGCTGCTCGAGCAAGCGGTCGCCGACATCATGGTCAGCGCCTTCGACAGCGCCGGCCAGCGCTGCTCCGCGCTTCGCTGCCTCTATGTCCAGGAAGAGATCGCCGATGACCTCGCCGCCATGCTGGCCGGCGCCATCGCCGAGCTTAAGGTCGGCAACCCGTCGGACCTGTCCACCGATGTCGGGCCGGTGATCGACGACGAGGCGCTGGCGGCGCTTGAGGCGCACGCCGCGCGGATGGGCAAGCCATTTGCCGTCGCCCCACTGTCGGCCGAAGCGGTGCACGGCACCTTCTTCGCCCCGCGCGCGGTCTGGATCGACAGCATCGAGGTGCTGGAAGGCGAGACTTTCGGTCCTTTCCTGCACGTCGCCCGCTATCGCGCGAGCGAGCTCGGCCGGGTCCTGGGTGCCGTGACCGGCACTGGCTTCGGCCTCACCTTGGGCTTGCAGACGCGCATTGACGACACGGTCGAGCGCGTGCGGCAGGATACGCGGGTCGGCAATTTCTACGTGAACCG
This sequence comes from uncultured Rhodospirillales bacterium, assembly GCA_964631425.1. Lineage (GTDB taxonomy): Bacteria > Pseudomonadota > Alphaproteobacteria > BOG-932 > Roseiterribacteraceae > BOG-932. Next base: position 4,129 of record CAZVYC010000012.1, read on the forward strand.
CACCATGATCGGCGCGGTGGTCGGCACTCAGCCGTTCGGCGGGGAGGGGCTGTCGGGCACCGGCCCGAAGGCCGGCGGCCCGAACTATGTGCGCCGGTTCGCGACCGAACGCACCGTCACGATCAATACGACCGCGGCCGGCGGAAACGCCACCTTGCTGATGGCGTCCGCCGAACCGAGCTCCTGACCGGCCCTCAGTCCTGGCCGGTCGAGGTGGTCGTCGTCGTGGTTTCCTTCCGATGCACGACCGGCGGCGGGTTCGGCGCGGCCGTGGTCGTGGTGGTGGTCTTCTCCGTCTCCGTGGGATGCACGGGCACCTTCGTGGTGGTGGTGTCGACGCTCCATTGATAGGATTCGCCGCCCTTGGCGGTGCGGTTCGTCGACGGGTTCCCCACCTGGGTCGAGCCGGTGGCGTGCTCCGTGGTGGTGGTTTGCGTTTCCTGGGCCAGCGCCATGCCCGCGCTCAGCGCGAGCACGGCGGCGCCGGCGATCAACATACGCATGGTTCAACTCCTTGTTTCCGGGCGCAACGCCCGAGATTGCCTTGTAAATGCTGCCGAAGTTGCGAACGTTCCTATTGTCGGGAACGCGCTGGAGATAGCGCGGCGCCGCTTTAGATTAGTTGACATCGGTAAATTAAATCGGATCTAATGAGCTTTCAGGTTCTGACGGGCTTTCGGGGAAGGAGCAAACCATGGATCGCGCACAGCGCATCGCGCTCGCCAAGCGCATCATCGAGCTGCATGACCAGGACGGCGACGACCAGGGGGAATATTCCTGGGAGGCCGATATCGGCCGCTTCATCGACAAGGACCGGTTCGAGCTGGAAAAGCAGGAATTCTTCCTGAAGCGGCCCCAGGTCATCGCGCTGACCGGCGATCTGCCGGAGGTCGGTGACTATTACGCCACCGAGATCGCCGGCAAGCCCATCCTGCTGGTCCGCGGCAAGGACGGGCAGGTGCGCGCCTTCCTCAACGCCTGCCGCCATCGCGGCGTCAAGCTGGCCGAGGGCTGCGGGCATGCCAAGGGTTTCACGTGCCCTTATCACGGCTGGACCTACGCCCTGGACGGCGACCTAATTTCCGTGCCCAGCCGAGCCGCCTTCGACGAGGACCAGCTGGCGAACCGCGGCCTCATCGCGCTGCCGGTGGTTGAGAAGATCGGCCTCGTCCTGGTCCACCCGCAGCCGGACGGGGAGCTCGATTTCGACGAATTCTTCGGCGAGATGAAGAGCATCCTTGAGGACTACAACATCGCCAATTTCCGTCTGGTCGGCGAATATCGCGCGCCGGCACGGATCAACTGGAAGCATGCGGTCGATGGCGGGCTCGAGGGTTATCACGTGCCCTTCCTGCACCCGACTACGGTCGGCCCCAACACGCTGCGCCAGTTCCTGCATCTGGATTACGGCCTGCACCAGACTCTGGTATCGCCGACCAAGCAGATCCTCGACCTTAAGAACATTCCCGAGGAGGAATGGCCCGACCTGCTGCCCTTCGGCCTTACCAACGGCATCTTCCCGAACACTGTGGTCGGCGGCAGCAAGTATGTCTTCTTCTTCCAGCGCAGCGAGCCGGGCGACAAGCCGGGAGAATGCACCTACATCTTCCGCACGTATGGGCCGCATGAAGGCGCGACCGATGAGACCCGCGCGACGGCGCAGGCCTTTACCGACCTTCTGATGAAGACCGCGCTGGAGGAGGACATGATCATCCAGTCCAACGCGCAGATCCAGATGGAAGCCGGCGCCGTGCCCTCGATCGTGTTCGGCAAGCGCGAGGTCAACCTCATCCGCATGCACCAGAACCACGACCGCCTGATCGGCCACGACAACGAGGCCGCACTGGGGCACACGAACAGGCTGGCTGCGGAGTAAATCCTGAAAGGTAGGTCCCGGCGGCGCGTCTCGCCGGGACTGCGCAGCTTGGCCGTCCAACTAGGCGGCTACCGCCAGCACTCGACCTTCACTGTGCCCTTCTGCAATTCGTTGACCAGCTCGTTCATCGGCACCGATTCCGCCTTGCCGCGGGCCATGTCGAAGCCGATCCCGTGCGCATTCAGGAGAGCCTCCAATGCGTCGGCGCGCCACGCGAAATTCACGTTCTGCGCCACGTCTCCCGTAGCGGAGGCAACCGCCAGCGTGTTGAGCTTGGCGGCAACCATGCCGATCACCGCGCCGCTCTGGTCAACCACCGGCCCGCCTGAGCTTCCCACCTGGACCGGTGCGGTGATCTGGAACGACTTGACGTTGCCGCCCATCCCGATGTTGGCCGAGATTGATCCGGTCGTCAGGTTTCCGCTCGTTGCCAGCACCGGGCCCAACGGGAAGCCATACGTAACAATCGTCTCGCCCAGCACGGGCGGTTCAGCGCGAAGCTTCAGCGGGGTTCCGAAGCCGCCCGCCGCAAGAACTGCCACGTCGTTGTCGCGGTCCTCTGCCACCACGTGGGTCGAGACGTTGAACTTGTTGCCCGGATCCTTGATGCGGATCTCGCGGCAGTTCGGAACGACATGATAGTCGGTGACGATCTCGCCGCCCTTTCCGGCCACGAAGCCCGACCCCTGGCCGCGTACACGGGCCGGCCGGGGCGGGCTGCCCGGCGGGAACAGGCTCACGACGTCCATTCCGGGCACCCAGCGTCCAGTAGACTTCTGCGCCGCATCGATCTCGGCCGGCGAGAGGCCCTTCTGCGCCTCGTCCCGCTCGCGCGTCGACAGCACCTGCGGCGTACCGCTGAGCTTGGACGCGGCCAGGCTGGCCCATTCATAGGCCAGGCTGTCGTCGGTCGGAACGACGCTATTGTTGCCCAGATATAAGGCGGCCAGCATCATCTGCGCTAGGGCGAACCCCTGGACCGCGGCGTCGTGGATCATCGCCTCGCCCTTGGCCTGGTCCTTGGGCACGCCCTGGCCGTTCCAATAAAGCAGCCCGAGCGAGGCCTTGGCTGGAGCGAAATTGTGGTCGCTCGCCGCTTCGTACCACCTCACGGCGAACGGCAGATCGACCGGAATACCCCGGCCATTCTGATACATGAGCCCCAGTTCGTACTCGCCAGCAGCACTGCCCTTGTCGGCAGCGGACTGGAACCATTTCCGTGCCTCGGCATAATCCAGCGGCACCTTGATGCCGTTTTCGTAGAGCAACCCCAGCGCCACCGCCGCATTGGGATCACCGCGGTCGGCGCCCGCCCGCAGCGCCACGTCCGGGTGGTTGGGGTCGATCTTCTGCTGCGTCTGGCACCCCGCCAGGACCGCTGGCACCAGGAGACAGGCGCATGCGATCCGCTTTCTGAGGCCCGACCTTTGATTCATTATTGGCTCCTGTGCATCCCACCCGGTTCATTGCAGAGCGGAGGGCAAGAATCCAGGGGAATTCGACACCGGGGCAGCTGGCGCAAGATGCGGCTAGCGCGCTAAGCTGCCTGCAAAATCCTGGGGAAGAAGCACTGTCAACCGACGACGTCCTCGCCGCGCTGATGCGCGAACCGCTCATGCCGCTCGAGCCCCGCTTCCGCTCCGACGCGCAGCGCCGCCTGCTGGCCGAGGCGAGGGCGGAGGAGGCGAGGGGTATCGACCAATACTGGGCCTGGGCTGCCGGCCATCTGCTCTGGTCCAGACCCTGGGACAGCATCCGCGAAGGCAGCTTCGGCGACCTCCGCTATTTCGGCGGGGGCATGCTCAACGTCGCGGACAATTGCGTCGACCGCCACGCCAAGAACCCGTTCCGCGCCGACAAGCCGGCCATCATCTGGGAGGGCGAGGACGGCGCGGTCCGTACGTTCACCTACCGCGCGCTTCGCGATGAGGTCGCGCGGCTTGCCAATGGTCTCACATCGCTCGGCATCGGCAAGGGCGACGTCGTGGCGCTCTATTTGCCCAACCTGCCGGAGGCGTTCGCCGCGATCCACGCCTGCAACCGCATCGGCGCGATCTATACCGTGCTGTTCGCCGGTTTCTCGCCCGACGCCGTGGCGCTCCGTCTCGCCACCGCGCGCGCGAAGCTGGTCGTCACCGCCGACGCCGGCCTGCGCCGCGGCCGGCAGGTGCCCTTGCTCGCCCATCTGCGCCGTGCCCGCGCGCACGCGCCTGACCTCCAGCACGTCATCGTCGTCGATCGCACCGGCGCACAATCCCCGCTCGGCCCCGGCGAGATCGCCTACGACGCGCTCATCGACGCCCAGTCCGCGGACTGCCCCTGCCTGCCGCTCGAGGCCAACGAACCTTCCTTCCTCATCTTCACCAGCGGCACCGAGGCCCGGCCCAAGGGGGTCGTGCACAGCGTCGGCGGCTTCTTGGTCGGTACCTGGGCCAACGTGCAGTGGCAGATCGGGCCTGAGGAGGATGACGTCTATTGGTGCGCGGCCGATGTCGGCTGGCTCACCTTCCCGATCCACGCAGTGGTGGGCGGGCTCGCGCACGGCATGACCCTCGTCTGCTACGAAGGCGCGCTCGATACCCCGACCAAGGCGCGCTTCTACGAAATCGGGCGCCGCCACGGCGTCACCAAGATCCTGGCCGCCCCCACGCTCGCCCGCGTGCTGCGCGGCGCGGGTGATGACCTCGCCGCCGCCCATGCGCTGCCTGACCTGCGGCTGCTCAGTCTTCAGGGCGAACCGCTTGATGGTGAGACCTTCCGCTGGGCCGCCGCCCATATCGGCCACGGCGTGCCGGTGATCAATGCCTATGGCCAGAGTGAGACCGGTTCCACCTGGACCTATCCCGTCGCCGGCGTGGATGACCTCAAGCCCGGCTCCTGTGGCCGCACCGTCCCCGGCCACGCGTATCAAATCCTTGACGATGACGGCGCCCCCGCGCCGCCGGGCACCCCCGGCAACCTGGTGCTGACCGAGCCCTTCCCGACGCTCGCCCGGACCATCTGGAGCGATCACGCGCGCTATCTCTCGAGCTATTTCGCGCGCTTCCCCGGCCGCTACCAAACTTCGGACCGCGCCGTGGTGGACCCGGACGGCCATCTGTGGGTCCTTGGCCGCGCCGACGACGTGATCAACGTCGCCGCCCACCGCATCAGTACAATGGAAATCGAATCCGCCGTCGCCGCTGAGCCCGGCGTCGCCGAGGCGGCGGTCGTCGGCGTCAGCGACCCGGTCAAAGGCACAGTCCCCGTCGCTTTCATCACCCTGCTGCCGGGGGCCGACGCGCAAGCTGTCGAATGCGCCGTCGCAGCCGCCGTCGAGTCCGCCATCGGCGCCATCGCCCGCCTCCACACGGTTTATATCGTACCCGCGCTCCCCAAGACCCGCGCCGGCAAGATCATGCGCCGGCTCTTGCGCGAGCTTGCTGAAACCGGCGCCGTAAAGGGTGACCTGACCGGCCTGGAAGACGAAGCTGTGCTGGATCAGGTGGCACAGGCGTTGAAAACCGCTCCCTGAACCGCCCTCCATCCTACATTTCGCTTCATTCAAACGGCGAAATCTGTAAAAATCCGCGAATGCCTTGGCGCTCCAGCGTGCCGCACAGACCGGTCAAATTTGTGCACTGGCTGGCCAGCTTAGGCCCCGATATCGATCGGCGGAAACAGCCGGGAGTCTTGCCGATGACCATGTCCCAGACCGGCCCGCGGGCCACCCCGAATTACGTGAAGCGGACGCTCTTCGCGGTCATGGCCCTCCTCATCCTGGGCGTCATGTGGACCGACGAGCGTTTCCTCTTCGACGCGGCCGACGAGGAATGGCAGCACATCGAGCCGTTCAAATGGTGGCTGCTGGTGCACGGGATGACCGGCGCGGTCGCGCTGTTCATCGGCCCGTTCCAGTTCTCCGACACGCTCCGCCGCCGGCATCTCGGCCTCCACCGCGTGCTCGGACGGGTCTATATCGGCGCCATCTTCATCGCCGCACCGCTGTCGATCTATATCGGCTATAACTGGGATACCGGCCTGTCGGCGATCGAGGACTGGGCCCAGGGCGGCGGCTGGTTCCTCTGTGCGCTTTTGGCCTTCGTCTTCGCGGTGAAGCGCAACATCCCGCGCCATCGCCAATGGGTCGCCCGCTCCTATGCCTTCACGTTCATCTTCATCCTGGCCCGCGCGCTGCACCTCGTCGATTTCCATTGGCCAAGCGAGGATATCTTCACGACCTATCGCTGGTTCCTCATCTTCGGCGCCCTCATCGTCCCCGACCTGATCCTGCAATGGGATGAGCTGTTCCGGCGCAAGCCCGCGCGGGTCGCCGGACGAAACTGACGGGCGGCATCTGGGGGTGGTTCCCAGCGGTTCTCAAGACCGTTTTGCGCCCAACCCACTGGCATGAGTTCTTAGTAAGTTCTTGACAAGTTCTCGTTTCTGTGTGATGCATACGCCTCCACCAAATTGGACTCAGGAGCAGCTGCGTGCTGGTCGAACGGTTACGCAAGGAATGGCATGCGCGCGCACATGTCGTGCCGATCAACTGTGCCCTGAGCTTTACCTCTGATGGGCTGGTGATGGGGGCCGGCACCGTGCTGGTGCCGGCAATTGCGGCGCGTCGCCTGCAAGACCTCGAGGGCCAAGAAGCGCGCGTCCTGGCGCTGCTTTCCGCAGCCTATGGGCGCGTCGTGATGCCTTCGGTACTCGATTCGATCGAACGGGCCGCGAAGCGCTGGGGGCGGGGCGAGGATTGCCTGGCACTGATCCATCTGGCGTTGGCTGGGCTGAGCCGGCCGGAAGATCGCCACGAAGCTGCACGGCGGCTGTTTATGGTCGACGGGCTGATGAAGGCCGGGGTCACCCCGCACGCGGTCCTGCAAGTGCTCGATTGCGGCCTCGGCAATGGAAGCTTTGTGCGATACGACCCAGCTCAACCGCGCGTCCCGGAAGGCAGCGGCGTCACAAGCGGCCGATGGACCAAGACGACATCGGTTCTCCGCACCCTGACCAGGGGCGCGAGCGAATTCCTGGGTGATTTGGCAATGACAGGGTTGCGCGTCGCAGCGGCCAATCCTGTCAGTTTGACCCTGGGGCTGATCCTCATTCCGAGGACAACCAATTCGCGCGTCGAGGGCGACGTTCCTGAATTGCCAGGCTTTCACTACGACTGGAACCGCGACGAGACCCGTCTGCGGCTGACCTATGCCGGGCCGAACGGCCTACATGACATCAACGCGACGCTCGAGTCGGACGGGCAATTCCGTGATGGGGACAAGGTTGTCGCACGTCTGCTTCCGGACGGAACCCTGGCCATCGACCCCGCGGAGGTCTCATCCGATCTGGCGGACAAGGACGGCCCCAACCTCTGCCCAAAGCCCGAACCGGATAAATATGGCCGAGGGGAGGTAAGAGGCGCGAAAGACAAGGATTACGAGGACCAGATCAAGCTGCTGGTCAATCCGGACAACCCCAAGCCGCGCGGATACGGCTACAAGTTCTGGGATCCAGTCGATAATAAGTGGGTATATATCGATGATTGCCAGCATCGAACCGGTATCCCTGTGGAGGTTAAGAGCGAGTATGAGGGCCTGCGGTCATTTCAACGGGGAGACCAACAGGTAACTTATGATTGGCTCGATCAGTCACGTCGGCAGCTTAATGCAACTGAAGGATTTCCGCTCGTGTGGGTTTTTGCTCTGAAAAGCGACCACGATTTTGCCAGGGAACTGTTCAACGTTACCGGAGATGGCCGGGAGCACATAGTGACAATCACGATTCCGCGAGCAGCAGGGGCGCCTCGGTAATGGAGGGGTTACGCTACGGCCTTCAGGCGACATGGCACGTTGAGCCGCTATCTGCCGCTGACATTGGCAAAAAATTCCTGCAGACATTGGACCTGATCGCCGAGGCCGTACCGAAGATCGAGTGGCTGACTGGCGAGCGGCCCTATGAGGACTCGCTGGTCTCCATCGACCAATTGCGCAGCGGAATTGCCGAATGGGTCGAAGATCATGTGGCGGTCATCGACGGGATCAAAGAGCCGGAGTACGGATACTATCTCGGCGCCTTTTCCAGGCGCGGCTTATTACCCGACAACATAGTCCTCAGCGCCGCCGTTGGGGGGAAGTTCGGATGTCGGATACGGTTCGAAGTTGGTTTTGTACAAGTGCCGTCCGATCTGGATACGGTCACCTATCCGCTTTTCCGTGCGGCCATGCTGGCAATTATCGCGGAATGGCCGTCGGTGTGGGCGAACGCCTACGTCTATTGGCAGGACTATCACAAGGCGCTGTCGGCACCTGGCGGTCCGGCTTACCCAAGGTCCACCTACAATGTGCCCTGGCTCAGCTATCTCTGCGCGCCGCTGACCAAGGGCCTCGTTCCGCCGGTTGGCGTCCCCTGTGAGCGCACGCCGGATGGCGGGCTTCTGATGGTTGCTGCCGAGGAGCGGCTGGACCCTACCAATCCCGACCACATGCGGCGCGCGCGTGCGATGGCCGAGGTGATGATTGCGCGGGCCGGCAATCCGTCTCGTCCCGGCCACTGGCCCCTCTATGAACAGTGGCCGCCGACTCCCGAAATGCTGCGAAGGCGGGGTCCGCCCGCGGTATGATCGGGCCGTACCAAGCCGGAGACCCGCCCCATGCAGCTGCACCTTGCCTTCGAGCTTCGCTCGCCGCCCGGCACCACGCCGCATCGGGAGCTCTATCCCGCGATGCTGGACATCGCGGCCTGGGCGGACGAAGTGGGGTTCGACTGCGTCAATTTCGCCGAGCATCATATGTCGGTGAGCGGCTACAGCCCCTCGCCGCTGATCGCCTGCGCGGCGGTGGCCGGCCGCACGCGGCGCATCCGCATGCGGCCCAACGTGCTGCTGGCGCCGCTCTATGACCCGATCAAGCTGGCGGAGGACGCGGCGGTGCTGTCGCTGGCCTCGCAGGGCCGGTTCGAGCTGGCGATGGGCGCCGGCTACCGCCCGAGCGAGTTCGCGCTGTTCGGCCGCCGCGTGGACGAACGCTGGAAGACGCTGGGGGAGGTCGCGATGTTCTTGCGCCAGGCCTGGACCGGCGAGCCCTTTGATTTTCAAGGCCGTGAGATCTTCATCCGCCCGGCGCCGGACCCGGCGCCCAAGCTGCTGCTGGGTGGCGGTTCGCCGGCGGCCGCGCGCCGCGCCGCCCGCATCGCCGACGGCTTCTCCATCCCGCACGACACTTCGCTATGGGAGGATTACCGCCAGGAGTGCCTCAAGCTCGGCAAGCCCGACCCCGGCCCGGCGACGCCGCTCGGCCCGGTTTTCCTGTGGGTGGCCGAGGACGTGGAGGCCGCCTGGTCGATGCTGATGCCCCACGTGTTGAGCCAGATCGACGAATATGGCCGCTTCACTATCGAGACCTATGGCGAGGCCGCCGGCCCCTACAAGGGCGAGGTCGACCCGGCCGCCGCCCGCGCCAGCTCGGCCTTCCAGGTGCTGACGCCCGAGGAGACGGTGGCGCTCGCGCAGCAACTCGGCCCCACGGGCCTCCTGCTCTTCAACCCGCTGATGGGCGGCATCCCGCCGGCCGAGGCCTGGCGCATGCTGCGCCTCTTCGAAGGCGACGTCCTGCCGGCGGTGCCGTGAGGTCCGCCTTCTCAAAAGTGCCTCCCCCTGAGAAGATCACGACGGTAAACGCGTTGGCGGCCGACGCCGGCAAGTTCCCGAATGTCGGCTCCCTCACCGGCAAGACGGTGGAGATCACGGGGCCGGCCGAGCTCTACAAGGGCAAGCCCGAGATCATCCTCAAGGAATCGGGCCAGCTGAAGGCGGAGTAGGGAGCCAACGCTTCGGGTCTGACCTCGATTGCTCATTTCGAAGTACTCCGAGAGGTTACCGCAGACGATGACGGCCGGTGACGGCGCGATATTTCAGCCATCCGGCGCATTGCAGCCATGCCGAATTTCAGCGAACCAAGTCGATATCAAACTGTTGCTGGAACTCCGTTCGGGTCTCCAGAAAGTTGAATCCGCCGCAAGGCAGGTCGCGGCTGAGTGAAAGTGCTATTATCCCTCCGCTCTGGTGGGGAAGATGGCGATGCGCCTCGTGTCGAGGCTGTTCTGGATCATCTCTGTGGCCCTGATGGCATCCGGCGCTGACGCCGCCGATCTCACGCGCTCTGACGTTGAGGCGGCGCTGGCGGCCGCGCCGAAGGGCCAGGGGGCAAGCTTTGCCGGCCGGTCGCTCGCCGGCCTGGATCTTCACGACCTGGATCTCACCGGCGTCGATTTTTCAGGAGCGGATCTGTCGGATGCCGACCTGCGCGGCGCCAAGCTGGTTGCGGCGAAGCTGGTCGGAGCCAAGCTGCAGGGCGCGCGGCTCAACCTTGCCTGGATCATGCGCGCCGATTTCTCGCATGCCGATCTCTCAGGCGCGGTTCTGGAGACGCTGGTGGTCTCGGCGGGGTTGCAGACACTGCCGGGGGAGGCCGCCAGCTTCGTCGGCGCCAATCTCTCGGGTGCCAAGGTGACGGCGCGCTTCAGCCTCGATGACATGCGCGGGGCGGATCTTTCCCATCTGCGCGCCTCGGCCGACATGCGCAATCAGTCGATGGGCCTCATTCGCACCGATTTCTCGCGGGCGAACCTGGCCGATGCGAAATTCGCGGGCGCGGCCCTAGGCCATGTCACCTTCGAGTTCGCAAAGCTGCAGCGCGCCAATTTCAGAGGAGCGGACCTGACCGATGCGGATTTCATTGGCGCCGACCTGACCGACGCCGACCTGACCGACGCCCAGACGACCGGGACAACCTTCGCCAACGCGGTGCTGACCGGGGTGAAGGGGTTCTCGCCGCCCTGAGATTGGTGAGGCGTGTGTGGTCAGAGTCCTCTCAATCCCGCGACGCTATTGCACCCTGGCGCCGATTCCACTTCTGGCGACCACCTGTTCGACAGCAAATTGGGCTGCCTTGAGACTTTTGAACGTCAGACCCTCGAGCGACCTTAACGCGGAGTGGGACGCATAGAATTGGAATCTGTTCCGATCCGAGGTGACGATGCCCGCGGTGATATCGGATACTTCAATGATGAAAGCATCAGCCATTGCCCAGCTGTCCTTTATTTTATCTGCTGAGATAAAATGTTGTCGTGACCTGAACGGTATGAATCAGTACATGTGCTGACCGCCATTGATCGATAAAGTTGATCCGGTGATAAAACCGGCCTCGTCAGCGACCAGGAAGGCGACGCCGCTGGCGATTTCGCTGGCCCGCCCAAGTCGTCCGACAGGGATACGCGCGACGATCCTATCCAGCACCGTTTCCGGAACCGCACGCACCATTTCCGTATCGATGTAGCCCGGCGCGATCGCGTTGACGGTGATTCCCTTTGCCGCGCATTCCTGCGCGAGCGCCTTGGTGAAGCCGTGGATACCGGATTTGGCCGCGGCGTAGTTGACCTGCCCGTACTGGCCAGCTTGACCGTTGACTGAGCCGATATTGACGATGCGGCCGAAATTTCGGGCGCGCATGCCGTCCAGCACCGCGCGGCTCATATTGAAGCATGAGCAGAGATTGGTGCGGATGACGTCCATCCACTGCTCGTACGTCATCTTATGCATTGTCGTGTCGCGCGTGATGCCGGCATTATTCACGAGCACATCGATCGGGCCGAGATCGCGTTCGATCGTGCGCACCGCTTCGTTGCAGGCCTCGTGATCTCCGACATCCCATTTCCAGGCGGGAATCCCGGTTGCGTCGGTGAACGCCCACGCCTTGCGGTCGTCACCACCATACCCGGCGGCAACCTTGTAACCGCGATCCTTGAGCATCACAGAGACGGCTTCGCCGATACCGCGCGTGCCGCCAGTGACGATGGCCACTCGTGTCATATGCTCCCTCCATGTATCCGGATCAGCGGCGCGGGGTGACCGGCACGCTCAACGTGAGCGCGCCGGTCTATCCATACGAAGCCACCGCTGATGTTCTGCCGCCGACGCGCTGAGGAACTCGCCTCGTTGGCGCGATCAAGCCGCTGCGAACGCGGTTCTTAACTCGGTGAGGCCTTCGCCAATGCGTTTGGCAAGCAGATCGCCTGCCTCAGCGTTCGCTTTGGTAAGAATATCAGACAGTTCGCGCAGGCCGGTCAGTCCATCCGCGCCGCCCCGCGCCAAAGCATCCGCGATTTCGACTTGCCGGTGGAAAACCGTGTTCAGGGACTCCGTGGCAAGCTGGGCCACCTTGGTGATTGCTTCGTAGTTCCGGCGCTGGGAGACAATAATCTGATCGAAATGGTTAGCGCCGGACGAAAATGGGGTAACCAAGCTGATCCAATCATCGAAAACTGAGTTGGTCTTGGTTTGCGCGGAGTGTGCTTTAGCTGTCTGCATGAGCTACCCTGGTCAAAGGTTACGGCTGCACCGTAGGAAGCAGATATTCTGCATGGCCGTCTGTCTGACTTCATACAAACGAGCCATTTTTTTGTGAGTCAGCACCGAATTGGGCCCCGTTGGGGGTCTGCACGGCGCACCAGGTTACTCGTCTTGACCACTGTGGGTTCTAGAACGTCCGCGTCAGATCAGTGACTTAGGACAGAATGCATTGGTTTCGAATCAGGCAATACGGCGAATTGTCGAACGATGATAGGCTTCAACCTAAATCATGCGGGCGCCCGGTTCGGAGCCAGTCCGGCTCCGAACCGCCGCGAGACGGGCTTAATGTGGGGCAGAGCTGACATGCGAGTCGCGCGACGCGAGTTGCGACACGCGAGCCCACAAATTCTGCGGGCCACGCAAGGCAAGATCTGACAGCGACAGGATGCCGGTCATCCGCTTCTGGCGGCTGAGAACGGGGATATGATGGATCTTTTCGGCCTCCAGCCGGTCGATGGCAGCTTCAACCGTGTCATCCTCGAAACACCACGTGATGCCCTTCGTCATGACATCCGCGGTCTTGGTCGTCGCCGGATTTAAGCCGGCAGCGACGGCACGGCAGACGATATCGCGGTCGGTCAACATGCCGACCAAGCGGTCATTCTCACCGACTGGCAGGCAGCCGATCTTGTGATCGCGCATCTTCCGCGCCGCCTCGGCGACAGAAAGCGTCGGCGCGATCCATTCCGCATGTGGGGTCATTGCTTCCCGAACAAACATGGTTCTCTCCTCCAATTAACCGGCCTCCAATTAACCGCGTAGCCATGGATCAGCCCGCCGCCGGGGGAACTCAGTGCTATTGACGTCAACCTGCGGCGACCCATGGACTGAGGGCCGATTGTGTCTAGTTGCAGGGACTGCGGCGCAGGGGGGCAGTGGCCCCAAAAGCCTCGCGCCAGAAGATACTACCACGTTGGCGATCTGAGGCAAGAAATCCGGCTTGCGGCGTGGCGATAGCACACGGTCTGTCCAGTTCAGGGCGAACCGTCCAGCGTGGCCGCACAATAATCGTCTGTAACCCCCTTTTTTCACCCAAATAAAGAAACCCGCGCTGTCCCTCGACCCCGCGGGTTTCGCACGTTCGAACGCGGCCTTACGGCATCGCTGTGTGCCAGATATGCTGGTCGGCGGGGCCCTTGTCGTTGCCGTTGGTGTCGCCCGGCTTCTTGTCGGCGACGAAGGTGTAAAGCGGCTTGCCCTTGTAGGCCCACTGCTTGGTGCCGTCGTCGCGGGTGACCACCGTCCAGTCGCCTTTGTCCTTGGCGTCGGCCGGCGCCATCAGCGGCGGCCAATAGTCGGTGCATTTGGTGTCCTTGTTGCAGGCCGACTTGCCGGGGGTCTTGTCCATGTCGAAGGTATAGAGCGTCATGCCCTTGGAATCCGCCAGCACCGTCTGTCCCGAATCGGATTTATGCTCCTCGACACCTGCCGGCATGCTCGCCGCCAGTGCGCTTCCGGCCAGCAGCAACGCCGCCGCCATCACGCCGATCTGTCTCAAAATCATCTTCCCTTCCTCCACAATTCTGGTTTGAAAGATCATCCCTTGGCTGCCCCGGCGGTATGCCGTCGTGAGCGGATACGATCCTACACTGGATTTTTGCTTAAAAGAATGAAAAGAATTGGGCGGTCGCGCTCAACTTGGTTGTGGCCATGCACGCCTTCCAGAAGAAGACGCGACCATTCCGCCTTCAGTGGCAAACTAGAATCGCGTAGAGTGCTCACCCGATTGTGGCGGAGTGCGCTGCGCTTTTCCGCCCTACATGCTAAAGGCCATCTAGTTGGTGGAGTGTCACCGGAATTCATATCTTGAGTTCCGGAGTTCCCTTGGACTTGATTTTCCGCTGCCGGAGGGTGATCCTGTTAGAGCGGATTTCGAACATAATTATTGCCGTGGGCGCTGTGGTACTATTATCGGCTGGGATATATTTGCCATAGCGAATTATCTGAATTGCAAGCTGATCTTCTTACAGTTTTGGCGAGCCGGAATTTGCGACGATGTCGACCTAGCTCCTCTTCTGAACGAGAGGGCCTAGTACTTATCTAAGGGTTGGGTCTGTCCGTCATCCCGCCGTTGACTCCCACCCCGCCTCCATCGTCTATTGAGCTAGCCTCAGCCCACCGAGCCAGAGGCCGCAAATCATAAGCCAGCCGGGAAGGGGACAGCCGTGACGAGCGCCGCTGAGGTTCGCGAACAGGTCGACCATCCGATCATCGATGCCGACGGGCATTTCGTCGAGATCGGGCCGATCCTCGATGAGGAGCTCGTGACCTATATCGAACAGGCCGGCGGGCGGGAGCTCAGGGACCGATACCTCTCCGGCCTCGCCAAGCCGTTCGATACCTCGACCGTGCTCGCCAACCGCAACGACCCCGCGGTGCGTGAGCATTGGCGCTCGATGCCGTCCTGGTGGGGATGGCAGACCCGGAACACCTATGATCGCGCCACCGCCCACCTGCCGAAGCTGATGTATGAGCGCCTGGACGAGATGGGCATCGATTTCATGATGGTCTATCCCTCCGCCGTGCTCGGCTTGCTCGATATCGAGGACGGCGAGGTCGGGCTGGCGCTGGCCCAGGCCGCCAATCGCTGGCTGGCCTCGATTTTCGCACCCTACAAGGACCGTATGGCGGTGGGCGGCATCGTGCCGATGAATACGCCGCAGATCGCCATCCAGGCGGCCGAGCACGCGGTGAACGAGGCCGGTCTCAAGACCGTCATCGTCGCCTCCTATGTCCGCCGCTATCTGGGCGACAAGCCGGAAAAGGGGCCGCAGGCCTTCCGGCTCGACACCTATGGCCTCGACAGCGAGCATGATTACGACCCGTTCTGGGCGAAATGCATCGATCTCGGCGTGGCGCCGCTGGTTCACGGCTCGCATCAGCGCGAGCGCATCTCCCGCTCGGTTTCGTCCTATGTCTACAACCATGTCGGCGGGCTCGCGACCGCGCATGAATCGCTGGCCAAGTCGCTGTTCCTGGGCGGCGTCACCCGCCGTTTCCCTGAGCTGCGCGTCGGCTTCCTGGAGGGCGGCGTGTCCTGGGCGTGCAGCCTCTATGCCGACCTGCTGGGCCATTGGTCCAAGCGCAACGGCAAGGCGATCCACGACCTCGACCCTGACCGGCTGGACGTCGACGCGCTGATGGGCTTCGTCAGGCAATATGGGGACGAGCGGGTACTGGCCAACTTGGACAAGATCCGCGCCCATTTCTCCAAGCCCGCCGCGCGGCCGGCCGAGCTCGACGAGTTCTCCCGTGCGGTGATCGAAAAGGCCGAGGATATTCGCGACCTGTTCGTCCCCAATTTCTATTTCGGCTGCGAGGCCGACGACCCGCTCGTCGCCTGGGCCTTCGCCGACACTGTCAACCCGATGGGCGCGAAGCTGAAGGCGATGATCGGCTCCGATATCTCGCACTGGGACGTCGTCGACATGACCGAACCGGTCGAGGAAGCCTGGGAAATGGTCGAGCACGGCCGGATCACGGCAGACAATTTCCGCGACTTCACCTTCACCAACCCGGTCGAGCTCCACACCGCCGCCAACCCGCGGTTCTTCGAAGGCACGGTGGTGGAGAGGCAGGCCGCTTCGTTATTCGAAAAATGATTTGAAACGAAAGGCGCAACGACGCAAAGGAAAAGCCATCAGAAAAGATTCACCACGAAGGCACGAAGCATGAATTGTCACCCGCTTCACGGGCATCAGAGCGCCGCAGGCAATTTTCATACCTTCGTGTCCTTGGTGCCTTCGTGGCTAATTCTCCGATTTACTTTGCGCCTTTGCGTCTTTGCGTTTCATTCTTGAGAAGCCCAGGAGAAACGCGCCATGACCAAAGCCGCAGATGTGCGCCGGATCGTCGGGCATCCGATCATCGATGCCGACGGGCATTTCGTCGAGATCGGCCCGATGCTCGACGAGGAGTGCCTGACCTATCTCGAAGAGGCCGGCGGCCCCAACCTGCGCGACCGCTATCTGAAGGGCGCGGTGCAGCCTTATGACACCTCGACCGTGCTCGCCGACCGCACCAGGCCCGAAATCCGTGCCGAGTGGCGCGGCATGCCCTCCTGGTGGGGCTGGCCGACCAAGAACGTGCGCGACCGCGCGACCTCGCACCTGCCCAAGCTGCTGTACGAACGGCTGGACGAGATCGGCGTCGATTTCATGCTGGTCTATCCCTCGACCACGCTCGCATTAACCGACATCCAGGATGACGAGCTGGCCGGCGCGCTCGCCAGCGCCGCCAATCGCTACCTCGCTTCGGCGTTCGCGCCCTACAAGGACCGGATGGCGGTGGGCGGCATCGTGCCGATGAACACGCCTCAGATGGCGATCGCAACCGCCGAGCACGCGGTCAAAACGCTCGGCCTCAAGACGCTCCTGATCAGCTCCTATGCCCGCCGCGCGCTGGGGCCGAAACCGGCGAACGGGCCGCAGCCCTTCCGCCTCGATACGTTCGGCATCGACAGCGAATACGACTACGACCCGTTCTGGGCGAAATGCGTGGAGCTCGGCATCGCCCCGCTGTCACATGGGCAGCATCAGCACATCCGCATCTCTCGCTCGGTCTCGAATTACATCTACGACCATATCGGCAGCTTCTCGGTGGCGCATGAGGCGCTGGCCAAGTCGCTGTTCCTGGGCGGCGTCACCCGGCGGTTCCCGATGCTCAAGTTCGGCTTCCTCGAAGGCGGCATCGCCTGGGCGGCCAGCCTCTATGCCGACCTGCTCGGCCACTGGAGCAAGCGCAATGCCGAGGCGATCCAGCAGCTCGACCCCGACCGTCTCGATGTCGACGCCCTGATGGAGTACGTCGCCCAATATGGCGACCAGGCGGTGCAGAACCGGCTCGACGACATCCGCGCCTTCTTCAAGCGCCCCGCCGCCAGACCGGCCCAGACCGACGAATTCGCCCGCGCCGAAATCCGCACACCTGAAGATTTGCGCGACCTGTTCGTCCCCAACTTCTTCTTCGGCTGCGAGGCCGACGACCCGCTGGTCGGCTGGGCCTTCGCCGAGAAGGTCAACCCGCTGGGAGCCCGGCTGCAGGCGATGATCGGTTCCGACATCTCCCACTGGGACGTCCCCGACATGACCGAACCGGTCGCTGAGGCCTATGAGCTGCTCGAACACGGCCGCATCACCGCCCGCGACTTCCGCGAGTTCACCTTCTTGAACCCCGTCAAACTCCACGCCAGCATGAACCCTGATTTCTTCAAAGGCACCGTGGTGGAGGCGGCAGCTGCCGAAATGATGGTATTGGGAAACTGAAATCGAACCACCAAGGCACCAAGACACAAAGATTCTGATTTTACCGCGGAGGACCCGGAGGAGCGTGGAGAACGCAGAGACAGGAGTTATTATTTCTCAGCGCCCTCTGCGCTTCTCGCGTCCCCTGCGGTTAGGGATTTCTTTGTGTCTTGGTGCCCTGGTGGTTCAAACCATAGCAAGGGAAGGAAATCAGACATGGCCAAGCACGACGCGAAACCGCTGCGCACCGTCCTCTTTTGTGCCGGCAGCGAGGAGAATGACATTAACGAGGGCTTCCGCTCCGGCGCGGATTCTATCGTCATCGATCTGGAAGAGCCGCGCACGCCGTTTTCCGAGGCTCAGCGCGAGGACGCCCGCGCGCTGGTCAAATCCTTCCTCGCCGCGCTGCCGCCGACCGGCCCGACTGTCTTCGTCCGGGTGCAGAACCCGAACACCGGCCAGACGCTGAAGGACCTGCGCGCCGTCATGGGCGCGCGGCTTGACGGCATCCTGATTCCCAAGATCGACAATCCCGCCGATGTGCACATGACCGAGGGCCTGCTCAACTGCATGGAGGCCGAGCTCGGCCTGCCGATCGGCAAGACCATGATCTATCCGATCCTGGAAACCGCACAGGCCCTGCGACTGGCGTACGAGATCGGCATGTCCTCGCCCCGCGTCTCCTATATGGGCGGCGCCATCTCCCGTTTCGGCGACATCTACCAGGCGCTCGGCTTCCGCTGCACGCTGGATGCGCGCGAGACGCTCTATCTGCGTTCCAAGGTGCTGATCGACGCCAAGGCCGCCGGCATCCGCTATCCGATCAGCGGCATGTGGACCGGCAAGCTTAACGATGAGGCCGGCCTGCGCAAATGGTGCACCGAACTGCGCGACCTCGGCTATTACGGCATGATGATCGGCAACCCGAAGCTGATCCCGATCGTGCACGAATGCTTCTCGCCGACCGCCGAGGAGCTCGCCTACTGGCAGCGCCTCGACCGCCTCCAGACCGAGGCGGAGAAGACCGGCGCCGACCGCATCATCGACGGCGACCCCAACCAGGGCGAGGCCCACGTCGTCCACGGTGCCCATGTCGGCTCGGCCCGCAAGAACCTCGCCTGGGCGAAGGAGCTGGGGGTGATCTGAGGCCGTTCTGCCGCTCTTTTTCAGCAGTGGGCGGGGCTCCGCGCCCGCCTACCGGCTGCACCGAGGCCCGCCCACTGAGAATTGCGGGGCTAAAAACCCCCTGGACAGCCAGCCATGTCCCGCGCTCTATGGCTGCCAGAACGGCCGTTTCCAACGGCCGCAATCTCGAGGGAGTCACCATGCAACATCGCGATCTCTGGCCGGCGCTGGTCACCTGTCTGGCGCTGCTTGTCTATGGCTGGAACTTCAATGAAGCCGGCCGTGCCCGCGGCAAACACAAGATCATCGCACCGGCAACCACCGGGCATCCTGAGTTCGAGCGCAAGCTGCGCATCCAGCAAAACATGCTGGAGCAGCTCATCGTCTTCATCCCCTCGCTGTGGATATTCAGTCTGACAGTCCAGGTGCTGGTCGGCGCCGCGCTCGGTCTTCTCTTCGTCATCGGACGGATCATCTACTCGGTCAGTTACGCCAGCGATCCGGCCAAGCGCGGCCTGGGGTTCGGGCTCGGCATCCTGCCGACCGCGATCCTGCTGATCGGCGGCCTGATCGGCGTTATCCTCGATCTGGCGAGAGGGATGTAATCCCCCGTGCGCGGCGGCGACGATCCTGCTATAGCAGCACGCTTCGCCCGTAGCGTGACGGCTTGGGCGGGCATGCGCCCGTAGCTCAACGGATAGAGCATCTGACTTCGGATCAGAGGGTTGGGAGTTCGAGTCTCTCCGGGCGCGCCACTTTTCAATCACTTAGGGATACCGACGAGCAACGAGGGTCCCCGTAGCTCAAGATGAACTGCAGTTGCAATGATAGGGCGTGATGGACGGGACCTGGCGAGAGGCGGCGGGTGCACGAAACCGGTCGCATCGTCTTTTCGACATTTCAGCCGGGGACAAGAAGCATCTTAGGCATTGCTCAATGCGAGCGGCCGCGCGACCGTCACCGAGCATACCGTTGTGACTATCCGTCGGCGACAGGCTCAAGGCCCAGCCAACCCCGTTCCTCAGCGCCGTCGGGTCAAACCCCACGACGACGGCCCTTCCACTGAGAAGAACCTCGGGTCTCTCAGTGACTCGCCGGGCAATCACCAGCGGCACGCCCAAGGTCGCCGCCTCCTCCTGTACACCACCTGAGTCCGTGATCGCCACAGCGGCATTTCGCAGAAGGTCAAGGAAGCAAGAATGTGACAGCGGCGCGACGATCTCCACCCGGCGATGCCCGCCCAATGCAGCCCGCAGGGGTTCCGTAATCGCGGGATTGGGATGGGCCGGGATGATCATGCGAAGGTTGCGGTGGTCCTCCAAGGCTCCCAAAAGGCCGGCCAGTACGTGGTTCAGGTAAGGCGCCAGTTCACGCCGGTGTAAGGTGACCACCGCGATCGGCCAGGCGTTCGGTTCCGAGGACGAATCCGAATTCGTCCGCTTCAGCATGTCGACGATGGTGTTCCCTGTCACGATCACAGACGCAGGCGGGATTCCCTCGTGGACGAGGTTTGCTGCCGCCGTCGAGGTCGGCGCGAAATGCAACCGGGCCAGCCGGGAAATGGCCTGCCGATTGAACTCCTCCGGAAAGGGATGGTCGAGGTCATAGGTTCTGAGCCCCGCCTCGACATGTCCGATCGCCATGGCGAGGTCCGAAGCGGCCGTGGCGCCGGCCAGTGCGGTCGCGGTATCGCCCTGAACGAGGACCAAATCGGGCTGCAGCCGAACCATCGATGGTCGCAGCCGCTCGGCGAGGATTTCAACCAGTTCGGCCGGATCCCTGGTAGCGGGCGATGGGGGCGGCACATCCAATTCACCTGATCCGTACTCGGCCAAAGCCTGCCGCAGCAGATTGCCGTGCTGGCCGCTGGGGAGCAGTGCGACGCGACACCATCCAGCATTCCGCAGCTGATCAATAACCGGCGTCAGCTTGATGACTTCCGGCCGCGTGCCCAAAACCACGCCGATGCATGGTGTCATCGGACCTCCAAGCGGGCGATAATGGCGGCCATGCGGGCGGGCGCGGCCGCCGGTACTGCAGCGTCGAAGTCGCCGAAGGCCCGCAAACCGTTGAAGCCGGCCGCTCTCAGGACGGAAAGCAGCGCGCCGGGTTGGTAGGGACGCTGAAGGCTTTCTGTCCGGATCTCATGGACAACTTCCCCGGACACGTCCAGGAAGCGGTATTGCCGCTCGACCTTGTTGACGCCCGGCCGAACGTCGCGCGTCAGGCGTTTGGATCGGACAAGCGCCACTGCCGGGTCCCAAACACCCGGCCGCAATGTGCGATGGTAGTCCTGGATCTCGGTCCCATCCGGCACGCCCTCGAGCGCCGGATCGGGAATGAACATGTCCAGCAGCAGTACGCCGCCCGGTGCCAAGCAATCCTGCACGCGCGCGAGTGTGCGCGCGCGATCCTCTTCCTCCACCAGGTAGCCGAACGCGGAATAGGGGCAAAGGATCGCGGCGAAGCGCTGGGCCAGGCCGAGACGGCCCATATCGAACGCCGCCAGTCGAATTCGTCCGTCTAGCCCAGCGGCAGCCGCTTTCCGTGCAAGAACCCCGAGCATTGGCGGCGAGCGGTCTACCGCGACCACGTCCAGCCCGGCCGCTGCCAGTGGGAGCGTTACGCGTCCGGTGCCGCAGCCCAGCTCCAGCACGGGCCCATCCAGGTTTGCCGCCGCCTGTCCCGCCTCCGCGACGTACCAGGCGATGTCGCGCCCATCGGTGTTGCGGCCCATGTCCTCGTCGTAGAACTCGGCTGTGAGGTCGTAGGGCCAAGGTGTCACGGCGCTTGCTTCTCCCGCTCGAGAAGGCCCCGATAAACCTTCTCCTGCCTCAGCGCGGCGCTGTCCCAGGAGATCGAGCGCAGCGCATCGATCTCCGGCCTCTCAAGAGCCAGCCGCGCTGGCTCGTCCGCCAGCATGCGGGTTATAGGGGCCAGCATTCCCGCTATGTCCTCAGTCACCAACAACCCCGGAAGTTCCGTGCCCAAGAACCCGCGGGCGCCATCACGTGTGCTGACACAGACCCGTCCCGCCGCAAGGGACTCGATTAGCTTCACACTGGAACCGCGCGTTCCCGTCAGCGGATTTATTGTCAGGGCGCAGAGGTCCAGCCAGGGATGGACATCATCCACGGCGTCCATCACCCGCACGCCCGGCTGGTCCAGAAGCGGATCGCCGGCCACGATTGCGCGCCCTCCCTCGCCGGCAAGAATGCTCAAATTCAAGGCAGGGAAGCGCCGCCGCAGTTCGGGAAATACGCTCGCCAGGAATGTCCGCACTCCTTGCAGATTCGGGGCGTAGCGGAAGGGGCCGGCAAAGAGCAGGTCGTGGTTTCCGGTTGAGGGCCGACGACAATGCCGCTTGATCACCGCCCCATTGGGCACCACCGAGACCGGCAGCGGCGCCAGCAGAGCGGCGTCCTCATCCGAGCAGGCAATCACGGCGTCGAAGGTCGCCAATCGTTCCCTTTCGAACCGGTCCGCTTGTTCGTGCCCATCGGACGAAATAAGCACGTCATGCGCGACCATGATTGACGGGATGACGGGGGGCGGACGCAGGCCTGACAGCTCAATATGCTCCAGCTGCACGAGCTCGGGCTTGTGCACCGCCGCAATATAGTCAAGCTCCGCTTGAAGTTTGCCGTGCGAATGGGTTCGAATGCGCCCGATGCGGTCCGCCGGGCTATTCGGCCGGCCGCCAACGAGATGTACGCTGTCGAATGGCCCAATATGGTCCCAGGAGGCGGGACCATACGCCAACTCCTCATCGCTCAGCAGGATGAACCGCCAACGTTGGCTCAGCGCTTCGCACAGGCGCCAGGTGCGCCAGGCGCCGCCATGCCGTGGCGGAAGGATGCAGAACGGGCTGACAACCAGCACGAGCGGCCGCCCGTCCGGCGCCGCTGGGCGGGCATAGATCCGGCGGGTGGTCCGTTCGGGATCAATGTCAGGAAAGCACGCCCGGCGTCGAGCAGCCCGGACCCGCCGGATCTCGGCCAGCGATACGCGGGTGGCTAACTCTTTAAGCGTCGCCCAGTCGCTTCCTTCAGCGTAGCGGCGCGCCGGCAATGTTTCCCGAAAATTGCGCAGCTCGAACAGAGTCGCGTTGCGCGCAACGATGCGGTCGATCTCACCTGCCGTGTAGAATCGTGCGATCGTGCCCCGGTGCCGGTGCCAGGCGACCGAGCGGGGATGGAAGAGCACCTCCAATCCATGTCGCCAGGCCTGCAGCCCCCAGTCCGTATCTTCCCAATAAAATGGCGCATAGCCCTGCGTGTCGGCCGAGAAACGCCGCAGCAATGCAGTATCGTAAAGCGACGATCCCCCACTGGCGTAGAGGCCGCTTCGCACGAGCCCATCCGGGTCCGGCGTCCGTTCGAATGCCTGCGCGCGGCCGGCCTGCAGCCGCAGATCGCCCCATCCGGTCTCCTCGCGCCGTTTTCCGGGATCATCAAAGAAGATCTGGGACGCGATGGCAAAGACTTGTGACGCCCGCCATGGCAGCAGCGCCGTCAGCGCGTCCGCTGCCAGCGCCATATCGCTGTTGTGCAGATAAACCCCACCGAAGCGGGTTGCTGCCAATCCGCAGGCCAGAGCGCCGTTGAAGCCCAACGGCATCTTATGGAACCGCCAACGGACGTCAGGAAAACGCGCTCGGAGATCTGCATACAGCTCGGGAGGCGCGCCATTCACGATGACGATGATCTCCGAAGGCTCCGCGATACCTGCGAGAGCCGGCCCCAAGTGATCAAGCGCCCGCTCCAGGAGGTCAGGAGTGCCCCGCTCAGGGATCACCACGCTGATACCTGGTGCCCAGGCTGCCCGAAGCGCGGAACCCCGTGGCCCGGCTTTCCCTGCGTCACCGAGAGCTACCGCGGCGCGCAGCAAACCAAGCCGGCCCGCCCGAATCGAGGGTCCCAGGAATTGGAGATGACGTCGGATGCCCATAAGCCTTCCGGTCAGACGATAGCGCTGGCATGAGGCGCCGCGGCGCTCGCCTCGCCTCGACGATGACAGAGCCAGTCTAAGGCTTGGTGAGCGAAGAGAGCGCACCAGACATTGGCATTCGGTTCCCCTATTCGAAAGCGAACGGACCCGTCATCGCAAATATACCGGAGCAAGTTTGCGGCAACGGTATCCAATATGTGCTCTGGAGTACCGGGGAGGAGGCAGAGCAGGCGCAGGGCCTGCGCGTGAACATCAACCCTGGACAGATTATGGCCCGCGCCGATTTCCTCCCGGCCGATTTCTTCCGGGCCGATTTCTTCCGGAAACTCGCCGTTCGCTCCAGCCGTTCCCAGGACAGCGGCTGGATCTATTTCCGTACCGGCACGCAACGTGCCTTCGAGCCCATAGAAGCGTGCGTGCAGTTCCCGATGCTCGACGGCTCTACCGCTCCAGTACTCGAGCGTCCGTCGAGCGGACGCCAGAACCATTCCGCTCAGCCAGTCTTCAGGGGCAGACAGGATTGCCGCAGCTGTTTTCGCTTGATAGGGGCCGGGGCGGGTGGACCAGCGGGCGGGCACATCGCCAGTTCCCAACTCCAGGTGCGACATCAGCATACCATTCCTGTCCACGAGGCGGTCCAGCCACGGCATGAGGTGTGACACCGCCTCAGCGCACCGAGCAGTCCCAACGGTCCGCACGGCAGCGGCGAGCCCCCGCACCATCATGGCAAGGTCAAAACTGAAAACAGCATTGTTACGCCAATCGATCCCCGCTCCCATGCGCGTTGGCGGGGGAGCCGTACCCGACCACTGCCGCGTTAAGAAATCGACGGCCGCCCCCATCCGAACCGGATCAGGTGCGTAAAGCGACGACCAGGACAGCCAATACCCCGTAATCTCCCCATAAAGAAATGCAGGCCGACCGGTGGCATCCAGCCATCCCGCGACTCCGCCCTGCTCTGGGCCACGGATCTCCTGGATGGGTGCGGCCCTCAACCACTGGGCGATGCGATCACGTGATTGAGCAAGGGATGCCAGCACCGGACCGCTTGTTTGGCTAAAAATTTATCAGCTCCGGGTATAAGGCGAGACGGCAGCTTCCTCAACCATAGTATTTTAGAATTTGGGTTTTTTTAATATTGATTCCCGGAAAATCACCCGCGATACATCGCCAGATGTACCTCTTTGGGCCGCGCACCGGCGGGGCCTCGCAGCTTCGCGTTTATGGCCCGGAAGCCGCCAGGCACCATCCGCGACCAGCTGCCCAGCTTACAAACACCAATTGCGGGCGGATCGTCTCGCGCAACAGGCAAACTGCTGCCGGCGGGCCGCCGCATATCGCCAGATCCGTAATCGAAAGCGATTGGGAGAGGCCCCTCGGCAGCTTCGGCGTCGCTGGATCGGCAACGTCGATCTCGGTCAGAGGCGCCCCGAGACCGACACCCAATGCCTTGATCACGGCCTCCTTGCGCGTCCAGAGTCGGAAGAACAATGCTATCGGATCGGTTGCGGCGGCGAGGGCCAGGCGCTCGCCGGGAGCCAATGTCACGGGCGCTAGTTCCGCCAAGTCACGGAGGGGGCGCTCAGCCTCGATGTCGATTCCGACCTCGGCTGCCGAGTTGAGCGCCACGGCAGCCCAGCCACGCGTGTGCGAAATATTGGCGTAGAGCCGCCGCCCGTCGGCAATTTCCACACGCGGCTTGCCACCGCCCTCTCCGCGGAACTGCCAGGTGCGCCGGTCGGTGCCGATTGCGGCGGTCACCGAAGCCGCCAACAGTGCATGGGTCAGGATGTAAGTGTCACGGTCGCTCCGGAAGCGGAAACGTTCGGCGCGGGCCCGTCGAGCAGGATCGAGCTCATCGAGAAGCATGCCCGTGTCGCCGCAATTGGCAGCTAAGCGCGCGATTATGACGACCACCTTTCCGGTATCGATACTGCTGCAAATCAGGGATCCCATCTCCGCGAGCACAGGATCTCCCCAACCCGATCCTTACCCGCGGGGATAACACAGCGGATCAAAGCGGTCCACCAGTACCGATACAGGAAAACTAAAGAAAAACTATAGAAAAACGATCATAAAATTAGTACGACAATGAATCAGTTGGAAGAATGTGTTTGTCACAGCGGATTCCTCTTGAATGAGCACTTAAAACGAGGTAGTTTGCCGCCGCTTGATCACCTTTTGAGCAGGAATCACATGGCAAATCCTTTTGACGATGAGCAAGGATCTTACTTTGTGATATTGAATACAGAGGGACAACATTCTCTCTGGCCTGACTCTCTGCCGGTGCCGGAGGGATGGCGTGTGATCCACGGCCCCGCTACCCGCAATTCCTCTATGCAATTCGTCGATGCGCATTGGAGCGACCTCAGGCCGGCCAGTTTGGTCGCAAGAACCGGCTGACGTCCCGAAAATTTCCCGGCAGCCACTCCGCTTCTGCTGGGGTCGACAAATCCCGCCGCCTGGCTCCATCGCTATTCAGAAGGCAGTTCACCCATGCTTGAGCAGACCCGGAATTCCTTCCCTCTGTCGGTCGCGCAACGGGGCATGTGGTTTGCTCAGCAGTTCAGCCCCAGCAATTCGGTCTTCAACATCGCCGAGATGGTAGAGATTCACGGATCGATCGACGCCGCTTTGTTCGAAGCGGCCGTGCAACAGACCGCGATGGAGGCCGAGGCGGCGCGGTTGCAATTCATCGACGATGCCGACGGACTGCGCCAAATGATACGCCCGTCCATTGAGGGCATATTGCCCTTCATGGATGTGAGCGGTGAGGAAGACCCGCGGCTTGCAGCGGAGCGTTGGATGAGGTCGGAGTTCACCGCGCCGCACGACCCGATGCGCAATCGACTCTGGGCGTCCGCGCTCATCAAGGCGGCGCCTGAACGGTTCTTCTGGTACCACCGCAGTCATCACATTCTGCTCGACGGCTTCAGCGGCGGCCTGTTTGCCCGGCGCCTTGCCGATGTCTATTCGGCACTGACCGAACGGCGCGCGCCCGCCGAATCACCCTTCGGCTCATTCTCCGAACTCATCGAGGACGACCGTGCCTATCGCGAATCCGAGCGGTTTGCCCGGGACCGCGACCACTGGATGGCACGCTTCAGCGATCGTCCTGAGCCCGTCACGCTGGCCACCCGGCAGGCGCAGAATGAGGGCGGTCTTCTGCGCCAGACGTCGCATCTGCCGGCCAATGTCGTCGATCCGATGCGCGCCTTCGCGCACGAGACCGGGAGCAGCCTGCCCCAGCTCATGATCGCCGCGACGGCCGCCTATTTCTACCGCATGACCGGCGTCGAGGATCTTGTCCTCGGTCTCCCGGTCACGGCCCGCATGAGCGCGCGGCTACGGCAAATTCCCGGCATGGTCGCGAATGTGGTTCCGCTGCGCGTGGCGCTCCATCCTGGTATGCCGGTGCAAGAGCTGATGCGGCAGGTCGGGCGCCAGGTCCGCGAAATCTTGCGGCATCAACGCTACCGCTACGAGGATCTGCGGCGCGACCTGCATTTGCTCGCTGAACAGAAGCATCTGCTCACGACCGTCATCAATATTGAGCCCTTCGATTACGATCTGCGCTTTGCCGGCCATCCGGTTACGGTGCACAACCTGTCCAATGGCTCGGTCGAAGATCTGGCGATCTTCGTCTATGACCGGGGCGACGGCAAAGGATTGCGGATCGACTTCGATGCCAATCCCGCGCGCCACGCCGCCGCTGATCTCGCCGTCCATCAACGACGCTTCCTCAAGCTGCTCGAAGCCCTGGTCGACAATCCCGATCGGTCGATCGGACAGATCGACCTGATCGATGCGGAAGAACGGTGTCGGTTGCTCAGCGCCTGCAACGACACGGCTGACGAGGTCGCCGCACCTGCGATCGCCGAGTTGTTCGAGATGCAGGTCGAGCGCTCACCCCACGCCATCGCCGTTGTTTCCGAAGAAACCAGCCTGAGTTATCGGCTTCTCAACGCCCGCGCCAATCGCCTTGCGCATATCTTGATCAATCGCGGAATCGGGCCGGAAGATCTCGTCGCCCTCGCCGTACCGCGTTCCGCCGATCTGGTCGTCGCTCTTCTCGCGATTCAGAAGACCGGTGCGGCCTATCTGCCCCTGGACCCGGATTATCCGGCCGAACGGCTTGCCCGTATGCTCGGCGACGCTGATCCGGTCGCCATCCGTGACGCGCCTTTCCTGCCTCTCAACTGCGGTGCTGTGGCGCCGCAACTCATCGTCCTGAACGACCCCGCGACGATCGCCGCACTCGCCGAGCTGCCCGAGAGGAATCCGACGGACAGCGATCGGATCCGCCCGCGTGATCCGACCAATCCTGCCTATGTCATCTACACCTCCGGCTCGACCGGCACACCGAAGGGCGTGATCGTCACCCAGGCGAATCTGAGCAATTTCCTCACCGGGATGCAGGCCCGGTTCGAGCTCGGCAACGGCGACCGGCTGCTCGCCGTGACCACGATCGGCTTCGACATCGCCGGCCTTGAGCTCTATCTGCCTCTGATCAGCGGCGCCCGGGTCATCATCGCGTCACGACAGGTGGTCCGCCATCCGCCATCCCTGGCCAACCTGATCATCGGCGCCGGCGTAACAGTGCTGCAGGCCACGCCCTCACTCTGGCAGATGCTGCTCGGCCATGACCCGGAGGTGCTGCGCGGGCTTCGGATGCTGGTCGGCGGCGAGGCCTTACCCGGTCGCCTCGCGCGCGAAATGCGGAGCGTGGGCTACGACCTGACGAATCTCTATGGGCCCACGGAGACCACGGTCTGGTCGACCGCGAGCCAGGTCGGCGAGGAAGATGTCGAGGCGCCGTCGATCGGACGTCCGATTCGGAACACCCAGATCTATGTGTTGGATGCGGCTCTACAGCCTGTTCCGGTTGGCGTGCCGGGGGACCTCTACATTGCCGGAGCCGGGCTCGCGCGCGGCTATCTGAATCGACCGGGGCTGACGGCCGAACGCTTCGTCGGCAACCCATTCGGGCCGCCCGGCAGTCGCATGTACCGCACCGGCGATCTTGCACGCTGGCAGCCCGACGGCAGCCTTTACTTCCTCGGCCGCACCGATCATCAGCTGAAGGTCCGCGGGTTCCGCATCGAGCCCGGCGAGATCGAGGCCGCGCTCGCCGCCCAAGCCGACATCGCCCAAGTCGCTGTCATAGCCAGCGAGGACCGGTCGGGTCACAAGCGGCTCGTCGCCTATCTGGTGCCGGCACCCGGCCAGCGCCCCGACGCTGCGGCACTGCGCCACCATCTTGCGGGGCTACTGCCTGAGTATATGGTACCGGCAGCCTTCGTGATGCTGGAGAAGCTGCCGCTTACGCCCAACGGGAAACTCGACCGCAAAGCGCTTCCCGCACCCGATCTCGCTACGGCCGGCACGGCCGTCAGCCGAGGACCGAGGAACCCGACGGAAGAGATTCTCTGCAGCCTCTTCGCAGAGACCCTGGGCCTGCCGGCAATCGATATCGACAGCAATTTCCTTGAGCTCGGCGGCGACTCCCTGCTCTTCACGCGCCTTGCCTCGAAGGTCCGTGCGACCTTCTCGATCGACCTGTCGCTCGGCACATACTTCGACGTGTTCACGGTCGCCGGAGCCGCCGAGCTGATCCAGCACGCGCAGGTGGGGCAGATGCCGCTGCGGCCGGCGGCGCGTCCGGAAATCCTGCCGCTTTCCTATGCCCAGCACCGCCTGTGGTTCCTCAGTCAGCTCGAGGGACCGAGCGCGACTTACAATATTCCGCTGGCGCTGCGCTTCTCGGGGATGCTTGACCGGGTAGCGCTTGAGGCGGCGCTCGCCGACGTGGTCGAGCGGCACGAAATCCTCCGCACCCTGGTCTCCGAAATATCCGGGAATCCGCAGCAGCTCATCCTGGAAACAGCGGTGGCCAGGCCGAACCTCACCCTTGTTGCGGTCACCGAAACGGCGCTGCAGGACGCACTCAACGCAGCGGCGAGAGCAAGCTTCGACCTCGCCAACGAGATTCCGCTGCGCACGACGCTCTTCATCCTCGGGCCCGACGAGCATGTGCTGCTGCTCGTGATCCATCACATCGCGGTCGATGGGGGATCGCTGGCCATCCTCGCCCGCGATCTTGCCGCCGCATATGCGGCGCGTCGCGCGGGCATGGCTCCGGGCTGGCCAGCGCTGCACCTGCAATATGCCGATTATACGCTTTGGCAGCGACAGCTTCTCGGCGCCGAAACCGATCCGAACAGCCGGATTGCCCGACAGATCGCGTTCTGGAAGGACACGCTGAAGCAACTGCCGGACGAGCTGGCGCTCCCGGCGGATCGTCCGCGCCCCCTTGTCCCCGGGTACGAAGGCGCCACCGTCCCGTTCCGCATCAGCCCCGACCTGCACCTGCGCATGCTGGCGCTTGCCCGCGACAACCAGGCCAGCCTTTTCATGATACTGCAGGCCGGCCTGTCGGCGCTCATGACCCGGCTTGGCGCCGGCACCGACATCCCGATCGGCAGTCCGATTGCCGGGCGCACCGATCATGCGCTCGACGACCTCATCGGCTGCTTCGTCAACACGCTGGTGCTGCGTACCGACACCGCGGGCAATCCCAGCTTCCGCGATCTCGTCAAGCGGGTGCGCGCGGCCAATCTTGCGGCCTACGCACATCAGGAGCTGCCCTTCGAACGCCTCGTCGAAATCCTGAACCCAGCGCGTTGCCGCGGCCGGCATCCGCTGTTCCAGATCATGCTGGCCTTCCAGAACAAGATCGACGTCACCCTGGACATGCAGAATCTGGTCGTCGGCTACCAGCCCGTCGCGCTCGCCATCGCCAAGTTCGACCTTTCCTTCATCGTCGCCGAGCGACGGACCCCGGACGGCTTGCCGTCCGGTATCGACGGCTTGCTCGAATACCGCACCGATCTTTTCGAACCGGACACAGCGGAAAGGATGGCGCATCAGCTGGTCAGGCTGCTCGAGGCCGCGACAGCCGATCCCGACCTGACACTCGGGTGCCTGGATATCCTTGCGCCCGAGGAAAGGCGGCAGCTTCTGGTCGACTGGAACGACACGGGCGCCCCGGCGCCGCCGGCGACCTTTCCGGCGCTCTTCGAGACCCAGGCTGCGCTGCGTCCCGAGACCACGGCGCTTGTCACCCCGCATCTCGAGCTCAGCTATGCCGATCTCAACCGCCGCGCCAACCGCCTGGCGCACCTGCTGATTGGGCGCGGTGTCGGGCCCGAGCAAATCGTAGCCGTCGCGCTCCCGCGCTCGGTCGAAATGATCGTTGCGGTACTCGCCGTCCTCAAGACCGGCGGCGCCTATCTGCCGGTCGATCCGCACTATCCGACGGACCGCATCGCTTTCCTGCTGGAGGATGCGAACCCCAGCTACGTCATCACCAGAAGCGAGATTGCGCACACTCTTCGATCCGCTGCGCCGCTGCTCCTCCTGGACCGAGCGGAAACTGCGGCGGAGCTCGCAGGCCAACCGCAACGGAACCCGGTCGACGCCGACCGCACCGCGCCGCTCGCGCTCGCCAACACGGCCTACGTCATCTACACATCGGGTTCGACCGGAAAGCCGAAAGCCGTTCTCGTCTCGCATGCCGGCATCGCCGATCTCGCCGCAACGCAGAGCGAGGGCTTCGCTATCACGGCCGAGGCACGCGTCCTGCAGTGCTCGTCGCCCAGCTTTGATGCCTCAGTCATGGAGCTGCTGATGGCCTTCGCCAACAGCGCCGCTCTGGTTCTGCCACCGCCGGGCATCATCATGGCCGGCGAGCTCATGGGCGACATACTCCATGACCAGCGTATCAGCCATGCGCTGATCCCGCCCACAGCGCTTGCCAGCTTGACGGCACGCGATTTCCCCGCCCTGCGGACGCTGATCGTCGGCGGCGAGGCCTGCCCACCCGATCTGGTTTCGCACTGGTCCGCCGGTCGGCGCATGGTGAACGCCTATGGTCCTACCGAGATCACGGCTTGCGCGACCATGAGCTCACCGCTTGTCGACGCCGAGATTCCGCCGATCGGTCGGCCGGTGCGCAATGCCAAGCTCTATGTTCTGGATCCAGGGTTGCGGCCGGTTCCGATCGGTGTACCGGGCGAGCTCTACATTGCCGGGCCCGGTCTCGCGCGAGGCTATCTGAACCGCCCCGGACTGACCGCCGAGCGCTTCGTTGCCAATCCTTTCGGCCCTGCCGGCAACCGCATGTACCGTACCGGCGACATCGTGCGCTGGCGGGCGGACGGCAATCTCATCTTCCTTGGCCGCGCCGACCATCAGGTCAAGATCCGCGGCTTCCGCGTTGAACCAGGCGAGATCGAGGCGGCCCTTGTCGTTCATCCGGAGATCGCGCAAACAGCCGTCATCGCGCGTGAGGACCGACCCGGGGACAAGCGGCTCGTCGCCTATGTCGTGCCGGCGCTCGGCCGTCATCCGTCCCCCGCCGCATTGCGCCAGCATCTCCTCGGCCTGGTGCCCGAGCATATGGTTCCCAGCGCCTTCGTGCCTTTGAGCGCTTTGCCCGTGACCTCCAACGGCAAGCTCGACCGCGAGGCGCTACCGGCACCCGACCCAGACACTATGGCGACCACGGCAAAACGCGGGCCGCGGACTCCGACTGAAGCGATGCTATGCGCCCTGTTTGCCGAGACGCTGGGGCTCTCCGCCGTCGACATCGACAGCAGCTTCTTCGAACTGGGCGGCCATTCGCTGCTGGCGATCCGCCTTGGACGCCGGATCCGGGACGAGATCAGCCCTGCTTTCCCAATTGCCGGTGTCTACACCCATCCCGTCGTAAGGAACCTGGCGATACTGATCGATGGCGGGGAGGCGTCCGATGCCGGACCGGACCTGTCGCGTGATATCATTCTGCCGTCTCATGTCAGAGGCTCCGGCGCCTGTTCGCCGGCGGCAGCGACGCGGGTTTTCCTCACAGGAGCGACCGGGTTCGTCGGCACGCATCTCTTGGTCTCGCTGCTTCGGGAGACCGATGCCCGCATCTTCTGCCATGTACGCGCACGCGATGCGCAATCCGGGCGACTCCGCCTGAGGCAGGCGTTGCAGCAGCGGAAGCTCTTGGCGCACTGGGATAACGAGCGCATCGAGATCCTGCTAGGCGATCTCGCCGCCCCTGACCTCGGCCTCGACGAAGCCGGCATCTCGGCCGTGCGGGATGAATGCGACGCGATCTACCATTGCGGTGCGCAAGTCGACTTCCTGCATTCCTACGAGAGTCTCAAGCCTGCCAACGTCGACAGCGTCCTGACATTGCTCGACTGGACCGCGCGTGGCACGCCGAAGCGGCTCCACCAGATTTCGACCCTCGGCATCGTCGACCCGTCCTATGGCGCGTGCTCGATCACGGAACAGACCGATCTCGGTTCGTGGAAAGGGCTGGCTGGTGGTTACAGCCAGAGCAAATGGGTCAGCGATACGCTGGCGCGCTACGCCCAGGCGGCAGGGTTACCCGTGTCGATCTACCGCCTTGGCAGCGTTACCGGCGATCACGTCCATGCGATCTGCAATGAGACGGACCTGATTTGGCGCGTCGCCGTGATCTGCGCCGAGCTGCAGGCGATCCCGGATGTGGAGCTGGCGCTCAACATGACGCCGGTCGATGACGTCGCCCGCGCCATCGTGCACCTCGGCTCGAGCGATCGATCCGAGGGGCAGGTCTATCATATGCTCCCCCGCCATTCCCTGACCCTGCTTGACCTAGGTCCGGTCTTCTCCCGGCTTGGCCTGCGGCTCGATGCAATGCCGGTGGAGGACTGGATGGAACTGGCGCGCGCCCGCCTCGCCAGGCGTCATGACGATAGTCTCGCCGCAGTCATCGCGATTTTGGAGAAGCATGACGCCGCGTCGGCGCGCCCCGAGATCTGCTTCGCCTTCACCGAGGCACAGCTGGAGGCGGTCAACGCGCGGATACGTCCTGTCACCACGACGCTTTTCGAACGTTATCTTGCCGCGCTGCGGATTCGGGAAGCCGTCCCCATGGCCGTAGCGGCGGCCGGGTAAGGGCCTGAACCCACGATGCCATGCTTTCTCATCGCGGGAACCCCTGTGCCGGGGCATATCTCGCCCCTCCTCGCGGTCTCTCACCACCTGGTCAGCCGAGGACACGACGTCGTCATGCACACGGCGAGCGTCTTCCGGGAGCGGGTCGAGGCCGCGGGAGCCCGTTTTGTGCCGTTCCTGCCGGAAATCGACCTCGACTATCGGCGGCTTGATGAGCATTTCCCGGAACGCGCACGGCTGACTGCCGGGCCGTCGCACCTCATCTTCGGCCTGAAACATATCTTCGCCGATGCCATGCCACTGCAATATGAGGGCGTCAGGAACATCCTGCGTGACTTTTCGGTCGAGGCGATCGTGATCGACACGATGTTCTGCGGGGTGATGCCGATGTTGCTCGGGCCACGCGACGAGCGCATCCCGGTCGTCTCGCTCGGCATCACCGCCCTGGCCCGGTCCAGCGTCGACACCGCGTTCTTCGGGACGGCCATGCCGCCTCCCTCGACGCCGGCGGCGCGGTCCCGGAACGTCGCCGTGACCCAGTATCTGCAGCAAAACCTCTATGGCGAGGTCCAAAGCTACTTCAACGACGTCCTTACGGCGCAAGGCTCGCCGGCTCTGCCGGAGTTCCTGTTCGACAGTTTCATCACACTGCCCGATCTCTATCTGCAACTGACGGCGGAACGCTTCGAATATCCGCGCAGCGACATGCCGCGAAATGTCCGCTTTGTCGGACCGCTGCTGCCACCGTCAAGCGCCGATTTCGCCCCGCCCCTCTGGTGGGAAGAGCTCGACGGAGGGCGGCCGGTGGTTCTCGTCACTCAGGGAACGCTGGCAAATACGGATCTCTCGCAGCTGGTCGGCCCGACCCTGACAGCGCTCGCCGGTGAAGATGTCATCGTCGTCGCCACGACCGGCGGTCCGCCGCTGGACGCCATTCCCGTAGCGCTGCCCGCGAATGCCAGGGCAAGCGTGTTCCTGCCCTTTGACCGGCTGCTCCCTAAGGTGAGCGTCATGGTCACCAATGGAGGCTATGGCGCGGTCAATCACGCGCTGAGCCTCGGGGTTCCGATGGTGGTCGCCGGCGACAGCGAAGAAAAGCCGGAGATCGCGGCCCGCGTTACCTGGGCGGGCGCCGGCATCAATCTCGAAACCGCCCGGCCTTCTCCTGAACAAATCCGCGACGCCGTGCTGACGGTACTGACCGACCGTCACTACCGTGACGGCGCGCGAGGATTGCGCGATGACTTCGCTCGCTACAATGCGCTCGATACCATCGCTTCGGTCGTCGAGGATCTCGTCCGCGTCCATGCATGACGGGCTCGGACGCGTCCTCGTCGGGTCGAGGACCGCCCCAGGCAGGCTGCGCCATCGGCTCTTGTTGACGATCATGGCTCTCTCGGCCGCCGCCCTCATTGGCATTGGCCTGTTGACGGGGCGCGGCCGTTTGGTGCCAGACACTGCCCCGCGCGGCGTTCAGGGGCACGAGACCGTCCCGTTGGTTACGACGGCCGAGGCAGAGCGCCACCCGATGCAGCGGTGGTTGACTGTGGGCGGCACGCTCGTTGCCCGGCATGAGCTCTTGATCGGCACCGAGAGTCCAGGCATGCGCATCGACTCGGTCCTTGTCGATGAAGGGGATTGGGTCGCCAAGGGTCAGATTCTGGCTCGGCTCGACACCGCGGTGCTGCAGGCCCAGCTGCGTCATGCGGCCGCCGTGGCCGAGGACGCATCATCGGCAGCGGCCTCGGCCGCGGCGGATTTCGAGCGCGTCGACGGGATTCGCGGCACCGGGGCAATCAGTTTGGAACAGGTTTCCCAGCGGCGTGCCGCCGCCCGGTCGACGGCCGCCCGCTTGGCCGCGGCGGAGGCCGAAATCGGTGAGATCAAGGCCCGCATTGCCCAGGGCGAACTGCGCGCGCCGGCCGATGGCGTGATCATCATGCGCAGCGCCGAACCCGGCGCCATCACGACCGCTGGCGAACCCTTGTTCCGGTTGATCGAGGGCGGTCTCGTGCAGTTCGATGCTCAAGTGCCGCAAGACGCGCTGCAGCAGCTGACGCCGGGTCTCGAGGCCAAGGTGCGCATCGGAGCGCCCGACCAAGAAGCTTTGGTCGCGGGCAGGGTCCGCGCGATCGCCCCCACGCTCGATCCACAGAGTCGGCTCGGCATTGTTCATATCGACCTGCCGCTCGACCCGCGCCTCAGGCCGGGCGCCTTCGTGCAGGGGCGGATCCTGCTGTCCCGGGCGGCCGCGCTGTCGATGCCTCGCTCCGCGATCCTGTCGCAAGACGGCGAGAGTTTCGTCTATGTGGTGGAGGGCAGTCATGCCCGGCGGCGCATCGTGGAAACCGGCGCTACGGAGCAGGGCGAGGTGGAGATTCGCAAAGGTCTCGCCGCAGGAGAACATGTCATTCTCTCCGCCGGCGCCTTTCTCCATGACGGTCAGGCGGTGAGGGAAACACCGGCTGGGCAGCCGCCCGAAACGGGCATGAGATGAAGAACATCTCAGCGTGGGCGATCCGCTCGCCGATCCCGACTATCGTGCTGTTCATTGGCCTTGCGCTGAGCGGCTCCTTTGCCTTCCTGAAACTGCCGGTGAATGTCAGCCCGGACACCTCGTTTCCGGTGGCGGTGGTGACCGTGAACGCACCGGGCACGCCCGCGAGCGATCTCGAACCAACCGTTACGCGGCGGCTCGAGGATGCATTCGCCGGCATCGCCAATGTCCACCATGTGCGTTCCACCATCGTCGATGGCATCTCGACCACGACCGTAGAGTTCCAGCTCGGCATCAACCCCGATGGCGCCATCAATGATGTCCGCGACGCGATTGCGCGCATTCGCGGCGATCTGCCAGCCGGCATCGCGGAGCCGGTCGTCACGCGCCTCGATGTCGAGGGCGGCGCGATCCTGACCTACGCCGTACGCGCCAACGCGATGTCCCCGCTGGACCTGTCGGGGTATGTCGACAATACGCTGAGCCAGGAGCTGCTGGCCGTGCCCGGCGTAGGCCGGGTCACGCGCCTGGGCGGCGTGGACCGCGAGATCCGGGTGGCGCTCGATCCCGTGCGACTGCAGACCTTCGGCATCACGGCCGCCGAGGTCGATGATCAACTGCGCGCCCGCAATGTCGATCTACCCAGCGGGCGCGGCGCGATCGGGTCGCGCGAGCAGGCGATCCTCACCCTGGGCGGCGCGCGATCCCTGGCCCAGCTGGCGGCGACCAGCATCGCGTTGCCGGGCGGCAGGTGGGCGCGCCTCGACGATCTCGGCACCGTCGTCGATGATGCCGCCGAGCAACGCCAGCGCGCACGCTTCGATCGCGACGAAGTCGTCGCTTTCGCCGTCTTCAAGGCCAAGGGCGCCAGCGAGGTGTCGGTTGCCGACGCGGTGACCCGCCGGCTCGATGAAATCATGCGTGCTCGCCCCGGGATCAGCGTCGCGCTCATCACCAGCACCGTTGCCTATACCCGCGCCAGCTTCGCCGCCGCCATGAACACGCTGGTCGAAGGTCTGAGCCTGACGTTGCTGGTCGTGTTCTGGTTCCTTGGCGATTGGCGCACCACCCTCCTCGCCGCGATCGCAATGCCCCTGTCATTGCTGCCGACCTTCGCCGCGCTCCTCGGTCTCGGCTTCACCCTGAACAGCATTACACTGCTCGCTCTCACCCTCATCGTCGGCGTGCTGGTCGATGACGCGATCGTCGAGATCGAGAATATCGTCCAGCATATCGGCCTCGGCATCCGGCCCTATCGCGCCGCAATCGAAGCGGCGGACGAGATCGGCCTGGCCGTTGTCGCCACGACCATGACGATCGTCGTCGTGTTCCTGCCCGTAAGCCTGATGAGCGGCGTCGTCGGCCAGTATTTCAAGCAGTTCGGCATCACCGTTGCCCTCGCCGTGCTGGCCTCGCTCCTCGTCGCGCGCCTGCTGACGCCGATGCTGGCGGCCTATTTCCTCAAGCCGCGGCGCCGCGGTCGCCGGGAACCCCGCCTGGTCGCCCGCTATCGCATGTTGCTCGGATGGGCGCTCAGCCATCGTGCCTCGGTGCTCGCAGCCGGCCTCGCGTTCTTCCTTGCCTCCCTGTGCCTCGTGCCGCTGCTGCCCACCGGCTTTCTGCCCAGCGAGGATCTCGGCCAATCATTCCTGTCGATCGAATTGCCGCCCGGTGCCACGATCGATGAAACCGACCGGACGGCGCAGCGCGTCGTCGCCCTGCTGGGCGCGCGGCCCGAAGTCGCCCATGTCTTTACGACCATTGGGGCCGGCGGTGCCTCGAGCGGCGGCGAAATCCGGCACGCGACGCTCACCATCGATTTGAAGCCGGTGAATGAGCGCGTGCATAGCAAGACTGAATTCGAATACTTGTTGCGGCCGCTCCTGGCACGGATCCCCGACATTCGCTGGCATTTTTCCGACGGCGGAGGCAATCGCGACGTCACGATCGTGCTGACCGGCGTCAATGCGGTAGCGGTCGCCGACGAAGCGCGGAAGCTCGCCGAGCAGATGGGCCGCCTCGACGGCATCGCCAATGTCACGACTGGGATTCCCCTGGCCGAGCCGGAGATCCTGATAAGACCCCGCTCGACGCTCGCTGCCTCCCTCGGCGTCACGGCGCAGGACATCGCACGGACGGCACGCATAGCCACCATCGGCAACACCGGCGCCAGTCTCAGGACCCTCAATCTTGATAACCGCCAGGTGCCGATCCGGGTCGAGTTGGCGCCCGATCGACGCGCCGATATGGCAACCATCGAAAATCTGAAGGTGCCGGGCTTACACGGCAGCGTGCCGCTTTCTCTCGTCGCCGATATCAGCTTTGGCAACGGCGAGGCGCGGGTGGACCGGTTCGATCGCCGTCGCATGGTTGCCGTCGAAGCGGATCTCGATTCGACGGCCACGCTCGGCACGTCCCTGCGCGCGATCCACGCCCTCCCGGTCGTCAGGGAACTCGCTGCGTCCGGAGTGCGCGAGCAGCCCTACGGCGCTACGGAATACATGGCCGACATGTTTAGCCAGTTCGGCATCGCGATCGTCGCCGGCATCCTGATGCTGATCGGCGTCTTGCTGCTGCTGTTCAAGCACTTCCTTCAGCCCATCACCATCCTGACCACCTTGCCCCTGTCGGTCGGCGGCGCCTTGGCCGCATTGCTCGTCACCGGCGAGGCGCTCGACCTTTCCTCCTTCATCGGCCTGCTCATGCTGATGGGCATCGTCACCAAAAACTCCATCCTGCTCGTCGACGCCGCCATCGAACGCGAGGCTGCGGGTGCGGATCGGCGCGCAGCGCTGATCCAGGCCGGCGCGCAACGCGCGAGGCCGATCGTGATGACATCGATCGCCATGATCGCAGGCATGCTGCCGACCACCTTCGG